>JBBQDN010000001.1:0-226293 GCA_038319685.1 Saccharimonadales bacterium (SeqCode)
ACCCTTTCAGGGATCGATCCATGACGGTTTCTTTTAGTTATTTGTCATGGACACGTCCTCGCGAACTATTCCAGTCTTTTTAACCGTCAGTCCTCGGGTCGCTGCAGATGACCAGGCCCATAGCGCAAACTACCACATACCCCCTACCACTCGTGAGGTGAAAACAAAAACGTAAAAATCACGGCAGTATACGCATAAAATCACGTGTATAATTGCCAGTATGAGCAGGGGAAACAAACATGTCTAAGGCGCTCTATCGGAAGTATCGCTCTAAAACGCTTGATGAAGTGGTCGGTCAAAAACACGTTACCGATATTTTGTCGCGGTCATTAAAGCAAGGTAAAATTTCCCATGCCTACCTCCTCACCGGGCCGCGTGGCGTCGGTAAAACCTCAATCGCCAGGATCTTGGCCCATGAAATTAATGGGCTGCCATACGACGAAGAACACACCCATTTAGACATTATCGAAATTGATGCCGCCAGCAATAATAGTGTCGAAGACGTCCGTGATCTTCGTGACAAAGTTCAAATGGCACCCGTGTCGGCGAGTAAAAAAGTCTATATCATTGACGAAGTGCATATGCTATCAAAAGCTGCCTTTAATGCACTCCTAAAAACCCTTGAGGAACCACCAGATCACGTTGTTTTTATCCTTGCGACGACCGATATTGATAAACTGCCGGCAACAATCATTAGCCGAACACAGCGATTTGGATTTCACGCCATAGCCACCGTTGATGCGATCGCTCACTTGAAATATATCGCCAAACAAGAAAAAATGAAAATTAGCGACAGTGCGATCGAACTTATCGTCGCTCATGGTGATGGCAGTTTCCGTGACAGTATTAGTTTACTAGACCAACTCAGTAGTCTGGCCGATGATAAAGAAGGGATTAATAGCGAATTAGTCGAGCATATTTTAGGACTTGCACCGGCAACAACTATAAAAAACCTATTAGATGCATACGACAGCAAAGATTTAGGTCAAATTATTGCAGTGCTTGATACCAGTGAGCAAGACGGCATAGAGCCTCGCACCCTTGGGATGCAACTGGTACGAACAATTCGGACATTAGTCGTTCAAAAACCACAGTATATCGCACTTCTTGATGCATTATTGACGGTGAATTCATCATCCCAACCACGCATCAAACTCCTGACCGTCCTGGCGTCCCATGCAGTACCAAAACCCAAGACCGTTGCGCTATCAGTGCCAAGTTCAGTCATCAGCGCACCACTAGTTGAGCTCGCAAAACAGGCGACCAAAAAGAAACCCGAAATGACACCAGCTGAACCAGCGGCGAGCCGCTCGGGTAGTACTTTGAGCAGTAGCCTGGACCCCATTTCCGACCCGACGCCGGGGCTCAAGTCGAAAGTAGCGGGAAGCAGTACTATGAAAAGTTCTGACCGAAGAGGCGACCATGACAAAACGAAACCTCCTGTCAACTTTAACTGGCAATCACTCATCGAACATACGCGTACTCATTTTGTCGCCGTTTATAGCGTCCTTATAAAATGCACCCATGAATACGATGGCCAAACACTCACCATCTATACCAACAGCAAATTCTACAAAACCAAACTTGATGACACAAAACATCGTATTAACCTTATGACAGCGCTCGAAGCAATCGGTGCGGTCGACGTAACAATCGAAATCGTGCCGACCGCCATACCACCAAAAGATAGCCAAGCAGCGGCCGTTGCTGCTATTATGGGTGGAGGAGAAGAGGTTGCAGTAGAAGGTCATGCCAGCTAAGGAAGTTGTCGCGGGGAAAGTTCCTCCACAAAACGTTGACGCCGAGATGAGTTTGCTCGGTGCTGTTTTGATTGACGAAGAAACGCTTGCTGATATTTCCGAACACGTGACGCCAAAAGATTTTTACGACAAACGTCACGGACTTATTTTTGGTGGCATGATGCGCTTATACGAACACCATCGACCCGTCGACCTATTAACGCTCACTGACGAACTAAAGAAAAAGGATGAGCTTGAAATTATCGGCGGATCGGCCTATCTGACCGAACTAACAAATTATGTTCCGACTGCTGCTCATGCCGAAGCGTATGCCGAAATGGTGTCGCTTAAAGCAGTTCGTCGTCGTTTAATCAAAGCCAGTACCGAAATCGCAGAACTTGGCTACGACGAAGACAACACCGCACAGGAACTACTGGGCAAGGCTGAGGCTGAATTATTCGCCGTCAGCGACCAAACACTCAAACAAGATCTCGTTAGTATCGAAAGTATTCTGACCGAAAGTTTCGACCGTATGGAAGAATTACACCGCAACAAAGGGGCACTTCGCGGCGTCCGAACCGGTTGGCGTGATCTGGACAATATGACGGCAGGCCTGCAGCGATCCGACCTTATCATCCTTGCAGCTCGACCTGCTATGGGGAAAACGACGCTCGTTACCAATCTGGCCTACAATATTGCAACAGTGGCAAAACAACCAGTGCTTTTCTTTAGCTTGGAAATGAGCAAGGAACAGCTCGTCGACCGCATGCTGGCCGACGCATCAGGAGTCGATGCGTGGAATATTCGTACTGGTAATTTATCTGATGATGACTTTTCAAAATTATCCGAAGCTATGGGTGAAATGGCTGAAGCACCAATTTTTATTGACGATACGCCTGGTGTCAGTGTCCTTGAAATGCGTACGAAAGCACGTCGTGCTGCACACGAACAGCCACTCGGCCTCATTATCGTTGACTACCTCCAGCTGATGCAGGGAAGTGGCAATAGTAATGGTAACCGTGTCCAAGAAGTAAGTGAGATTTCGCGTGGACTAAAACTCATCGCCCGTGAACTGAACGTACCCGTGATTGGCCTGTCACAGCTATCACGTTCGGTTGAATCCCGCAGTCCGCAAATCCCTCAACTGTCCGACCTGCGTGAATCAGGGTCGATCGAGCAAGACGCCGATATTGTCATGTTTATCTACCGTGAAGCCTACTATAATCCCGAAACAGAACGCGAAAATATCACCGATCTAATTATTGCCAAACATCGTAACGGTCCGACCGGTAAAGTCGAGTTGTACTTCCACCCTGAACGACTGCGATTCATGTCACTCGACAAGCGCAGCGAGTAACGTGATATAATCGTAAGTAATTTATGACAAGGCTAGTCACCGAATTTCTGCTGTATCGATGGCGCTATATACTAGGATATACACTGGTTGGCGTTATTCTAGGTATCCTGCTTATTCTTGCCGGACTTTATTCACCGGGTGGTCTGACAAACGGCGAAATGAACGCCAGTATCAAAGCAAGTCTGGTGTCGTACGATCATTTTGATCCTGCTATGATCGTCAACCTACCTCTCAGCCTTCTGCAAAAAGCAAGTTTTTCACTGTTTGGCGTGACGATGCTCGGTATTAAACTGCCCTCACTAATGCTTGGTTTTCTGGCAATCGTTGGGTTGCTGCCACTACTCATGATCTGGTTTCGGCAAAATGTGGCACTTATCACCATCATTTTGGTTATTACGACAGGCCAATTCTTGTTTGTGGCCCAAAGCGCAACAGCCGGAATTTTGTATATTTTCTATCCCGTATGGATCCTTTTGGCTGCAACGATGATTGCACGCCACGCGAAGTTTTTGATCGTATGGAAAATACTTCTTTTTCTGCTGGCGGCATTAAGCTTATATACACCACTGAGTATTTACATTTTTATTGCCATGGGACTTGCAGCCATCCTTCATCCGCATCTACGCTATCTCGTTCGACGGCTTTCGCCAACCAGGACTGCAGTTGCAGCAACCTTAGGGATTATCATTATCGCACCTCTTATCTACGCGATCGTTAAAAATCCATATACCGGACTAACACTCATCGGCATACCAGATAAGTGGCCGTCGCTCACTGACAATCTCGTTCTTCTTTACCAGCAGTACTTTGATTTTACTGTACCTCATTCGGGAGTCGTCATGAGTCCCGTGTACGGCATGGGATCGATGGCACTTATCTTACTCGGTATATTTAGACTTTTTACTACAAAATACACCGCGCGAAGTTATATCATTAGTACTTGGTTTTTATTCATCATCCCAATTGTTGTTATTAGCCCGCAATATGCGAATATCGTATTTGTCCCAATGGTCTTACTGCTAGCCATGGGTGTCTATACGCTCATAACCTATTGGTATAGACTCTTTCCGAAAAACCCGTATGCGCGCATTGTTGGGTTGATCCCACTCACAATTCTGGTTGTTAGCATGACGCTTTCTGGCGTCGAAAGGTACATGTACGGGTATCATTATGACCCAATGATTGCTCGAAATTTTTCACAAGATATCAAATTACTCAATAAACAAATTCGTCAAACCGGTACGCTCACGTTGGTAGTAAGCCAGGGTGAAAAATCGTTCTATGATGTCGTCGCAAAATACAATTCAAAACTTACTGTTACTCCTACTATTACAATGACCGGTCCCGTACTTGTAACCAATGCTGCCAAAAAAATCTCACCTATCACCGCAGAGCCCGATCTCGTCATTACCGATCGTCAGTCGGCTGATGCTGATCGTTTTTACCTCTACAAAAATGGCTCAAAATAACGTATAATATGTTGAGTAAACTGACGGAGGATACTTATTATGGCATTTGACCAAGTAAAGATGTTGAACGAACTGCGTAAAGCGCAAAAAGATCTTAAAAAGCAAATTATTGAAGTCGAAGCAGGTGATGGTGCTGTCGTCGTGCAAGTAACTGGTGAACTCAAGGTTCAAAGTATTAAAATTGATCCAGCTCAGGTTGACCTTGATGATATCGAAGAACTAGAACACTGGCTAGAAATTGCAATTCGCGATGGCCTCGCAAAAGCCCAAGAAGTCGCTGCAGAAAAGATGAAACCTCTGATGGGTGGACTCGGCAATCTAGGTCTGTAGGCTATTTTGAGTCGGCAATTACTCCCAACTGCATTAATACGTGTCATCGAAGAGTTGGGGCGTTTACCAGGCGTTGGTGCACGCACGGCAGAACGCTATGCGTATTATTTGCTTCGTGCCGACAGTCATGCGGTAAGTAAGATTGCCCACACGATAGAAGTGCTTCATAGTGGCGTCAAAGAATGTCCCGTCACATTCGCACTGATTGATGCCAGCGAAAACGTATCGACATTATACAGTGATCCTGATCGTGATAAAAAGTTAATTGCGGTTGTCGAAGAACCGCTCGATATCGTCGCGCTGGAACGAACAAATCAATTTCATGGCACCTACCATGTACTCGGCGGAGCTATTTCCCCCATTGACGGTATCGGTCCAGAAAAATTACATATCCCCGAACTGATTAAGCGACTCGTCGATGATGATGTCGAAGAAATTATTATTGCAACCAATGCCAGTGTCGAAGGCGAATCAACTGCATTATTTTTGCAGCGATATATCAAAGATCATGGGATTACTGTCAAAATGAGCCGACTAGCACGTGGCATCCCCGTCGGCGTCGACCTAGAATATGCCGATCAGATTACTTTAAGCCATGCGCTTGAGGGAAGACGAGAGCTTTAATCCTTTGAACGGGCGAAAGGGGCAGTTCAATGCTGCGTTCGTTCGTTCAAAGGAACACTTCGTAAGACGCCTGCTCCATCATAGAAGAGCGGGCGTTTTGCTTTTCTGGTACAATAAAAGGAATGTTTACTCCTGCAATTCAATGTATTACTAGCGCAAAAAAAATTATCGTCATCCAGGCGGAAAATCCTGATGGTGATTCACTTGGAAGTTCACTAGCGCTCGAAGAAATCTTGAGCGACCTTGGCAAAGAAGTCATCCTATACTGTCCAATCGAAACACCGACCTACATGCGCTATATCGTTGGCTGGGACAGGGTCGTGAACGATTTTGACGCCAGTGCCGACCTCGCTATTATCGTCGATACAAGTGCCGACGTTTTAATCACAAAAGTGCTCGAAACACGTGGTGTCCGAAGTTTTCTTGAGTCACATCCCGTACTGGTCATCGATCACCACACGACCGATTCAAATCTCAGTTTTGAACACACTATGCTAGCCAGTAGCGCCGTTGCGACTGGTGAACTACTGTACGAACTAGCGGTCGCAGCAAACTGGACAATCAACCAACAAGCAGCTGAAAATATGCTCGTCGGCATACTGTCTGATAGCCTGGGTCTGACAACCCAGAACGTATCGTCTCGTACCTTTGCTATCGTCGGAATGCTAACCGATTTAGGCGCATCGGTACCAGCAATCGAAGCTCGTCGACGTGAGTTCATGAAAAAGTCACCCGAAATTCTGGCCTACAAAGGCGAATTGATCGGGAGAATTCAGTATCTTTTGGGTGGAAAATTAGCGATCGTCCATATCCCATGGGAAGATATTCAAAAATACAGCCACCAATACAATCCAAGCGTCCTTGTGCTGGACGAAATGCGTCTGGTTGAAGGTGTCGAAATCGGTGTCGCTATCAAAACCTATCCTGATGGCAAAGTAACCGGTAAACTAAGGGCAAACATCCCAATTGCCGAACAAGTTGCAGGATTTTTTGGTGGTGGTGGCCACAAATATGCCAGTGGCTTCCGTGCATACGAAGATTACGATACTATTGTTTCAGAACTAGTAACCGCAACTGACAAGGCTTTACACGACTATGACGCTCCAACTGCATAATACACTCACCAAAAAAACTGAAGTATTCGCGCCCAAATCCGACAATACTGTTAAGCTATATACCTGTGGCCCGACTGTCTATGATTACCTTCATGTCGGCAACTGGTCGGCATATATCTACTGGGATACATTAGTACGAACATTGATTGCTAACGATTTTTCTGTTGATCGAGTTATGAATATCACTGATGTTGGGCATCTCGTCAGTGACGCTGACGACGGGGAAGACAAGCTTGAAAAAGGTGCCCGTCGTGAAGGCAAAACAGCATGGGATGTCGCGACGTTTTACGGCAATGATTTCATCACTGGTATGAAACGACTGAATCTTATTGCTCCCGAACACATCACTAAAGCGACAGAATATATTCCTCAGCAACTCGATCTTGTCCGGAAGCTGAAAGAAAAAGGTTTCACCTACCAAATCGATGATGGTATATATTTTGATACAGCAAAATTTCCTACTTACGCTGACTTTGCCGGACTCGACCTCGACGCACAGCAGGCCGGTGCCCGAGTCGCATTGAACGAACAAAAGCGTCACGCAGCTGATTTTGCACTTTGGAAATTCACTCCAGCAGGCGAGAAGCGTGATATGGAATGGGAGACGCCCGCGGAGTTAGTAGAAGATGGGAGATGGAAGATGGAAGATGGCGAAAGAAGAGCCAATAGCCACCTTCCAGATTCCAATAGCCAACCCATGGGCTTCCCCGGCTGGCACTTGGAATGTAGCGCCATGGCAATGAGTATCCTCGGAAACACCCTCGATATTCATACTGGCGGTATCGACCATATTCCCGTTCACCACACCAATGAAATCGCCCAGTCCGAAGCGGCAAGTGGCGTCACGTTTAGTAATTATTGGCTACATAATAACCACCTCAAAGTTGAGGGAACAAAGATTAGCAAAAGCTTATCAAATGGGTATACGCTTGATACTCTCGAAAAGCGTGGCTACAGTCCACTCGACTACAGATTATTTGTTTTGCAAAGTCACTACAGAAGTGAAAGTAACTTCACATTCGAGAATTTAACGGGTGCCAAAAACCGTCGTCATAACTGGCGTAACATTGCCGCACTCCGCCATCAAACACACGACACACTAACTGATGATAGCCAGAAGGAAATCTCACTCCGAGCGGCTCCTCAGGCACTCCTCGAAGCACTCAATGATGACCTCAACACACCACGCGCACTGACGATTATCGATCAAGCGTTTGCGGAGTTTGACGGGGTTTCAATTACAGATATTCATCAAAGTGGACTCGGTCAACTCCTTGAACAAATCGACAAACTCCTCGGTCTCGCACTTATCGAATCGACACCTGATATCACAGACGGACAAAAACAACTGGTAGTACAGCGTCAGCGAGCTCGTGAGGACAAAAACTGGACCGAGTCGGATCGTATTCGTGATGAACTCGCAAAAAACGGTATCACTATTCGCGATACTGTTCACGGCCCAATTTGGGAATATATCTAACTTCGGACCTTACCACATAGCAAGACGTGGTGGGAGCTAATATTTATACTTCCTGAACTTGTTCCTGGTCTTTGCCTCGTATTTTTTTGACTAATTTTGTCACGGCGTTATCACTCTGGGCACGATTACGTTTCGCGCGTTCCATGTAATCTTCGACTAACACCTTCATACAGCCGGCAATCGGGATCGAAATAATACCTCCAGCAAGCCCAAATACATACAGCCCAATCGTAATAGATACGAGTACCGCCAGGGCAGATAGTTCAACGCGTTTTGACTGAATAGTCGGTGCGATAAAGTTATTTTCAATCTGCTGGTAAATGATAAAGTAAATCGCAAATATAATACCGGCCGAAACACTGTTCAGCGCGAGTAGCAAGCTAATAATGATACCCCCAATAGTTGCACCAAACATCGGCACAAGCGACAATACGAACGCGATAGCAGCAGATGGCAGTGCAAGGTTTAATGGCATATTGAAAATCAAACACAGAATAAATACAACTACTCCGGTAAAAAACGAGCCGATAGCAGAAACCGTCAGTGCACCAGTCACATATCCGGTGACGACGTTATACATACGATCTGCAAGCTTGCGGTGCGATTCCATACGCTGTTTGTTGTTGTAGACGCCCCATAAACGATCCAGCCACACAGGACCTTCAATAAGCATCAAAAATGATAGAACAAGTACGAGGAAAGTTGCTGTAACAACAGAAAATACCGATCCAAGCCCGTTTAAAAGCGTTGCACCAGCATTTGTCGCCCACCCAGACGCACTGTTTTTAACACTTGCAAGTGCGCCGTCAAGCTGAGATTGGAGGTTATGTTCGACAATAAACGTATTGAGTCCTTGCCATTGTGATGTTAGGCTGCTAAAAACTGCCGGAAGCGTTTCAATAAACTTGGCCGTTTGCTCGACGATAGGTGGAACAACGAGGAATATAAAAACACCCAGCAAAAGCACGACGACGACATAGGCAATCGCAGTCGCACCGACACGGCTTTTACCAGGAAGTATTTTTGCGACATGGCTGACAGGACCGTTCAGTGCCATCGCCAAAAAAAACGCGGCACCGATAATAATCAGCGCAGATAACGCACTATAAATCGCCAAAATAGCGAGCGCAAATCCAATAACTACTAACCAAAAACGAACAAACGTTTTTGTATCTATTTCTATTCGTACATTCATCGCATACACCTCACTTTCCTTGCATTATAGCATAGAACTAACTGTGTTTTAACGTTGACGTTTTAGTACAGTCGTCGGGAGAATAAGCGTTGCAAGCACCACGACGAACAAAACAGCAAAACCACACATGATTGATGGGATACCACCGATAGTCGTTGGGTCGACAATATTAAAAAACGTCGTTGGAATAATAAATACACTATATCCTAACACTAATGCCCGAAGCTCCACCTTTCGGTTACCAGTACGTGACCAAATCGATGCAAGCGTGGCAGTTACCATCAACCACCCATAATAATATAATCCGTATAGCCATGATGCAGTTTTGTGCAGGTCAAAAATTGCATAATTTGCGCGACATTCCTGCCCGGCAATAGCATGCGTCACGAAAATAAAATAATATATAAACGCTACGGCGCTGACATAGCCGATCGCAACGAGCCAATGACTTTTCTTGCCAGCAAGAAGCACGCAAAGATGTAGCCCAAGTGGAGGAAGTAACGTAATGGCAACATAGCCGACTCTCGCCCAATCAACCCCCGTGAGCCCAAGCCCTCCACATAACATGTATTCCGCTCCTTGAAACGCAGCCAAGGATACACATAATGCCACGACAAGTCGGCTAATATTCGTCAGTTTATAGCGCCAAACAGTATATCCAGCAACACTCAACTCGATAAGTAGCGTCGCAAGCATTACAGGCGGTGAAAAACAATATAATTTTCCCGAATACTTTTTAAACATGTATCGTAGTATACCTTATATCTACAAAACTCGAAGCGATTTTTTCAAAATCTCAAATCGAAGCGGAAGTGTCATAGTAGTCACTTCGCCATCATGTGATACATGGATTTCTCGGTGCTTCGATTCAATGGTAATACCATCCGTTTTGAAAGTTTCAAATTCTTTGAGAATATCACCCATCCCAAGCAAAACACGTAACCCGACCCATACAGTATGAACACGTGACGCGCTACGAACAATAGCGACACCTAAAACACCGCGATGAATTGATGTCCGGTTCATCGGACCAATGTCATGTAGGTTGTATTGGTTATTCCCAACAAAAACAAATGGCGTGCGCAGCGTTCGGTCATTAATTGTGACGCTGTAGACTTTAAAACGAACGAGTGCCCGAATGATTCCGACGATTGCCGCTGGCCATTTCCCGATACTATCTTCGAGTTGTTCGCGAAATCGCAGCGATGCTGGGTATATGCCAAAACTAGAATTATTGACAAAAATCGTTTCATTAACCAGCCCAACATCGATGTTTTGTATTTTTGCCGTCCGAAGCCGTACTAGTGCATCGTCCAAATCCTGTGGAATACCTAGATCTTTAGTGAAATGATTTAGCGTTCCTCCAGGTAGTGGAGCAAGCACTGCTCGGGTACCAGTTATCCTTCCAGCGATACTACTGATCGTTCCATCGCCACCTATTACGGCAATCGTTCGACCTAATTTAATCGATGATGCGAGTGTCCGGTTGATGTTTTTTTGAAGTGGAATCAGACGTTCAATCGTTATATGATGATCGGAAAATTTTTGCCGAAGTTCTTTAGCACTTAAACTACTGCCTGATTTCGGGTTATAGACAACAACAACTCTCATAACACCGGCTTTACGATAAAAATAATAATACTAAGCCCTAGCAGTCCAACTGCCCATCCAACCGCAACATCACTGGGATGATGAGCACCCAGATACACCCGAGATAGCCCGACACCAATAATAAGAACGACAACTGCCATACATACAAGTACAACCAGTACTGATAGTCCTAGGCTTGTCATAATGTAGGCAAGTAACCCGAATGACACCGTCGAACCAAGTGTATGACCACTTGGAAAACTTGAACTTTTAAAAAGCATGTTCGCGACATATTCCGTCAACGGACGATCACGTTGTAAAATCATCTTTATCATCGTGCCAACTCCCATCGTCCCCAGCGCAACCATACTGGCCAAAAACAGCGACGGATTCGCTTGACCGATCGCAATACCTGCAATCACCATGCAAACGCCAATCGTAACAATAGGCCGGCCAATAAACGTAATGATCCGAAACGGTGTGCGTAACCAACCTGGCCATGATATTATTCGAGTACTCAGTGTTTCGTCGAACCGGTGAAGTTGTTGCCTCATACACTTTAGCTTACCACGAGAGGTGATATACTAGATATATGCCTAGTTTTTCATTTGATATCGTATCCGATTTCGACAAAGCCGAAATGAATAATGTCTTTTCACAAACCGAACGAGAAATCGGTACTCGCTACGATTTCAAGGGAACACCCGCCGCCATCGAATGGCTCGGCGACAAGGATGGATTTAAAATTATCGGTAGCGGGCAGTGGCAACTAGATGCCGTCCTGGATATTGTCCGCAAAAAACTCGCAACCCGCGAACAAAGTTCTAAAGTACTTGACCTGTCCAAAACACCGGTTGATAGTAATCTCAAGTCAACCTGGGAAGTTCCGTTCAAACAAGGACTGAGTCAAGATAATGCCAAGTTGATTACCGCTGAAATCCGAGAAAGCCTGCCGAAATTAAAGGCTCAAATTCAAGGTGATGCCGTTCGAGTCATCGGCACAAGCAAAGATGATTTACAAAAAGCCATGGCGCTCCTGAGAGCTAAGGATTTTGATTTTCCACTGTCATTCACGAATTACCGTTAAATAGGAAAAACCCGCGCTTTTTAGGGCGCGGGGTTCCGTCGTACAGGTCAGGACTGTGGGATGACGAGAATCGTCGTCAGCTCGGCTTGTCCGACCCAGTTTCCATCTTTGAGCAGGAAACCGTCTACTGCGTATGTGTTTAGCACACCCGCACGGCGAAGTTCCACCAGTCCTCGGATTTCGATCTGACGACCGTCTTCCGAAAAGTTAGCCTGATAGATTCTGACCTCAGCCATCGCCCCATGGGGGATACTGAAACCAGTAGGCAAGGCCGTGTAGACCTTGACTGCGGCCGGCTTCTGGAAGGTGACCCCTTTAAGCTCAGCCAAGTGATCCTTGACGTGCTTGTTGGGGAGGAAAAGCATCGTCCCTACGCTCTCATCTGATTGTGTCACGATACTACCTTTCAATTGGTAATCGATTAAGGCCGCGACGTCGGCCAGTGCATATCCGATTGTCATTACTAACAAAGGTTACTTTTCAATTATAGCATGTTTAGTAGTTTAAGTCAACTGTCGACGGAGTTCGACAGCGAAAAGCCGGCATGCTACGCTATATGCAGATAATAAGGAAAATGCCCATGTCAAAAAACACTTCTAACCCAGCAATCATAACAATTGACCATTTCCGGATGGATTTTGGTAAAAAAACCGTCATCAAAGACCTATCCTTTGAGGTGAACCGCGGTGAAGTCTTTGGCTTTTTAGGAAGCAATGGATCAGGAAAAACCACAACCATTCGCAGTCTTCTTGGTATCTACGAACCAACTGCCGGGTCACTGCTTATTAACGGAAAGCCATTCTCTGTCAGCGGTGATGTACGACTAGGGTATCTTCCGGAAGAACGTGGCCTCTATAAAAAAGAGTCTGTTATTGACGTTATGGTTTATTTTGGTCGGCTCAAAGGGCTTACAAAACAACAAGCCAAAACAAGTGCTGAAAATTATTTGAAACGTGTGAACCTCGAAGACAAAGCAAAAACACGGCTCGATAAACTTTCCGGTGGACAGCAGCAAAAAATCCAACTTGGCATCACAATTATGAATGATCCTGAGCTACTAATTTTGGATGAACCAACCAAAGGCTTTGATCCAGTCAACCGACGGCTCTTGATGACAATCATCGAAGAACACCAACGAGCAGGTGCCACTGTTGTGTTCGTCACCCATCAAATGGAAGAAGTCGAACAGCTCTGCGATCGTATAATCTTGTTAAAGGACGGCACGGCATACGCGTACGGTACAATTGCAGAAGTAAAAAAGGAATTCGGCGGTCTTTCACTTGATGATATTTTCATCAAAGTGTATGGTGATGAAAATGAAAAACAAGAGGAGACAATCTAATGCATAATCTTGGAACAGTATTTCAGTTCGAAGTCATTCGGACACTCAAGAAAAAATCTTTTTGGATTTTGGCACTTTCTTTTCCGGTTATTATCGGTGCGGTATTTGCCATCATCTTTTTTTCAAATAAAGCCACCGATCAAGCGGCTGAAGATACGAAAAATCAACAATTTTCGTTTGCTATGACGGACGACAGTGGGTTAATCTCACCTAAGTTAGCAGAAAGTTTTAAAGCATCAATAGTATCCAGCGCAGATAAGCAAGCGACAATTGATCGCGTCACAAAAGGTAATTTAGACGCATATTTTTACTATCCCAGTGACCTTACCACACAACCAGTCGAAGTGTACGCCAAAGACGTCGGACTGTTCGATAACAGCCGTTACCAAGGAGTTGCTATGTTACTCCTGAAACAGTCAGCCCTCAGTAGTGTCAATCCTCAGGACGCAACCGTCCTCCAGGATAGTGTTAGGTTTAACGGAACGACATACAAAAATGGGAAACCATATGATGGGTTCAAGCAACTGATCGCGCCTGGTATTTTTCTTGTTCTGTTTTATATCCTGATTGCAATGTTTGGCAATCAGATGCTCACGAGCACAACCGAAGAAAAAGAGAATCGAGTGATAGAAATGGTGCTCACGACAATCGAAGCTCGAGTACTTATTATCGGTAAAATCATATCGCTGATCGTGCTGGCATTTATACAGATCGTCGTGATATTGGTGCCGGTGGTGATTGTCTACCTACTATTTCATGAAAGTCTCACGCTGCCGAACTTCGATATAAACAACCTTCCTTTAGACTGGGTGCGAATCTCTACGGGTGCCGCCATCTTTGCCGTTAGTTTCCTTCTATTTACGGGATTACTTGTTGCGATTGGCGCAGCGGCACCGACCGCTAAAGAAGCAAGTGGGTTTTTCGGTGCGATCATGACGCTTATTTTTGGTCCGCTTTACGCAGTTACGTTATTTATCTCTTCACCTGATTCTCCAGTAGTGACATTCTTATCATTTTTCCCACTTACCGCACCAATTCCACTGATGCTACGAAACGCAGTCGGTAACTTGTCGACAGGTGAAGCACTCCTAGGTATTCTCATCCTTAGTATTACAGCCATTGTCGTGTTAATGGTAGCGATTCGACTTTTCCGGTTTGGGGCACTAGAATATTCAAAACGGCTTTCACTCCGTACGATATTTTCAAAACATTAAACACGGCTACCAGCTCGACAACTTGCTCATGCTTACGATATAGTAGGCGTATGGAAACACTACTTAGAGAACTGGGGGCTATATTTCGTGGTGAAATCGCGACGGATACAAAAACACGCATAGGCCATTCACACGATGCAAGTATATACGAACAGGTCCCGACCGCCGTCTTAAGTCCGGTTGATAGTAGCGATGTGCAGTCCCTTGTTCGTTGTATGGTTGATAAAAAAAAGTCTTATCCAATGCTATCTGTGACACCGCGCGGAGCGGGAACAGACATGTCTGGTGCTGCCATTAGTGGTTCGCTCATCCTGGATATGACAAAGCATTTCACGACTATATCTGCCTATTCCGGTGATATTCTCAGTGTTCAACCGGGAGTGTATATGCATGATATTGATACACTTCTGGGAACCACACATCTGATTGGCTGTGTTCCGGCATCGCGTGCATGGTGCACGATTGGAGGTATGGTCGGTAATAATAGCGGCGGCGAACGATCACTGCATTATGGCAATACAGACAAATCTGTTCGAGAGTTACGTGTTGTTCTAGCGGATGGCAACGAGTATACATTTGGACCAATCGGTAGACGTGAGTTAGGGCTTAAAATGAAACAAAATGATTTTGAAGGGACACTCTATAAAAAAGTGTACGACCTCGTCGAAGCCAATTACGACACCATAAAAAACGCACGTCCCAAAGTAAACAAAAACTCTATGGGATATAATTTATGGAGTGTCTGGGACCGTGACACGGGCATATTTGATATGACGCAACTTATCACCGGCAGCCAAGGAACACTCGGCATTATTACTGACATTTCGATTCAAACTCACCCAAAAGCACCCCACAATGGACTTCTGGTTGTCTATATCGAAAAACCATCGACGCTTGAGCGGGTCATCGAGACAGTTATTCGTCACCGGCCAGCAACCTTTGAAGGCTTTGACGATGTGACATTCGCTCTTGGCATTAAATATTTTGGTACGTTTCGCAAGCAACTTGGCACAAAAGAATGGCTCAAACAGCAGTCGATACTTTTAAAACAAGCAGCCAGATTTAATGGACATGTTCCGAATGTTGTCCTGATGGTCGAATTTGATGGCCAGTCAGTCGCCGAGATTGATACCAAAATCGCACTGCTTCGTAAGGATTTAGTTGGATTCAAACTAAAAACTACTGTTGAACATGACGACAGTGATAGTGCGCTATTTTGGAACATTCGCCGTGCGAGCCTGAGTCTGCTACGCAATAAAGTCCACGGTAAATTCGCCGCACCATTCATAGATGATATGACCGTTCAACCACGACATATTCATCGTTTCCTCCCTGATGTACGAAAAATTCTAAAAAATTATGAGCTCCCCGCGACAATCGCAGGGCACTTTGGCGATGGTAATTTTCATATTATTCCACTCATCGATATCAGCAGCGCCACGCAACAGGCTAAATTAGAACCTATCATGCGTGAACTTATCCCGATCGTGATGAAATACGGCGGAACAATGGCAGGCGAACATAATGACGGTATGATCCGTGGCCCATGGCTGCAAACGATATTTGGTCGTGACATGTATCAGCATTTTCGGACAGTCAAAGAAATCTTTGACCCACTCTATATATTTAACCCGCACAAGAAAACAGATGCGAGTTGGGAATATAGCATGACACATGTCCGTAAAGATAATGGCTAGGTTAATGGTGACTGCGAGAATCAATGGTCCAAACTCTCACCGCGGGTGACATTCGGTGGGGCCACCCCAAAATTGTTTTAGTGTATTCAATAAAAAATATCAGGGGTAAACCGAGTGGCAGAACCCGAGGGACGGTGAAAGATCAGATGGTAAGATTTTGACAAATTTCACTACACAATGTATAGTGAAATTATGGACGAAGCAAAAACCATTGGCTGTGTCACAGCGGCAACTCAGATCATCGGTGATAAATGGACACCTCAATTGCTTCGCTACTTTATTAATGAAGAATCGGTTCGGTTCTGTCAGCTCCAAGATCTCGTCGGTGGGATTAATCCTCGAACCCTGTCGGCGAGACTAAATGCACTTGAAGAAGCCGACATTATTGAACGACTTTCAACCACAAACACTCGCTGTGAATACAAGCTAACCAAAAAAGGCAAGGATCTTATGCCCATCCTTGTTGACATGCAGGTGTGGAGTGACAAATATGCCCCAACATACGTCAATCTTGCCTAAAATCCAAGTCTTTTCTCAGTTTAGGAAGGTACTATAGAACTATGAGAATATTAGTTATCGAAGACGAACATAAAATCGCACGTGCTTTAAAAAAAGCACTTGAACAAGAAAGCTACGCCGTCGATATATCCTACGACGGTGATGATGGCTATGCCATGGCAACGACTGAACCATACGACGCTGCAATTATTGATCGAATGCTTCCTGGTGAGTACGACGGCATGGCTATCGTAAAAGCAATGCGCGAGGCAAAAATACACACACCAGTCATCATGCTCACTGCCCTGGGTAGTGTATCTGACCGTACAAGCGGGCTCGATAGCGGAGCGGACGATTATCTCGTCAAACCTTTTGCGCTCGAAGAACTACTCGCACGGGTTCGAGCATTATTACGGCGGCCAAGCGAGCAACAACCTAACGTTCTTACGGCAGGTGATTTAGCGCTTGATACCGTAAATTATACCGTAACACGTGGCAGCACGTCTATTCAACTCACCAACAAAGAGTTTGGACTTTTGGAATATCTGCTTCGTAACCAAGGACGTCCGTTATCCAAAGACACAATTATCAGTCATGTCTGGGACTACGATGCAGACATCCTGCCGAACACTGTCGAGGTCTATATAAAATACCTCCGTAATAAAGTTGACACGCCATTCAAAACACCGCTTATTCACACGGTTCGCGGGTTTGGATATAAACTACAGGCACTATAATGTTTCAAAATGCCACACTCAAATTAACTGGTTGGTATTTGCTCATCCTAATGACGCTCAGCCTATTGTTTAGCGTGGCAATTTACCAGGTTGCATCAAGTGAACTAAGCGCCAGACTTGATCAAATCGAAACAAGCCTGCGACTACCCAGAGGCTACGGGTTTACGGACCTTCGATCGGATCAACTGCATGAAGGTGAGGGTAATTTAGTAATTGGGCTGATATATATCAATCTGCTAGTGTTCGCGCTAGGTGGCGTCGGGAGTTTTTATCTTGCTAGGCGAACAATCCGTCCGATCGAAGAAGCCCACGAAGCGCAATCTCGGTTTACCAGTGACGCAAGTCACGAACTGAGAACGCCACTTGCGGCGATGAAAACAGAGATAGAAGTTGCACTTCGTGACACACATCTTTCAAAGGATGAGATGCACGAACTTCTCGAAAGCAACCTTGAAGAAGTCAACAAACTTACCCGACTGTCCCATACACTTCTCCAGCTATCGAAACTTGATTATTCTAACGTCGAACGAGCCAAAGTCGACGTCGATCAGGCAGTCAAAAATATTATAAAATCATTCGATATAACAGGCAAACGCGTTATTTTTACGCCCTATGGACGACCGTTATTTGTCACCGCAGCGCTTGGAAGCATCGAAGAGCTTGCCACGATACTTGTTGATAATGCCATAAAATACAGTCCTAATACATCGGTTGTATCGGTCAAAGTGACGTATCGTTCAGGAAAAGCCAGTATTGCCGTCAGTAACGATGGGAAAGGCATTAATGAAGCGCAGCTACCGCATATTTTTGATCGTTTCTACCGGGCTGACAATTCCCGAACGAACGGTTCAAAAAATGGCTATGGACTCGGCTTGTCGGTTGCAAAAAAAATTGTCGAATTAAACGATGGCGAACTAACGGCAACCAGTAGAGAACATGGCATGACAACGTTTACGATTATTTTGCAGGCATCAAAAGCACCAGCAAAAATTCTCGAAACAAATCATAAATAATATCGCAATTCTCAGGTTCGATTCAGACTCGTTTGGCATAATCGTATACATCAAGGAGCAAAAATAATTGACTTGATACGTGACAAACATAAAAGGAGATTGCTATGACGACAACTGAGATTATTTATTTGAGTAAAAAAGGCTTTAAAGAACTAAAAAAGCAGATCGCTCGACTCACCCACGATATTGATAAAATCCGTTCCGAGTTACGTGAACTCGATAAATCTGATTCCCACGAAGAACGATTTGCTCGCATCCAAAAACTAGCTTCACTTCAGTCAACCGAAGCGGAACTGTATGAAAAGCAGGTCATTTTAAAGAATGCGCGATTATTGCCACGTAAACGTGATCGACTTATTGTGGCGATCGGTTCGGTAGTCGATATGATTGATAACCAAGGACGATTATTGCGCTACACTATCGTCGATAGCTTCGAAGCAAACCCAAGTGATGGTCGCATATCGATCAATAGCCCGCTAGGTAAAAGCTTACTCGGTAAACAAATCAAAGAAACAATCGAGTGGGGAAGAGCTGGCAAGTTGCAACGCCTCGAACTTGTGCGTATTGCCTAACGTCATAGTTATAAAACCCCTAATGCATTGCCGGATCATCGCCGGCAATGCGCTTTTTTGCTATAATACCCCTAATGCTTCATTCAACAACCATCCTGAATACCCCGGCGCGTCGGATGTCGTTACTACTCGATAAAACCTTTGCGTCCTATCAATTGTTTCCCATACCAAATGGACGTTCTCTCGTCGTTCTCGATGGCCTAGACAATTTTACCCACAAACAGCTTGTTGTTCACTCTCTGTGGTCAGCTGGCAAAGATATGCCGGAATTTCTCGATATGCTCGCAAAGTCAATTATTTTCGATCCTCCTGGTGCTATCGATACAGCCATACAAACATACGTCGAAGCCTATGTCAGCCCAGTTGGTCGTCACACTGCAATGACTTCGCTTCATTTCGACATATCGTCGTCCTGTAGCGGAGCCGTATGGCATAATGGTGCTACCTATACGGTTGCTATAAAGGGCGCGCCCGAAGAAGTGCTCGTGCGGTGTGACCTTACGGAAAACGAACATGAACGCGCTATTATCAAGCTCCACAGCCTGGCTGCCCATGGCCATAAGGTCATTGCTATTGCACACGCCAGCCTAACGCATACAGTGTCTGACATGCACGATCTTTCTTTGCACACTCGACTCATATTTGATGGATTTATTTCACTCACCGACACACTCCAACGAACACACATGGTAGCAATCAATAAACTGGAACATCTCGGGTTAGACGTCCTGATCCTAACCGGAGAACACAGTGAAACTGCCTACGCAGTCGGTCGCGAACTATGTATCGTCACGTCACGTCAGCAGCTACTCAGTAGTAAACATATGTATACAATGAGTGATGATGAACTATCTGCGCAGCTTTTAATCACAAAAATAGTCACCCGTGTGTCCGATAGTGATAAAAAACGTATTATCAGCCTTTTGCCCAAACAAATATAATAGCCCCGCTGGTTGCAGGGCTATTATCACGTTATATAGTTATTTATTTTGCTTGAGCCAATACACCGTCCTTGAGCCGTAGGGTCACATCGGTCTTTCCGGCAATCTGAAGATCATGTGTCACGACAATAATGGTCGTTTTTTGACTACGAGACAGGTCGTGCAGGAGCTGAAAGATCAACTCACCGTTATGAGTATCTAGATTGCCTGTTGGTTCATCAGCTAGGATCATATCCGGTTTATTGGCAAGCGCCCGCGCAATCGCAACGCGTTGCTGTTCACCTCCGCTCAGTCGATTTGCACGTCGACCTTGACGATCTTCGTCCAGACCAACTTGTTCGAGTAGTTCCTGTGCACGATGAGCACGCTGTATTTTTGGTACCCCCGCAAATTCCATTGGCAACATGACGTTTTCGAGCGCCGTCAGATTAGGAATCAAGTTGTATTGCTGAAATACAAACCCAATACCATTACGTCGATATTCTGTCAGCTGTCGATCAGATAGTTTGGCAATATTTTGACCGTCACCAATTTCGATCGTTCCACTCGTCGGGCGGTCGAGCGCACCAAGCAGCGAAAGCAAGGTACTTTTTCCGCTCCCACTTCGACCGACAATCGCCGCAAATGTTCCTTGTTTCAGACTAAACGTGACGTCTTTGACAGGACTGATGGTATGATCACCACTTTTGAATTTTTTTTGTAGGTTTGTGACTTGTAACATATTATTCTCCTCTCATTACTTCGGCAGGACGGATTTTTGCGGTCATCCATGCCGGAATCGCACTGCCGATAATCGCGATAAGTAGTGCAGCACCAAGTCCCTCAAGCAGCACAGGGAGGCCAATTGATGTCGCAACTTTACCTACGAGCTCCTGACTGGTTTGAATATTACCAAGTCGTCGCCCAGCACCAAAGCCACCACGTCCACCAGTCACGGCTTGTTGTGTCGTTGTGCTGGTTGTATTTGATGTCACCAGAGACTGAGCAATTGGGCCACTTGCGCCATATGCGACGCCGACTCCAACAACCGAACCAAGAACAATCAGAACTAACGCTTCTGTCATAAACTGTTTCATGATACTGCCATTGCCAGCACCAATCGCTTTAAGGACACCAATTTCGCGGCGGCGTTCACGGACGACAACCAACATAATCAGAAAGATGATCACCCCTGCGGCAATCAGTGACGCAAAGAATCCGATCAGCGACACATTACGCACACTCGTAAGGCTATCAATCGCCGTCTGGGCATTCTGCTGGCTACTCGTCACATCAACCGTCGTACCAAGCACCGATTTAAGATTCGCGACCGTGCTGTCGACGTTTTCGAGTGAATCAACGCTGACCACAATTGAACTATACTCGTCAGCTTGAGCACTAAGTGTTTGTGCAGTCGAGATCGGCAGATACAGCTGACCATTTTCAAACGCACTGGTTGCGTTAAATATCCCGACCACCGTAAATGTCTTGTCATATGCAGTAAATGTCGACCCAACGCTTAAACTATTTTTCGTCGCTAAGCCCGACCCTATGACCGCAACGTCAGTATCTTTGTCGGTATCCGCAAGCACACGACCTGCTGTAAGCGTTAACTGAGCGCCCGATGCATCCGTTGCACCGCTGACACCAACGGCAGTAATAGGCAAGCTAAACGCAGGCAATGCGGTCCCTGTTCCTGATTCGGTCGAACTGCTATTACGACGACCGAGTGTGCCAGCATCGATCGATGAGTTTAAGTTCGTCGTTCCGGTTGTCGCTGACGTACTTATACCCCCAGGTCCACCATTACCTGTTGACGTAGTCTGGTTACGAAGTCGCAGCGTCAAAGACCCGGTCACAGACGACACGTGACTAATTGCTTCGGCTTTGGTTGCTGCTGTGCTAGTGAGCGGTTCGCCACCACCTTCAAAACCTCGTGCCCCGGCTGGGTTAATTGTAATCGTCGATCCCAGATTAGACTGTAGTTGAGTAATCCGATCGGCAATTGCTTGCTGAGCGACCAACATCGATAATGATAGCCCGATGCCAATTGCCAGTATCACCACAACTGCGCCGGTGCGCAGGGGATTACGGAACGCGTTTTTTACCCCGCGTGTCATACTATTCATATTATTACATTCCTTTCGTTTATGTGATAATCATACGAAGCAATCCTGAGAATAGACTTGCAACATAACAAAGAGAGGAGTATAGTTACTTTTAAGTTCAGTTGACCTACATGGTCCTGAATCACATTAACAGATGAGAAACACACCAATAGAGGATGAAGTACCTGGACCAAATTATTTTGATCTTGCTACTTCATCCTCTCAGCCAGACAGGATGATGGCGAGTACGCGGGTTATTTTGCGCCCCGATGCATTCCAATCCCGTAGCCTCTAAGAAGGCCACACAATGAAAGGAAGCAGTCCATGAACCGACCCCCGCTGACCCTCCACAACAAGGGTCACACCACCATCGTCCCCGCCGCCGACAGCAACACCCTGACCGATTGCTGCAGCGACACCCGCACGACCTGACCGGGACACCCCCCAACTCAGCAGTCCCAGGACTGAGCCCGTGAAGACAGTGACGACGCCACAAAACACATCAACTCCTTCGGGAGTCATGAATTACTGATGCGTCTGTCGTCTTCACGGCTCAGTCCGCCCGGTGTGTTTCTCATCTGACACACACCTTGTCTCATGCGCCGTCCCGGCGTCTTTTTAAACTAAAAAACCCGCACAGTACTGTGCGGGTTTTTGCATGCCTATAAATCTTAGAAATGTTCGCGAATGTGCGAGAAACTATAATCCCACTCAGCATTTGCCTTTTTATGCGGGTTAAAGATACCGTCTGGATCAAAGATATGTTTTGCCTCACGGAACAAATCAACCATATCTTTGCCATACATTTGTTCTAACCATGGGCCACGAACCAGTCCGTCGTTGTGTTCGCCGCTCAGGCTACCTTTGTACTTTAAAACAAGTTCGTTGACTTCTTTCATTGCAGGGAGGATCTTTTCACGGTCATTTGGATCTTCTAATTTCATGAGGGGGATAATATGGAAATTACCATCACCCATGTGACCGGCAATCGTCGCCAGTAGTTTGTACTTTTTAATAATCACGCGGAGTTGTGGCAGAAATTCTGATAGATACTCAGGATTCACGATTAGGTCATCGATAAACGGCGCGGTGTGTTTATCTTTGACTTTAGAACGTAACAGCTGGAAACTATAACGGCGCATAATCCAGAATTTCTCACTTGCACCTTCGGTTGGATCTTCTTCGAATCCATTGATTTCGTAGCGAGCTTTTTGACCACCAAGGTCTTTATGAAGTGCCTTGATCTTCGCTCGAACTTCTTCTTCGGTGTCGCCATTAAATTCCACCATGAGGACAAGTTTTGGAATACCTCGAAGCAACTGTAGTCCGTCAGGAATCAATGTAATCAGCAGGTGAATAAACTTGACCGGGCCAAGTAACTTAAGGAAACTCGGCATAAATTTAATACTAAGCCATAGCGTGGCATCGTCGAAACTTTCGAATGTTGCAGGTTTATATTTTAATACAGTTGGAATCAGTTCACCAAGTTTATCAAGGTCATGCATGAATAACACCAACAATCCGGAGTGTGTCGCACGTTTGACCAGTTGTAATGTGCCTTCGGTGACAAAGCCTAACGTCCCCTGGGCACCAACAATAGCCTGAGTTATATCAAACACACCAGTGTCACGGTCCCAAACATCCCACAAACGGTACCCAGTTGAGTTCTTGCTGACGTTTGGTTTGGCGGACTTGATCTGATCGTAGTTATTCTCGATCAGATTGTACAGATCACGGTACACATGACCTTCGAAATCATCTTGGCTCATTTTAGCATTCAGCCCATTACGGTCAAGTGGTTTTACCACGCGCTCAATGCCATCAGCAAACACAAATTTTAGTTCCGGGACGTAGCGCTCGGTTTTCCCGTATTGTAACGACCGTTCACCACCACTGTTATTGTTGATAATACCGCCGACCGTACATAGTTCACGACTGGCAGGATAGCTAGGGAGTTCGTAGACGCCTGTTTTTTTATCAAAATCACGATAAAACGCGCCCGGCTGTGTCACGGCGATATCATCGTTAACCGAAATAACTTCGGTCAAATAACGGTTAAAGTCGACAATGATTGAATCATTAATCGCCGCACCAGACATATCTGTACCGCCACTTCGTGCAGTCAGAGACAAGGCAGGGAGCTGTTTTTTTGCGTCAGCAACAAGCTTCACTGCAGTGGCAACATCAGCAGCAGTTTTTGGTGCAATCACAAGCTTAGGTATAATCTCGAACATTGATGCATCGTGCGAGTATTTCTCGAGTACATCAGCAGCATCTTCAATATCTCCGCTAAATCCACGGGCGGTCAGTTGGGTTTTAATTTCATCCATTGTTTAAGCATAAAGGTTTCAGAGTACACATGCAAGATGATGATTTGGTATACTACCATAAGTACGAACTATAAGGAGTTTTTTATGCAAAAAATCACAACATTCCTCACATTTGAAAGTCGCGGCAAAGAAGCGGTTGAATTTTATCTGTCAGTATTTAAAAACTCAGCACTCAGCAGCCAGATGGTAATGCCTGGTACCGACCGGCTACTCCATGCGCTATTTTCACTAGATGGTCAAGATTTTATGGCGATGGACGGTGGGTCTCATTTTACGTTCACCGATGGTAATTCGTTATTTATTAGTTGTGATGATCAACAGGAAGTTGACTACTATTGGGATACATTGACGGCTGACGGCGGTGAACCCGGTCAGTGTGGCTGGCTCAAAGATAAATTTGGCGTCTCGTGGCAAGTCGTCCCAAAAGCCCTTGGTGAACTTATGCAAAATTCTGATCAAGAAAAAGCTGGTCGTGTCATGCAAGCAATGCTCAACATGACAAAACTAACCATTAGCGAGCTTGAACAAGCGTAGTCATTCAAAACTGCTATACTAAAACCTACTATATAAACCGACAACTATTCTAGGAGGCTGCATGTCCATGCGAAGTATCAACGAAAAATGTGCTGTTATTGCTATCAGTAACAGTAAGGATTTCGATGTTGCCCGCCTGGCATATCTGGGGCTTTGGTCTATGCAACACCGGGGACAAGATAGTTCCGGAATTGCTTCATTTGACGGTATAAAACTCCATATCCACAAAAAAGCAGGTCTAGTGAGCAGTGTCTACGACGATGATTCACTCACTAGACTGCGTGGTCAAATTGCCATTGGTCATAATCGTTATGCAACTGCCGGTGGGCAACACCCAGGGTTTAATCAACCCTATGAACAAGAGGGAATTCAATTTGCATTTGCTCATAATGGTAATTTACCCTATACAGAAAAACTCAAAGAATATGCAGTGGAACATGATTTGTTCGCGCCCGACCTGAACGATTCCGGGCTCATGGCGCTGGCACTTGGCAATGAA
The DNA here is from genome assembly GCA_038319685.1 of Saccharimonadales bacterium (SeqCode). Classification (GTDB taxonomy): domain Bacteria; phylum Patescibacteriota; class Saccharimonadia; order Saccharimonadales; family Saccharimonadaceae; genus UBA6022. The sequence continues at coordinate 25,451 of JBBQDN010000001.1, forward strand.
CTTAAAAAATCTGGTGATATCGCAAAAGCCCTCAAAACATGCTGGCCGCTATTCACCGGAGCATTCAGCTGCGTCGGACTATACAAAGATAAAGTCTTTGCGTTCCGCGACGACCACGGTATTCGACCATTATCGATCGGTAAAAGTGATCACGGGTACGTCGTTGCATCGGAAACAGTTGCGATTGACATTATTGGTGCTGATTTTTATCGTGACGTGCTTCCGGGAGAACTGGTTATCCTTCATCAGGAAAGCATTACGTCAGTACAAATCAGTAAGGGATCGCAGCATGTTGACGCATTTGAATTTGTCTATTTGGCACGTCCTGATAGCAGCGTTGGTGGTAAAAGTGTCTACGGCGCTCGACACCGAGCCGGCGAAATACTGGCTGAAACAGCTCCAGTGGAGGCCGACATCGTCGTCGGCGTACCTGATTCTGGATTGCCATCGGCAATTGGGTTTTCGAAAGTATCAGGTATTCCGTACGAACTTGGCCTGCTTAAAAATCGTTATATCGGACGAACATTCATTGAACCGGAAAAAATCCGTAAAAATACTGTGCAATTGAAATTCAATGTCATTGGTGAAGTAGTTAAAGATAAACGTATCGTGCTGATCGACGATTCACTCGTCCGGGGCAATACGCTCAAATACATTATCAAAATTCTTCGGGCACATGGTGCGCATGAAATTCATGTCCGACTCGCATCACCACCAGTTAAATACCCTGATTTTTACGGCATCGATACGCCACGCGGTACCGATCTTATTGCGGCTGAATACACCAGACAACAGATTATGGAAATTATCAATGCCGATAGCCTGGAATACCTCAGCTTGGATAATCTCGTCAAAAGCATCGGACTTCCTAAACAGCAGTTATGTCTATCAAGCTTTAACGGTGAATATCCAATTCCTGTTCCTAACGAATTAATATAACGGCTAATCGCTAAGCACGGACAAAATATTACCGGCTGGGTCTTTGAACCACGCAATATCCGGGCCGCGGTCAGCCGCTTTACCGCGCGCAATACCTTTTTCGTCCTGCATACCAGGTATTTCGTCATATCGTTCCATGACAACGCCAACGTTAATCAGTTCGTCGACAGCAGTATCAATATCGTCGACAGGAAAGTTCAAAATAGTATAGCTAGCCGGTTCGTGATTGTCTTTTTCGTACACAAAGATTGGGTTACCACCAGCAACGTGCAAATGGAACCCCATTTCGTCACTCGTTACCTCGATGTCCAGTACACGTGCATAGAAATTTTTTGCAGTCTCCAGGTCGTCGACTGAAAAACCGCTAAATGCATAACTATCTTTCAACATATTGTGTCCCCCTTTATACCACTCATTATACTCTCATCGTCATCAGGGCCACTATCAATACGTCATGAACTCATTTAAGCTATAGACATGAACATGTCCCGAACCAACCAGCTCACTCACCACTATGTCGATGGCGACGCTGTCATATATGTCATGAGCCGTGATCAACGCGTTCAAGATAATCACGCACTTTTGACCGCACAGCATGATGCAATCGAACAACATCTCCCGCTCATCGTCCTGTTTAACGTGTATTCCCGCACAGGGTTCAGGTCACGTGAACACTATGATTTCATGCAACATGGACTTCTAGAAGTTTCACGGCAGCTTGCAACACTAAATATCCCGTTTATTATGCGCACGGGCAATCCCGTGGATTCGATACGTGATGTACTGCATGAAACTCGCGCCAATCATATTCATTTTGACTTTAGTCCACTGGGAAGCCCTCGAAAACTGGTCGAAAACATTGCCAAAACGTTTATAGGTTCGACGTATGTCACTGATACCCATAATATCGTCCCCACCTGGATCACATCCGACAAGCAAGAATTCGCCGCCCGTACTATCCGCCCGAAAATACATCGTCTACTTGTCGAGTTTATGATCGAGCCTGATAATATTGTCCGTCACCCGTTTACGTATAAAGACTCTATTCGGTCACTGGTTTTTGATGAAATAGCCACAATCGTCGGCGATATTCCACATTCTGGTATCGTTATCGCTACGCGACCTGGCGAACAGGCTGCTCACCAGCACCTATGTGACTTTTTAAAAAATAATCTGAAGACGTATGCACTGCAACGAAACGACATAGCCAGCGACCATCAATCCGGGCTGAGTCCGTACTTGCACTTCGGACAAATTTCTGCACTCCGTGTTGCATTAGAAACAATGAAAATCGTTGATGAACCACCGTTATTGTTCGTAGAGTCACAAATGGCCCACGCATCTGCGGTACCGTCGACAGCGGACGGTATGAACGCATTATTCGAAGAAATGATCGTCCGCAAAGAACTATCCGATAATTTCTGCTATTACAATCAACAATACCTATCGCTCGACGGTGCTCATAACTGGGCCCGAAAAACACTAGACGAACACCGTAGTGATAAGCGTGAATTTACGTACACTGTCGATGAATGGGAACAGGCAACTACGCACGATGCACCGTGGAACGCAGCCCAAAACCAACTACGTAGAACGGGCAACATACATGGCTATATGCGCATGTACTGGGCAAAAAAAATACTAGAGTGGTCAGCCACACCCGAACAGGCTCTCGCAACCTGTATCTATCTAAACGATAACTATTCTATCGATGGTGGTGATCCTAACGGCTACGTTGGTATCCTCTGGGCAGTCGCAGGGCTCCACGACCGTGCATGGGCGCAGCGCGCAGTATTTGGCAAGATTCGCTACATGAACGCGGCGGGACTCGCCCGGAAATTTGATGTCGATGCCTATATCGAACAATGGTCATAGATCAACATAGTTGACTTTTAGTATATTTAGTGGTATAATGCTTAAGTTAAAGTAACTTGAGAGGTACTTATGAATACATTATCAAAAAGTCTTATTATCCTTAGCCTAGTAACCACCACGGCATTCATCGCATCACCGTCTGTCCATGCGACAACTCAGCCAACTTGTGCTGATGGGAACAAATCAAAAAACCTAAATGTCATTTGGAGAAGTAATAGCGATGTCACAATTAAAAGTGTCGGTGACACACCACTCTGCGACGATCTGACCCTTTTCTTTTCGTCATACACCATGCCCGATAACTATAACGGCAAAGGATTTAGCGATCCATCGGCCACTCCACAGACACATTTTGACAGCACGTCAGTTGTATTAAAGAAAAATGTCGTTCCGTCGGAAAACCTACGCATTACACTCCCCGAAGCATGTAAAAACATGCAGATCGACGTGTACTACGGACCACAAATCAAAGATGTCACCGTCAAGGGACATGGTGCCCAGTTTATTGCGGGCAAGATGCTCGTAAAAACAAAGGCTAGTTGCGCGCCCGTCGTCACACCACCAGTTACGCCTACACCTACGCCGGTCGTTCCTGTATCAACACCGATCGCACCAGTACTTCCTGTAGTCATGTCGATGCCCGAAATACCTGCTGAATTACCAAAAACAGGAACAGCCCTGGATAGTACGGTTGCGATTGCGATTATTCTCTCAGTCCTAACATACGCTGGTACATACCAATTCACAAAACGTTCATAATAAATATTGAGCAGATAAACAGGCCGTCATATGCGGCCTGTTTGATTTAGACATAAAACTAGCCACCCATTGCTGGGTGGCTCTTCGCCCGTAGGCGGCAGTGACATTATCGCCCAGAGAGAAGTGGTTCTCTTATCGGTGATAGACCTAGTGAGTTCTGAAATGAGAACTCAAACCAGGGATTAACGTTTGACGGTCCGGCCGCTGGCATGAACGCGCAGCGACCGGACCTAAAGTCAGGCCAAGCGAACCACGATCCGACTGATCGGACCCCGGTTTTCGATCTCGGTATTCACCCAGTTCCCGCCGTTCACACCGACGTAAAGAACGAATCCTGACTTGTAGTAGATCGTCGCGGCATTACAACCGTTCTGACCACTAAAGTACACTGATACCGTTTTGAGGTCCCATCCACCCTCGTACATACCCCCTACTATATTCCGGGAGTATCCGGTTCGGTCACACCTCCCGAGGTTGTTCCAGGTGAGCTTGGTACTGCTGCCGGTCAGATTTCTACCGGTGAATAGCTGGGCGCCGTCGAAGAACGTTGCCTTCACCGCCAACTGTGCGACCTCCTGATCCGCGACTGCTGCCGCTTGCAACACGGTGGTAACATGTGCCCCATCATGCACCGGACTGGCCTGAGCCAAGTTCAGTGGCGCGATGATGAGAAGCAGTGCCACCACAACAGAGCTGATAAAACGCTTCATTGCAATCTCCTTCAATCTATCATTCTACACACCAAGATAGCTCTCGGCGTTTGTGATGTACTTAATACAAGTACATGTGTCAGTGCGAGATTCAATAGCTCTCGCCGTCAACCGCCTTTACAGCAAATTTGACCGATAGTCCTCATTTCACAGGTTCATGGATGGTCACGATTTGACCAACGCACTGGTGTGTGATTCTACACTATAATTTACTTACGGTCAATCTTTTTTTATAATAATACCTCTTACGTTTAAAAGGTATAGTATAATAACGTCTATACTCATACTATGAAACGACTTGCACACTATTCACAATATTTCCTGCGTAACCCTCAGTTCATCAAAGAACTTATCGGGCATACATCAATACGTCGCGATGACCTGGTATATGATATCGGGGCCGGCAGCGGGGTATTGTCATCGGTATTAGCCGACCGATGTCGCGAAGTTGTCGCCGTCGAACTCGAACCACGCATCGCCTCGACCCTCCGTACGAATATGAAACGATATGATAATGTCAGTGTCTACGAAACAGACTTTCTGACGATGGAACTTCCGGATGTTCCCTATAAAGTATTCGCGAATATTCCGTTCCACCTCAGTACGCCAATTGTGCGAAAGCTGACCGAATCGGCCAATCCGCCGGTAGCGACGTATTTGATTGTACAAAAGCAATTCGCAGGCAAGCTATTATCTGATTCGAATCGATTTACCAGCCAGCTCGGCATGTCAATCGGCCCCGAATACGCCGTCCGTGTCCGCAAACAACTCCGACGGACTGATTTTTGGCCACACCCAAATGTCGACACGGTTTTACTCGAAATAGTCCACCGTGACAAATCGCTGATTGAACCCAGGTTGTTGCCCTTATACCGTGATTTTATTGCTGATTGTTTTTCTGATCCAAAAATATTTGCACGAATGCCCAGGTCGCGTATTGGACTTGCTGCCGACATCAAACCGTCACAAATGACCCTCACCCAGTGGATGTTGCTTTTTTCTGAGGTCGTCAAGGGTCGTAACGTGGTATGATGGGAAAGATATAATAGGATTGGATACCACATATGGCTAAACACAAGAATTGGCACGGCGCCGCGCGCAAACGCATTTTAAAGAAAAAACTCAAAGCAAAACTAAACAAATAATAGCAGTCAATTATTGGCAGGCAGAGTTTGACCTATTATATAACGTAGGTTGATTCACCGACGCTTACGACGATCCATGATCGTTTGTTCTGCAATTTTTTAGGCAGATCAATAACATAGTTGCCGGGTTCGTACGTTGAATCAACGACTACCTGTGATTTTGCATGATAAAATACCGTCAGCCACCATACAGTCACATTTAGCTGGGCTATGTTTGTAATACTCACCTCAATAGCCTTACTGTCACCGCTACGACTAGCGTTGGTTGGTTGGTGACTATCTTTGTGAGTCGCTGCGGATTTTACCTGTGCAGCTAATAACTGAGGGATAGGTGCAAGCCCGCTAATACACTGTAGTGTAGGATTTTTCTTTTGATACACCGCCTGTAGCGCTTCTTGCTGCTCAGAGCTTAGTGCGCGACCAAACATAACAACGTCAATAGTGCTCGCATCGATCGTCGTCAGATTTTCAAGGTCACTCGTCAGAATGACGTTCATGTGTTCGTTTTCTAGTAATATTTTAAGTTGATCAAGTATTTGTGCTCGTTTTCCGATAAGTAAGATAGTGTGCATACTGTTTACTATACGGTACTTGGTTGAATTTTCAATCAATAAGGTATGCGGGGCTTGCGTTTTAATCCTTTAGCTGAGAGTCAACCATAGTATTGACTAGTGTGAAAACAGGGTACAATAACATACATACATGAGTCGATTTGCACGAATAGTATCCCAAACCGTATACTACACTCACGCGAATAGCAACCCTCGCGACAATTTAGTGTATGGTCATACAAGCCTAGTAACACAACGACCGGTCAGGGCAGGGGATTGCCCTAGCGCAATTCGGTTCGTCAAGTACGACGACAAGCTACGTCGTTACTCAAGATAACGAAGTTGTCGAAAATTTAGAGATCTAGAGACTTGTCTCAATAAGCTCATTTAGTATGGTAATCGTCATGTACTGTTTTGGGTACCATCCGTGTCATTACGGAGAACATCAATCAGCTGGAGTTGGCGCGTGCCGATGCCGATCGACGTCGATAACCTGAAGATCACCCGGAAATGGTCGCTGCATGAACAGAACGGATCAACACAGTAAGTGTGTAGATAACATCTGCGACCATCCCTATACCTACAATTGTAGTGGCGATATATAGTGTTATAGGTTTTTTACGTAGGTTGGACATAGGTTAATAATAGACGATTGAGGGTGCTACAACAAATGTCATTCTTTCATGGATATATGACGATTAATACGTCTGAATTCGGATTCAGCAGTCGCATGTCTAAAATAGCGTCGCCAGGCATATATGCTGGCTCGTGGATATCTTGGTTTTTGATACCGTACCGTGCGACAACTTTATCGATCATGAATGTCACTATACCAGAGATTCAATTCATACACAAAATACGGCGGATGTAAGCTAGATAGATAGTGGACGTGTTTCTAAAAGAAATTACTGCTTAGATTTTACTCTTAAAAGATTCAGAAGTTGCTTTACTGATATAGTTGCTGCAACTACTAAACCAAGTATGAACAATATACCTATCGTCGAACCGATAATACTCCATATACCCGCTTCGCAGCCATCTGCAAACCCAGGGCCTGAGCATGCATAGTTTGTTTGAGGGAACATCATATTTGCCACTATAATCCCAAGTAGTGCAACCGATACTGTGAGTAAAAAGCTATATACTATGGCCGTAACTGATCTATGCTTATTTATTACTTCTGACATATATCTATTCTAGCAAATACCAGCTAGTTTAGCTGGTATGTAGTGCTTATGTTTGGCTGGGATAGAGGATTGATACGTTTCTTCTGGCTGGTATTAGGGGATATGTTCCGCGAATGTCTAGGCCCAATAAACAAAGAGAGACATTTTCATGTCTCTCTTTTCGGAAGATTTGCACCAACAGATGTGACCTTCTAACTAAATAACTGAGCTTTTGCACTGAACTATTGAACTTGTTCGGTCACATATAATGATAATGTGCTGCATCACTTGATCTTCCTATAAATAATTGTAGCTGATGATTTTTAGCTCGTCAACACTTTTTTTTAATTTATATAGTACGAGAGACGTACAATGGATGCCACTAATAGAATACTGTGTCTAGTTAATAATTCCTTTACTTTGCTGATACTTCAGAAACGGCAGGGTTGAGCCATTCATAACCAAAGTTAGCTGCCAGTTCATCCGTGACAACCGGTCCCCAAGTACCCGCATGGTACGTTTGTAAGCTGTCGGGATTGTTTTTCCAATTATCAACGACTGGCTGGAGAATATCCCAACATGCCAAAACTTCTTCACTGGTGGCAAATAACGATTGGTCACCCAGCATAGCATCGGTTATTACCCGTTGGTATGCGTCAGCTGTGATCTGGTTCGCGAATGAATCTCGATAGTTAAAGTCCATGGCTACCGTTTGCAAATCATTGGTCAAGCCAGGTTTCTTGGCCATCAAGTTCAAGGTGATGCCTTCTTTTGGCTGGATGTGAATAACCAGCTGGTTTGGAGGCAGACCTTGGCGCATCCTATCTTTGAATATGACGTGTATTTCAGTCGTTTTTTGAGCTAAAGCTTTGCCACTACGAAGCAGGATAGGGACTCCGCCCCAACGCTGGTTGTTAACACCGAGTTTTAGTGCGGCATAAGTTTCAGTTGTCGAGTCCGGGTTGTTGACTTCTTGTTTATAGGTGTCGTATTGACCCCGTACGGCAACTTTATTCACCAGCATAGGATCAATTGACTCGACATTTTTTAATAGCGTAAGCTTTTCTTTGTGAATAGCAGCAGGCGTCATGCCGTCAGGAAATTCCATCATGACCAATGACATTATCTGCAATAGGTGGCTTTGCACAATATCACGCAGGGCGCCAGTGCCTTCGTAGTATCCGACTCGCCATTCGATACCAGCGTTTTCAGCGGCAGTAATTTGTATATGATCAATAAATTCACGGCTCCAGATGGCTTCTATCAGTGGGTTATTAAAACGAAAGGCCAGAATATTCTGAGCGGTTTCTTTTGCCAGATAGTGGTCAACGCGGTAAATTTGTCGTTCTTCGAAGTAGTTCGCCATGTGATTAATGAGATCATTTGATGAATCCAGATCACTCCCGAATGGTTTTTCAACTAGAATACGACTAGCGTGTTTTACGTTGTCATTTGGTGCGTTTAACCCCGTTTCACCTAAACACGTCACAACCGACTTAAATATATTTGGCGGAATAGCGAGGTAAAATAGTCGGTCCATGACCACGCTATTTTCTTTGTCGATCAACTCGAGAAGGTCGCGTAACTTGCCGTAATCTTCTTGTTTGGTGCTGTCAATAATAAGTGGTTTCATAAGTAACTTTAGGCGAGCCATAATCACCGGGTCACACTCCACATGGTCGCGCAGGACTTGTATTTCTGCTTCCTGGAACAGATTATTAATGTTCTGTTTGGTATCACGAAAAATCGCGATCATAGCGAATTTATCTGGTAGTTGCCCTGCGGCAAGTAACTTATAAAGCGCCGGAATAAGTTTGTGTTTTGATAAATTGCCGCTTGATCCGAAAATTACAAGGGTCGTAGGTGGTAAGTGTGACATGATTACTGGTTACTTTTGTTATTGTTGATTGGATGACCACCAAATGAATGTCGCATGGCAGCCAGTAATTTAGTTGCAAAGAATACGTTACCTTGTTGGCTAGCGGTTCTAACTGCCACGGATTGTTCTAAAGCAGGCATTTTAATATTCGCTTCGTGGGCAACATCTAGTGTCCAGACACCTTCACCGGATGCGTCTACATAGCCGTCAATACCATCTAGTTCTGGATTATTTTCCAGTATTCCCTGGATAAGCCCATTTAATGTTGACTGAATAATGCTGCCTTCTTGCCAAATTTTGGCGACCGCAGATAGGTCGATATCTGGTAGGGGACCGTACTTGAGAACATCATATCCTTCGGCATATGACTGCATGATTGAATACTCAATGCCATTATGGATCATTTTGACATAGTGACCGTACCCACTACGTCCCATGTATGCGCAGCCTCCACTTGGCTTTGTCAAAGCTTCAAATGCTGGCAAGAGCATGTCATAAGCTGCTTTTTGTCCACCGACCATCAAACTAAAGCCATTTTCTAGACCCAATATGCCGCCACTTGTGCCAACGTCCATATAGATGATCCCGTTATCGCTGCATAGATCGGCGCGTCGCAACGTATCGTGATAATTCGAATTTCCACCATCGATCAAAATACTGCCTGATTGCAGTAACTTGGCATATTCTTGCACTTCATCTTCAACAAATTGCGCAGGTATCATAAGCCAGATTATTGCTTGTTCGCCCACGTCGCTAACTAAATGCTCTCTGCTTTGGGTAGCGCGGGCGCCAAATGCCTCGGTCTGCATTACAAGTTCAGGGTTCGTGTCATAGACACTGACCTCGTGTCCTGATTCTATTAATTTCTTTACAATCTGAGATCCCATTTTACCGAGTCCCACAAAACCAATTTTCATGTATTTCCTCCTATTTGATAATATACCTTAAAAGCTTGCGTTTGTTTAATAAGTTGATCTGGATAGCCGTCTACATTCAGATCTTCTGACAAAATATCAATAGCTTGTTTTTTTTGTTCGCCGCTGGCGTATATAACTGCACTTGTAATCTGTTCAAACAAAACGGGGGTGATCGTTATGCGCTGCCAGTCGTCCGCCCGGTATGATCCTATTATTTTATGTGTTTCGTGTAATAGCGGTGAGTGAGGCTTTAAACCGGCTATGTGCGAATCAGCACCAATACCAAAAATTGCCAAAACGTGAATGTTTTGACGTAACGCAGTTTGCAGACCTTGCGTCCAGGTATCCTCGGTTACCTTGATGTCCGTACCCCGGTCCAGTAGTACTGGTAGTGTTTTAACCGTAGTTAGCGGTAGTCCTAGATCAATCAACAATTGCCAATTTGAATTTGCATCACCAAACGGAACAAACCGTTCATCTGTCAGTGAAATTGTAAGATTCTGTTGCTGCCCTTCGGTCAGCTGTTGAATTAATTTTACGGCAAGTCCGGCAGATGAACCTCCGCTTAGGAGTAACAAGGTCTTATCCTGCGTATACGGCTGTAGCCAACTTAGTAAATCCGGATCAGTCGTAGACTGTATTATTTCTACGGGATTATTTGCTGTATTTTCGTGTTTGCCCATGCAGGTAGTATAGCAAACAAATGCTTGTATCTAACTCTTTAAATGGCTGCGGGCACGGCATCCATTACGGTAACTTCGTCAATTGCTGCGGCGATTTGTGCGGCAACATTTGCGTCGTCAAGGAGGCTCCCGTCAGGATTGAGGTCTTTCATGAAACCCAGCTGAGCCATGTCTTGTTTAATGTCAGCCTTGACGTTGGTCAATACTTCACGAAGAGCAGCTATTGCCAATGCACCGCCCGACCAACCATACGCAACCGCAGTCACAGGTTTGTCATTCCATTCTTTAAATAGCCAATCGAGCGCATTTTTCTGAATCGCAGATAGGTTATGATTATATTCTGGAGTGATAAATACGACACCGTCAGCATCCGATACCAGCCTACTCCACACGGCAACATGTTCGTCGGTCTGAACGTGTTCAGGTAACATAGCAGCTATCTCGTTATTGTAAAAGGGAAGTTGTAGCTGTGCAAGATCGGCAACGGTCATCGTGACGTCATCACGGCCATCGATATCATTTTTGACATACTCAAGCACCTTGTCGGCAACGCGGCCAACGCGAGCACTTCCGATAACAACTAGTATATTTGACATGGGTAATAACTCCTTATTTAGATTAGTTTTTGACACTGCGAGCATACCAAACAATGTGGAGGTTATTTGCTATGGACTAATACTATCTTAGCATATTTGCTATATAAAATATAGCGATTTGTGAATTTTGTATGAAAAACTAAATTATCTTTGCGCTAATTCTGTTATCAAGTGCAATGATTTTTTTGGCCGCAAAACAGTTTCCGTAATAATTGTTCTAAAATGACCACCTTTTGGTCTGATAACTTTCACCGAGTTATGTACAGCCAGCTTGTCGAGTTCATCGGAAACTTCATTAGGGTCAATCATTCTATCTCTACTTGGCAGGACCATCGTGATGTACTTTCCCGTTACCGCACCCATTGGTGTATAGATATTGACGCCCTCCCACATCTTCTCAAGCTCAGCGTAGTTTACCGGCCATTTTTGTTTGTACGATTTCGGTATAAGTGCCATGTTGCCACCTGTAATTACCAAGAGTTTATTTAGGGATTGATGGCGCTTGATCATGTTGAACCCAATCAAACCGCCCATACTGACGCCGACAATTATAGTATTTGGCAAGATAAGCTTTCGTTCTTGTAAGACGGCGTCAACTTCATCCATAACGGTCAGTAGATCCTGAGGGTCTCGATTTTTTAGGACATCGCGAAAGTCCATTACACAGAGCGTGTAGCCCTCGTTTTTTAGCACATTCAAATGACGTCGAGAGTGCCAGATTGAACCACCATAGCCGAGGAGATATACGATATTTACGCCGTTCGAATGTTCCGGATGAATAATTTCTATTTTTCTGACGATCTTCATTGTTAAAATTATATCAAAATAGATAGGCTCCCGATACGGTACTGTCAGGACCCCATGAAACTTGGTTTGAACCGCGCATGTCGGCCGCTTACTTTTAGACTCGCTATACTATCGCTTACCTATGTTTATAATCGAGTCTTTACTGAGATAAAGATAGGGCCTGTGTGAATTTTGACTGATCAAACCCCGTTATCTTTGTGAGTTTCCCGTCCTCGGTCCTAATAACAGTGAACGGTACACTCAGAAAACCGTCATTTATGCTCATGAACTCCGTCATAGCATCATTATCTTCGTCGGTTAGCTTGTAGGTGTAAGGTATATTTTGCTTATCGAGCCACGTTCTCAGGATATGACAATATCCACAGGTAGTTGTTGAGTAAATTGTTATATTTGTAATTTAAGCACCGAAAGTAAAGGCGTTCACAGTAGTACCTAGTGGTAGTGCGATCTCTAGTAATCCATCTTTAATGAATTCTTTTGCGTTGATAAGCTTGTACAATCTTGCCTCTGAAGGATATGCGTTACCATTCGCGTCAATGTCAGAACCACCCTGATTTCCGGCAGTGACGGCTTTACCATTTAGAGTTAGTGTTGCGGGGTTACCGTTCCCGCTCATAACTAAATAGACTTCTTTTGCCGAAAACTTTAACCGCAAAATTGATTTGTCTTTAGCGCTAACGGACTCGCTCGATTTCACTTGCCAGTCACCTCCGAATGACCACTGGTTGCTTGCAAGGTCATTGACTACCTGGTAGTTTTTACTCAGATCTTTTATGAATCCACTTGTGTTGGCAAAACGTTCAGCTCGCCCATAACCAAGGTAAGTCTCGGGAGTTTGGTCTCTTCTGGCAGTGGACTGCTCATTATTCTTTTTCACTGATTCGCTAATATTCGCACCTTTCTCTTTGAGCAATTTCTGAATAACGTCTTCGGTTTCGTCATACTTTCCCTCGCCAAAATGCGTGTAACGCACCTGACCGTTCTTATCGATGATGTATTTAGCCGGCCAAAACTGGTTATCATACGCTTTCCAGGTTGAAAAATTGTTATCTAGCGCGACTGGATACTTAATGTCGGCAATATTTACAGCGTCTCGAACGTTCGCTGATATTTTTTCAAAAGCGAACTCAGGAGCATGGACGCCGATAATAACAAAGCCGTCTTTTTCATACGCATCATACCACTTGTTCAGGTATGGCTGTGTGCGAATACAGTTGATGCAGGAGTAAGTCCAAAAGTCTATGAGTACGACTTTGCCTCTTAAGCTAACCAGAGTCTGGGGGTCGCTATTTATCCAGTTAGCTATGTCACGTAGTTCTGGAGCGGCGTAAGGGCTAATATTAAACATAGTTTCTGACGCTCCGTTATTACTCTGGGTATTTGTTGTCTTGCTTGGTAACAACTTTTCTTCTAACTTAGTGCTATTTATGGGTGAGTTCGTCAATATCCAAGTCTGGACTGTTTTATCTACTCCTGTAATCACAGCCAAACCAACCACTATCAGCAATATAGCCAGACTTCGGCGAAACCAACCATTCGGTTTGGCGGTCCAATTTAACCGTTTGGTTAGTTTTCGTCCGACAAGTGCAATAGCCAACAATGCCAACGTTAGACCAGTGGCGTACAGCGTCATGTAAACGAAACCCAGGGCAAAGTTAATTGGCAAAACTGTTGCCAGAATCAATACATAAACAGGGCTACAAGCCGAAAATACTGGTCCAAGTGCCGCACCAGTCAAGATATACCCACCAATGCCAGACTTCTTCGAAGCTTTGTTGAGTAATGAATTAGAGCCATGTTCTAGCCCGAATTTAGCACTCAGCCTTGCCCATGTAAAGGGGAACAGTAGACTCAATCCCAGTACAATAACAATACCACCAGATATTGATTTCCAGACAAGCGGATCAATACCTATCAGTGTCGTACTGGCTTTCAGTAGTAAAGTGAATACAAGTACCGAGACACCTAAGCTGATTGCAATGATATAAGGTTTTTTCCGATCATTTTCCTTATCTTCGTCGGTAGCAAGCGAGCTACCGACTATAACTGGTAAAAGTATCAAAACACACGGTGCAAAAACTGTCAGTATTCCGGCGAGGAAAGAAGTGATCAGGAGTAACATGTTATTTACGTACCCTCCTAGGTTTTTTGTGTGTGATTATATTGTTTCTGCCTTAAGCTGGTCATAGGTTGTTGAACCACTCCATTTTTTGAGCTGTTTACCATATTTATCTACTTGGACAAAGGTATGCTGATAGGTTACGCCGTATTGCTTCTTGAGATCAGTTGAACTGTCGTAGTCTACCTTGAGTAGCGTTAAGCCATCGGGCGCACTTGAAGCGTTAAAGTTTTTGTTAGCCTCTTGGCAGGTTGGGCACCAGGGAGCGCTAAAATATAGAACAACGTCGCCCTTTTCGGCGTTTGCTAACTTCGAAGTGTCATAATCCGTAAAGCTACCCTTGATCATCATAGCGTCGCCATCCTTTTTCATAGCATCTTCTTTTGCCATGACGTCGCTTTCTTTTGCCATCTTTTCTTTTTCCATGGCCGCCGCTTCTTGTTTTTTCATCATGGCAGTGTTTTCGGCATCTTTCTTTTTATTTTGATCACTCGTGTAGGCCATAACTCCACCACTTATTAAAAATAGTCCGATGACTACGCTGACAATGATTGCTGTTTTTTTATTCATTGCTACCCTCTCTTTAGTTATTGATTTTCTATACATGATCATAGCGAACACATTATAAAATGTCAAGTTGACTTAACGTTTATTGATTGTCCTTGTTCCGTTGTACGATAATTTTCGTAGCGATCATAGCAAATAAGGCGGCGGGTATTGTGGGGTCCACGTCGTGATTTAAGCTTTGAACGGCAAGCGCAATGATAAGTACGATGGAGCCTATTAAGTACGCCCGACGACTAGCTAAAGCTTGGTTTTGCAATTCGCGTTCGTCATCAGGTTGCTCGCGCCACAGGAAAACGAGGAAGCAAGAAATTAATATTAGGACTATCCCCAAAAGTAGCATCTGTAGCGCAGAGGGCATAACGACGACACTAGGTGCTACTGCCAAAAAAGCAATGACACCTAGGCCAATTAATAAGATGGTATCAAGTAGTGATTTATATTGTTTCATATTGAAATAGGTCCTCAACCTTGCTGCTTAGTGTGGACGAAATCCGTAACGCCAACAGTACACTCGGTACATAGTTACCTTTTTCTATAGCTATAATTGTCTGTCTAGTCGCTTGAACCTTTTCTGCAAGTTCATCTTGGGTCATCCTTAAACGAGTACGCGCTTCGCGTACTGTATTCACCACTGTGTGTTCTTTGTCTCGTATAAACATAATGTATAGTTAACTAGACATACTATAGCACGTTGTATATAAATACTGTAGTGGGCCTATGCAGTCAGGCTCGGCCTTACTCGCTGCCGGTTCAAGGCTTTTATCGATGTTTTTATGGTAGTAATAAACCGGCTTTTCTTCGTTAAAAGCTTCAAGCTTCTCGTTGCGATCCTATAATGACATTACTTGATATAGGGTCTAATCCTGAGCGATAGAGGATTTCAAATGACGAACATATACATAACTATTACAGACCCGTTTCAGCCTGAAAGTACGTACTATTTACTAGTGAAAATTGCTCTGTCTCTCAATCGCTCATAACTAAATAGTACTACTGCTAGTGTCACGAGTATCGTGGCCCCTGTAAGAAAAATATTGCTGAGTAAGCCCGGGCTAAGCGATTTCATTGCTGAGGATTTTAGATAAAGCAGCTAAACTATTAAATTCATAGAATGACAGATATGCCAATGCTAGTTGTCGTGCGCTCACTTTACGCAAGCTAAAGCCTTTTGAAATTGAATGAATAAGGATAGCGTTAGCAAGCATTCGTCCAGTTCGCTTATTACCATCTTCAAAAGCCTGCAGGTACGGTACAAGCGCTAATGCCAGGAGTGCTCTCAGCGTCGGACTATTTATCGCGCTAATAGTAGTTAATATTGTGTCTATATATTCTCGTAGCTGGTGTGGATTTGTAATAGGCGTGTAGTTGCTGGCACTAATCTTGACGATTCTTTTTCGGATACCAGGTTCAATACCTAAGTTATAACCAACGATTCTATGGAGCTCTTCGATGGTGCTAAATACAATATCTTTTTTGAATAAAGACTTATTCTCGATAATAAATGCAATGGCATTTTTGTGATTAAGTATCATTTGAGTTTCAAATTCAGTTCTATTTTTCGCTTTTACACCTTCCAGAAGCAATAGCTGCGTATCAAGAAGTGTATAGGTATTACCTTCGAGCGCCGATGACTTCCACGATAGCTCTACGGTAAGATACTCGAGTTCTTTGGCTGTCATAGGAATATCCGTATGCAAATCATTAATTGATTGATCGTTAGGCAGGAGAATGGCCTGTAACTCATCTTCGGGGATTCTCTGAAGCCAATCAAAAAATGTAAAATTAAGAGTACTCTCGGGCCGTGATTCGTCCTCAATGAATTTATCCGCTATACGAAACGTAATAAGGTTTTCGTATAGCACTTCGTATGTCGGATGGTTAGTGCCGTTTCGTTTGATAACCCCCAGCTCAACAAGTCGCTGCAATGAACGCTGAATGGAGCGAACATCAACGTTCGTCATGCGTTCACTTATCCTTATTGCCGTGTCGTAGCCACCTATTATATGAATGAGTACGTACGAACTGCTTTTGTTTAATTCCATACGACAATTTTAGCATATTTTTTGATTTTTCTTTCATTTTTGTCGTATGAAGCTACGAAATAACGCGTTTATCGATACTATCCTGGGAAGTTTTTTGATCAAGTTTTTCAACCGTCTCAGTATGGAATTCTTCGATGTATTTGAATAGTTTTGTAAATTGATCATCGTTCGTAGAAAAATTATATCACTTTCTGTACTATAGTCTGCGAACCAAACCAACTCTCATATCGATATAGGCTTTTGAGTATTTTGTACCAGGTTAGAACCTTATCCTTATGTAGAATTGATTAGCGAAGCCCAAGAGCTGCTATACAAATAGTGATGTGCGAAAGAAAAATGAAAGACAGTTCGTGAACTATGTAGTGCCTTTTATCAAGAATTGTGGCAATTCCAAATACTGTCATTGCTACCGCTAATACCAAGCCAAGAATAAAATAAGATCCATGTAGTGCCGGCAGGAATAGATAAGCAAGAGCGAGCATTCCTACCGCCATGGTTTGTGCGAAGATAGTATGCAACGACAAAAACTTGTCCCCGGCAGGAACGACTGCCATCAAAAACCCACCCAGGTATTCAAGGCTCCATGCCAAAGATTGTACAACTCCGTACGAGTTTCGGGGAGCTATGAACCAGTAAACCGTGATTCCAAGTAGGGTACTAAAACTGAGAACAGTCCACCTAAACCTAATCAGCAGATGACGTTCAGCGGCTGCGAGCTCACTAAGCGATCTTGGATGTTCATAACTATGTTTACTTACAGCTAAGTAACTATGAGCAACTATAGAGCCGATTGTCCCAATGAATGCCGTATAGAATAGTAATGGCATAGCGATAGTATAGCAAAATAAAAAGACCACCGAAGAGATATTGGTTCTAATGTCGCACTGAGTCCACAATCGATAACAGATATAGATTGATCTGGCTGGGATGGAGGGATTCGATATATTTCTTCTGGCTGGGGCTAGTGGATGTGTTTCAGGAAGAATATCAACTCCTGCCCATAAACGCTACTTGACTTCTCATGAAATGACAGCCTATCACTTAAGAGTCAAGGACTATTTCTGTCTTTTATTATCTTTAATAGTTTGGGTAATTTGTCTACCAAAAAAAATATATACTATCACACTGAGTACGATATAGACCGCTACACTGTATTGTGCCGGGTCCGCATCTTCACTAATAGGCAAAATCGAATGAAGGATTACCCATACTGGTAAGAATATAAAACCTGCGCATACAAAGGAATAGAATAATGTTTCAATATGTTTCATAAATACCACTCGGACTTCAAGATTTGCATTGTGTGTCTATATAATACATCGCTTATCTTTCATCACAAAGTATATTGTAGGATCTACAGTAATATATAGCTCTTCACATAATGTTTATGCTTGGTTAGGGCTAGTGGATATGTTTAGAAATTTTTTCATATTCACTTAAACGCAGACTAAACTTTCCTGTTATCAACGATTAACTATATGTTCTTCCAGAAACGGCGCTATCTTAGCGGCCGTTTTTCTTGGTACAATTTTAAGAATTTTATTCATTCTCTCGATGCGTGATTTAGGTAGATTATTTTGACCATCATCGATCATTTTTTGCTCATATCGAAAACATTTCGTAAGCCGTGTTTCAAATGGCACACCGTCATCATAACCCCCGATGCATCGAAAACCGATCACACCGTGGTTCTTTCTCACGATTAGAGTTGCCTCGATTGAATTTCCACCACCAAAAGAGGCGCTACTTTGAATTGGAACAGATTTATCGTAGTGACCGATATAAGTAACCCTTAAATCTTTGATACATGACTGCAGCGCGAGTGCTTTATTTATTAAATCTAATACTTCCTGGTCATTATATAGCTTAGGAAACCCAGTATCATCTATAATGGTGACTCCGCCTCTAGGGCTACTTTTTAATGCATAATCAGCATGATTAATCGCATTTCTAAACCTTGAATCGAACGTTTTCTCGAATGGTCTATGAACATTACTGTGATTAGTTCTACTAACTTTTGACTTCAATCTAGATATTTTTTCAAGGACAGTTAAATTTACATAGTTCTTATTTTTATTGTTTGCAATTATATAATCGTTACCCTGCACGGTATTAATCAAATTTGAAATTAGTTCATAGTTTTCTGCACACTCAACGACATGCACATACAGCAATAACATCATGTTTGTCTTTAAAGAATATCTAAAATTATTTTGCTGCCTGCCCATCTCATCGAAAACATCTTCAGTGTTCTCGTATGGTTCCCAGCCCGCGTCACTAGCTCCCCTGAACGCCAAAAGAGACATAATCACGTTGAATTCTGACTTTTCAAACGCCTCTTCAAATAATGGCTTGAGGGTATCCATATTTTCTTGATAATACTTTTGAAAATTGTTGCGTAACATTGTTAAACGGCCTCCGAATATCTTGAGTATACTACATTGTTAATTTTTTAAGATGCTTGTGCTTGTATGTCATATAGCTCAAGCGCTATAATATAAACAGCCTTACGTCTTAATGTGAGTAGCCCGTGGCGTTCAATCTGAGAAGATGCGCAGTAGCCGGGCCGCTGGTGCCAGAGAACGGTTCTTTTGTTTTGGAGAAATATGATGTGATATTAGCGAGATAGAGAGGGATGGAGGGATGGCGGTCGCTACCGCTTCCTATTTCCGCTTGATTGTTTCTCGGCAAAAGTAAACTTTTCCAGAACTGCACGGCGCTGCATGAACCCCCGAACTTTTGCTAGGCAACAGGATTCCGGGGTTCGGATCCCTCCGATCTGGCACACATAGACCCGACCAAATGGTCGGGTCTATGTGTAGCTGGGGCTAGTGGATATGTTTAGAACTTTTCAGATAGATTTTAACATACCTAATCACCCTCAAATACCGAATTACGGCTTCAGTGCTTGTACAAGTTCCTTGTGAATAAGACCATTCGAAACAACAAGCCCATTGATTTCTCCATCCAGTCGTCCAGTTTCATTACCATAAAGATCTGTGACTGTACCACCAGCCCCTTCAACAATCAGTTTCACAGACGCTGCTTCAAATGGAGTTCTTACACCAACGAATGCACCTTCAAATTCACCCTTAGCAACCTCTACGCAACCATGGGCAAGCGAACGAGTATTAAAAATCTTCGCTCCTTGACCTTCAAGCCTGTCATATAGGACACCATTTGTTACGAGGTCATCGAAACGCAGACCACTTCCGAAGTGAACGTAACTACCTTTAATAACTTCTTTCTTAGATACTTCCAGCGGAACACCGTTAAGTAAAGATTGTTCTCCGCGCTCAGCTGTATACAACTCATCACGAAGGGGATTGTATACAACACTAAAGAGTGAGCGACCTTCGGTATCAAGCCTCGCAAGGCACACGGTAAATGTATCTAATTTACCGATAGCCTGCGTACCATCAATAGGATCTAATACCCAGGTATAGCGTGAATCGACATTGTCTTCGGTGCTTTCTTCTTCGCCGTGTACACGATCAGAAGAGAACCGTTGTTTGATTTTTTCAATAATCATTGCATTGACAGCGATGTCTATATTAGTCACCGGTGTATTGTCGGCTTTCCATCTGGTCTCGATTGTGTCTCTCAACGCTTCACGAATGTAAACACCTGCTTCTTTAACGATATCTATTGTAAATTCAAAGTCACTTTTATTAGTTTCGTATTCACCATTACTAGTCTGCGTAGGTATCTCAGTCATAGGATTATTATAGCAAACAAAAAGATTCCACGAATGAAGTCTTTAAGCATAATCAACTTGCTAGGCTGGAGGGGTTAAGAGAACAGTTCTCTAAACCAAAAGTAAACTTTTCCAAAACTGCACAGCGCTGCACGAACCCCTCAGTGTTTTGCCTTTGGCAAAACCGGGGGTTCGGATCCCTGCACAGGCAAGAAAAAAACCGACCAAATGGTCGGGTCTATGCGTGGCTAGGGCTAGTGGATGTGTTTCAGGAAACATTTGAATATGGAGACACCCTCAGTCGAGGGGCTCCATCGCTGGTGCATCTCCTCTCGTGAGGGTGTAGTGGTGGTGTTCGTCAGCTCTGGAAGACCAAGTTGCGAACCTTGGCCGGGTCGAGCTTGCTGCCACCCGGCGGGAACAGCACTGTGGTCTCACCCGTGATGTACGAGTACAGAGACAGGCGGCCATCTCCGATGTCGGACACCAAGTAGATCAACAGGCTGACGGTGTACGGAGTGGGTTCTGACCCACTCCACTCGAAGTCCTCCTGCATCTGGGCGAACTAGTTGAACGTCACGGTGAGGCTGCGCCTGTCCGCGCTGTTGCCCGTGATCTCGACCGTTGCGATCTCGCCGCGGTAGAGGTAGTTCTCGTTCCGGTTCTGGACTTCAAGCTGGCCACCGACGAATCGGTTGGCCATTTCTTGGGTTAGCTCCATGTTCTCTATCCATTTCTGCTAGTAGGGCTGGAGTTAATATATATCTTAATACAAAGTAATAATAATGTCAATGCCTGGCTGGGATGGAGGGATTCGATATATTTCTTCTGGCTGGGATGGAGGGATTCGAACCCCCGAATGTCGGCACCAAAAGCCGATGCCTTACCACTTGGCGACATCCCACTGATTACCAGAAGAAAAATATCGAATTGTTAATGAAATATGGAGGGATTCGGTCACGTCCCGCGACCCCGCGAGTTCGCTATTGACGATTAATCGTCATCGGAACATCGCTCTCAAACAGCCACTGGCTGTTTTCGCCCCCGAATGTCGGCACCAAAAGCCGATGCCTTACCACTTGGCGACATCCCAATAATAAATATTGACGGTAACATTCGTCCGAAAATGAGTCTGTAATTTGGCTTTTACCGGCTGTTTACCATCTCGTGACGCTATGACATTGTACCATAACCTCTGTGCATTTTAAAAGGGCAGGGGTATGCTGTTTTGGAGTAACATGCACTATAAACCGACATTTTCAGTTAGAATAGATAGATGAGTAAAAAAATCTTTCCTATCGTCGAGGTACAACTCGACAAAATTGTTGGCGGCGGCCAGACGCTCGGCCAAGTTGACTATGGCAAAAAAATCTTTGTTTGGGGTGGACTGCCGGGTGAAAAAGTCAGTGTCCAGGTCACCAAGAAAAAATCAAATCTGCTGGAAGGTGTCGTTGTCGATGTCCTCACGGCAAGCGACGAGCGCGTATCACCACGTGACGAACAAAGCTATTTGTCGACCAGTCCATGGCAAATTATGTCGATGGACGCCGAACAGCACTACAAATCTGCGTTGATCGAAGAAGCATTTGAACTCCACGATATCGTCCTGCCAGTCCCGATTACGGTCACGACCGATGATCGTGAGTATCACTATCGCAACAAAATCGAATTTAGTTTTTACTGGGACAAGGACCGTGACGAGCTTGATCTCGCGTTTTTCCGCCGTGGTACTCATGGTAAAATTCCTGTCGATGGCACGAGCCTGGCGCTTGAACCAATCAATACCGCGGCTACTAAGATTCGTGACTTACTTCGAAAACGTCCAGGCATCCAAGCTTTTATGCTAAAAACCCTGCTTGTCCGTTCAAGTGCCGATGGCAAAGTCGCTGCTCAGTTATATGTCAAAGAAAAAACATTTGACCTCTTTACCGATGATGATCTGTCACAGCTTGATATTACCGGGTTTGAACTGATATTTTCGAATCCAAAAAGTCCAGCTAGTGTCATTACCGAACGGCTTCAGGCATGGGGTGAAACAACACTAACAGATACGATCATGGGCGTTCCTTTTACCTACGCAGTTGAAGGTTTTTTCCAGATCAACATTCCTGTTTATGAACTTGCCCTAAAAGATATGAAGACATGGCTCGAAGCAGGCAAGCCAACGGTCGACCTATATAGTGGTGTCGGAACAATCGGCCTGACTATCGGCGGCGGCAATGTCACCCTAGTTGAAATCAACGAACATGCAGTCCGTGAAATGAAACGGAATATCACCGCACTTGAACGCGAAAATGAAGCAAAGGCCATTCTGGCACCAAGCGAAACAGCGCTCGAACACATCACCTCAGATGCGACTATCATTGTCGACCCCCCACGCGCAGGTTTACATGAAGACGTCATCACGAAACTACTCGAATCGGCACCAGCTCGGATTATCTATCTATCATGTAATCCCGTCACTCAAGCCCGCGATGTCCAACGCTTGGCCGAAAAATACGGTATCAAAGCCCACCAAGGATATAATTTCTTCCCACGAACACCTCATATCGAGCACCTCGTCGTCCTCGACCTGAAATAATATTTGCACATCAATACTTATTATGCTATAATAAAATTATGAGTCATCATAAACCTCAGTTTTGGACAGCTTCAGCCGCAATTAACGGCGTACTCATGTATGTCGCATGCCAAAACCGAGGCTTATCACGCATCTAACTTATAAAAAATACGACGCTAGATAAGTCTCCGCACTCGGAGACTTTTTACATCTAAAATCATCATCGACCCGGAGATTTATCTGGCTTCGCATACGCGGAGCTGTTCATTTACATCCTCCAGAAGGGAAAAGATCGTGGTGCAAACACTCGAGAACAGTTTGAGGCTCCTTCGTATAGAAGCAGTGATTACGAGCACGCTGCTGGCGATGCCAATCATGAATCCGTTCTTCCAAAGTATTGGGATGGACCAGGGTCAGATTGGACTGAGTCAGGCAGGGTTTATGACTGCCGTATTCTTCCTTAACGTCCCAACAGGGTGGCTAGCGGATCGGTTTAGTCGTAAAGCTTGTAATGCAGTTGGTGACGCTTTGGCGTCAATTGGGTTTATACTGTACGCTTTCGCTGGTAGTTTCACAGAGGTAATAATCTATGAAATCATCATCGGAATCGGCATGGCATTCACCCAAGGAGCAGACAGTGCACTGTTAAAAGCCTACTGTGCGGGGCTAAAGCGGTCGCTGTTTCGTGAGCAATCCATACTGTCTGTTTGGCGACCAATCGCACAGATTGTGCTCGTCATTGCTGGCGGCATAATCGGTGCGTACAGTTTCCGGCTGGCAATTGTATTGTCTGCTATTCCGTACATTGTCGGCGCGATCATCTCACTATTTATGACCGAGGCAGGTGAGCGGCGCACATCACACCGCAACCCGTTTGCCGACATGTGGGGTATCGTCAAAGACAGTGTCCATATCGACAAGCGGCTGAAATGGCTGATTATCGCGTTTGCCGTCAGTAGGGAAATTACCCATCCGATGATCTGGGCACTGACACCACTGCTTTTACTTGCAGGGGTGCCGGTTGCTCTGGTCGGATTTGGCTGGGCAATGAACGCGGCAATGGCAAGTGTCGGGGCAGTCGTTGCTGGTCACAGACGAAAGAACGGTCAGCTACTGAGCGAATGTCTGTCGGAATGGCAACGATTCGCACTACCGACCGGGCTGGTGATTATCGCACTGGTTGTGATGAGTATCCATGTGTCCGCATGGACGATTTGGCTATATGCCTGCCTGGGGTTCGCCCAAGGCTGGGCGGCAAGTGTTATGATGCCGATGATATCGACACACGCACGACCCGATGTCCAAGCGGTCGTTTCATCCGTCGCACTCAGTGTCAGCCAGTTGCTGTACATCCCACTTGTATGGGTAGTCAACGTCGTTGGCGTGATCGATATCAGGCTGACAATGGTCGCAACAGTGGTTGTTTTTGCTCCACTTGTCGTATTCACATCACTGAAACTTTCCCGAATGTAGAGGAGGTATATGAGATACCCGAGACTATTACTAGTCTCGGGTTTTTTCATTTAAAATGATAATTTTATTTTATTTTATTTTATTTTATTTTATTTTATTAATAGTCTTAATCCTTACTTTGTTGCTGCAAAGTAACTAGGTCCTTTCTTTCCCAAAGAAACAAACCCCTTTGTTCCTTTTGTCAGCAAAATGAACCGAAAACTGCTGGTCGGCTTCACTCCTCCGGGGACTCCCAGTTAAAAAGACTGGTCGCTGCGGAACGACCCTTTCAGGGATCGATCCATGACGGTTTCTTTTAGTTATTTGTCATGGACACGTCCTCGCGAACTATTCCAGTCTTTTTAACCGTCAGTCCTCGGGTCGCTGCAGATGACCAGGCGAAGAGCGCAGGTTACCACCTCCCACTCGCCATCTTCCAACTTCTATATTCCATCTTCCAACCCACCTCCCCGGGGTCTGGGGTATCTGGAGCGACCCGAGAAGTGAGAGATAAGATGACAGGAATAATGTGCGAGGACGTGTCACGAATCCATAACTAAAATTATATATTCGTGACTGCCCACAGGGCATTCCGCAGCACCCTGTCAGATTATTTCGAGATTCCCGGCGGAGTGAAGCAGCCCCAGGAACTTTTGTTACTTTTGTTGGTACAAAAGTAAAAGATAATGAAATAAAAGTATAACTGAACAACGGAAGTATATATGACAAACGCAGCAGAGTCTGGTGCTTTGCAGGACAAAAGAAAGGATTAAATAATTCTAAAAGTTAAAATAAAACGAGTTAGCTCGTCTTTATCCGCCGATAGGCAAACTTGGCCGCCACCCGCCATTTGCTCCGCGTATCACTATCATACTGATAAATTTCGCCACTTTTGACTTCACTAATCAACACCATCGCTGGGTTATAGGGAGCAAGTGTGCGGTAAAAAATAATGTCATCATGACTGACATGTCCACGCCCTGGAAACACAGCGCGGAACTTGTCATGACCAATTGCATCAAAGTAATCGGGCTGGTTTTTTGGTGGTACGTATAATTCCGCAATCAGCCCCATGCGTGTTACGATTTTTTTGACATCTCCAAGCAACAGACGAGAATGACCTGTAACATATACAAACAGCTGTTTTTTCTTGGTCAAAAACACCGTTGCGGTCGTCGTATGACTGACCATAATCTG
Source organism: Saccharimonadales bacterium (SeqCode) (assembly GCA_038319685.1). Classification (GTDB taxonomy): domain Bacteria; phylum Patescibacteriota; class Saccharimonadia; order Saccharimonadales; family Saccharimonadaceae; genus UBA6022. Next base: position 51,112 of record JBBQDN010000001.1, read on the forward strand.
CCGAGTGATAACCTGATCGATATCGATATCGAGCCCAAATCGTTCTTTGGCGATTCGTTCCAGTGCCACGTCATCAAAAATCTCATCATTCATATTGTTTTCATTGTAGCACTTTCGGGGAACACACCCCAGAGCGGGCCATTTGATAAATTGCATTTAGTTACTATTTATGACATAATGCTATCACTGTCTCATCCCATTTCGATAGATTAGATTTTGCCATGTACATTGTTGGTGTATTGTCATTCCCCCTGTATGTGATTGCTTACGTGATCATTCAGGGTATTTACAAGCTATATGTATCTCCGCCCGGCAATCAGGCTGCATAACGCGCACCTGGTCAAGGATCCGGAAGCGTTCAAGTTGCTCAGGTTGATAGCAATAGGCGCCGGACTTGTTGGATTCTTGACAATGACGGGGTCGACGAATAGTTCTTGGATCGCGGCACAGATTGGCGGACTGGGTCTCATCATCTTCGGACTCGTTATCATGGCCTGGGCGAACCTTTCGCTTGGTCCATATAGTTGGCTACCTGGCATCGGGACCAAAAGATATCATAACCTAGTCACCGCCGGACCGTATCGTTTCGTTCGACATCCGGCATACACCAGCATGTTCATTTCCGGTATCGGGATTGGACTGGTGTCGCTAAATCTGTTCTACCTCGCGGCTGGACTCATGTGGGCGGTAGCCCCAATGTCCAGAATCACTCTCGAGGAAGGACGGATGGTCAGCAAGTTCTCGCATGTCTAACGTCGGTACATGCGGGAAACAGGATGTCTTATCCCGCGATCGCGACGATAATCCCCGTCAATCGCTCGTCGAGCTGCGAAAACCTTCGCTACTCCGAGTTGGAGTGGCGGGGTTTTTGCATTATAGAGCAAATATTTATCTCACATTATTGTTTTATACAAAAATAAATGTATAGTTATTACAATTAGAGGAGTTTTGATGATGAGCAGATTAATCAATTTAGAGCCACAGCCAGATTTTCCAGTAGGAGATTTAACGCCCAATAACAGCCTTATATTATCGTATTTATTAGAACAAGAGCCTGGTATCGGGATGCAGCGTACGCCCGTCAATAGCAACTATAATTTACTCCGTGCTATTCACGGCGCACTCGAAAGGACGGGCCAAACAACCGAAGAAACACCTGCAACCCTCAGAGCACTCATGGATGGTTTCAATTCATTCCAAACAATAACTACTCTTGTCCGACCCCCGGAAATTTTTGACATACATACAGCAGCTACCCAGGCCAACAGGCTGTTGCTACCGGGTGGAGGTATTAGCGAAATTCGTCTGGCAGAATCGCGCGCACTATTTCTAGAATCATCTCCGCGAGCATTTGGGGTCATAGCGGGACTTGGAAGTCGTTCGATGGCACTCGTCAATGCTCGGGTCATGGGCGCGACTACTGCTCGACAACTGCAACTTCCTGTCGCAGCCTAGAGGCCCCTGTGTCATAATAGCTGTAATGGACTTCAACACTCGCTACAAAGCCCTCAACCCGGCCCAAAAACAAGCCGTCGATACTATCGAAGGCCCCGTCATGGTCATCGCCGGGCCGGGGACGGGCAAGACAGAATTACTCTCCATGCGTGCCGCCAATATTCTTAAAACGACCGATGTACTGCCGGAAAATATTTTGTGTCTGACGTTTACCGACAGCGGCGCCAGTGCGATGCGCGAACGTTTGGTTCGTATTATCGGCAAAGACGCCTATAAAGTTGCCATTCATACGTTCCACAGTTTTGGTGCCGAAATCATGAACCAAAACGCTCAGTTTTTTTATCACGGCGCCAACTTTCGCGCCAGCGACGAACTAAGTAGTTACGAATTACTGCGTGGCATTTTTGATGAGCTGGACTACGACAATCCGCTCACCAGTAAAATGAACGGCGAATACACCCATTTACGGGATACGTTATCGACGATTTCCGAACTCAAAAAAAGCGGCCTAACCAGCGATGAGTTGCTTGAAGTTCTCAGCGCAAATGATGCCGTCATCGACCAGGTCGAGCCACTGCTCGCCGAAGTATTTAGTAGCCGCATTGGTAAAACAACGGGACAGTCACTCCACAAACTCATCCCACTCATCCGCGCAGTCGACAGTACGATTACACTTCCGAACATCACGCCGCTACATAAAACAATTGCTGATAGCCTGGAAATTGCCGTAAGTGACGCAGACAACGATAATTCAACAAAACCGCTGACCGCTTGGAAAAATGCGTGGATTAAAAAGAATGAACAGGGAGAATTAGTACTGAAATCTCGCGAACGCCAAGCAAAACTTCGTTCAGTTAGTTTTATCTACTACCAATACCTATCACGCATGCAGGAATCAGAATTATATGATTTTGACGATATGATCCTGCGTGTCGTTCACGCCATGGAAGTATTTCCAGAACTTCGATTCAATCTGCAGGAAAAACATCAGTACATTATGGTCGATGAATTTCAGGACACAAATATGGCTCAGATGCGTATCCTCTATAACCTCACGAATAACGAAACGGTCGATAATGACCCGAATATCCTGGTGGTCGGTGACGATGACCAAGCTATTTACAGTTTTCAAGGTGCAGAAATCGGCAATATCATTCATTTTGGCGAAAACTTTATAACCAGAAAACAAATCACTCTGACTGATAATTACCGTTCGACAGCAACAATCCTTGAACACGCACGGGATATCATCGTGCAGGGACATGGCCGCTTGGAAAACTTCGACAGCACGCTCGACAAAACACTGCAAGCACATATATCTGATAGCAACAGTCAAGTAACACTGACTGAACTGCCGACGATCAGTGACGAACGCGAACAACTAGCCGTCGATATCAAAAAAGTCATTACCTCCGGCATCAGTCCATCAGTAATTGCCGTTCTGGCGCGCCGTCATCACGAAATCATCGCACTATTACCGTATTTTGCGAAACACGACATACAGGTCAATTACGAACGACGTGACAATGTCCTTGATCTGGATGTAATCGTGACAATCGAACGAGTAGCTCGTTTGATCGTGCTGCTGTTCGAGGGTAAACACGACAAAGTCAATGCACTACTGCCTGAACTTTTGGCACATCCGGCATGGGCGATCGACCCCATAACCATCTGGAAACTAAGCTTGTCAGCCCATAATAGTCACCAGTCATGGATGGAAGTCATGGCAACGACACCGGAATTTGTTGCCATACATACCTGGTTGGTCACGCAGGCACAAAACGTCCCGCACATGCCACTCGAGCAGTTACTCGATATCCTCATCGGCATACCGACCGACGAACCGTCAACATATACATCGCCACTTTATGCATACTTTTTCAGTGAGCAAAAGCGTCACTCTCATCCTGATGAATATCTGACTTACCTCGAAGCATTACGGACAATCCGCACGAAACTACGTGAATATCAACCAAATTCGCAGCCGACTTTACGCACATTTGTTGAATTTATCGAATTACATCGTCACCTAGGCAGTACCATCACCAGTTATCGACCACACAGTGATACTGTTGATAACGCCATTAATCTGATGACGGCTCATAAATCCAAAGGTCAAGAATTTGATCATGTGTATATTGTCGGCGCAATCGATAGCGCATGGGGCGAGCGTGTGAGAACCCGCAGTCGTCTGATAAGTTACCCAGAAAACCTGCCGATTCAGACATCGGGCGGCGACCTGGACGACAGGCTTCGGTTGTTTTTTGTTGCGATGACACGTGCCAAAAAACAACTGACAATCAGTTACGCGACGGCTGATGATAGTGGCAAAAACACCCTGCGTGCAAGTTTTTTAACAGGTGACATCTGGCAACCGACCATTCCTAACCTCCAGCATTCTATGCAAACACTTGAATCCGCTGCCGAACTACGGTGGTACCAACCGATCGTTTCGCTGTCGACCAGCACGATGAAGGAACTACTTGCACCAACACTCGAACACTATAAACTAAGCGCAACGCATTTAAACAGTTTCCTCGATGTCAGCCGCGGGGGACCAGAAATGTTCCTGATTAACAATATTTTGCGTTTTCCTCAGGCAAAAAGCCCGAGTGCAAGTTATGGATCGGCGATTCACGCTACGCTTCATCAGGCACACTCGCATTTAACGGCGACTGGTCGTCACCGCGCCGTCGAAGATATCCTGCACGATTTTGAAAAAAATCTTGGGGCGCAGTACTTGGATCCGGCTGATTATACCTTGTATTTGCAAAAGGGCAGTGACGCGCTGCAACTATTCCTCGACGAAAAATATGCGACGTTTAGCCCAATGCAAAAAACTGAACTTAGTTTTGCCGGTCAGCACGTCATCGTCAGCGATGCTCATTTAACCGGTTCACTCGACCTGGTCGATATTCATGAAAAAACAGTCGTTGTGACAGATTACAAAACAGGCAAACCATCGCGCAGTTGGACCGGCAAGACTGATTTTGAAAAAATTAAGCTTCATAAATACAAACAACAGTTAATGTTCTATAAACTACTGATCGAAAACTCGCGCGATTATCGCGGCCATACTGCCATTAATGGTGTGCTGCAATTTGTCGAACCGACTTCGCACGGTGAAATTTTGTCACTTGAGGCCACCTGCACCTCCGATGAGCTTGCCAGATTCACAAAACTGATTCAATCAGTCTGGCATCACATCGTGGCACTTGACCTGCCAGACACGTCGCAGTATGAACCAACCTACAAAGGCATGGTTGAATTCGAAAATGATCTTATCGACTCCTTGTAGTACTTGACATTAACGTCACTAACTTCTATAATGGAGTATTAGAGTGATGGTGTAAAAACTGTTACTAGAGGTACCGTGTCTCGTATACGGACACAACCTGGGATGATGACGCGATATAACGTCGTGTCATCACCCCACCCGTCGATATAGCTCAATGGTAGAGCACCATGCTTTCAGCATGATTGTCGCAGGTTCGATTCCTGTTATCGGCACCGGTCGGTGCGTCACCCCCCAGACCACCGATCAAGGGACCCGTGTTTGCGCACCCCCCCTAGAGCAAACACGGGTCCCCCGCACCAAACTTCACCCCCGCCTTGATGTGGATGAAGCCGGGCTGTTCATTTACGGCCCCTTTATCTGGCGCGATCGACAAATCGCATCGCGCGTCGCATCGGCGAAGATCGACCCTCCTTCCGAAGGACGGATTGGTCGATAGGGACCCGGTGGGCACTCAGAACTCATGAGTGCCCACCGGCCCACCCCATAACGCTCCCGAGCGTCGAGCTCATGCTCCGCATCGGAGATAGCAAAACAAGCCCTCCTTTATGGAGGGCTATTTACGTGCCTAAAAATAGTCCGAATCACTTATAACCCCTTGACAATAGTACTTACATGGTCCATAATGTTTAAGGCTCCGAGATCACCTAGTGGTTTCGTTGAGTTCATTGACAGGAGTAGTATCTATAGAGATCTTCCATCTCCAAAGAGGTGGACGAGACGACGGTGTGGTCGAAAGACCGAAATGTACTCTTTTCCCAGGAATAAGGATACGAGGCTTGAAGCATCCACTGTCGACCCATCAGGAAAGCCGTGTAGCCGCAATTCGGGGGGTTACACGTACTTCGACCCCGGCGTGGGGCCATGGTGACTTATTGCCATGGCCCCACCACCAACGTCACCCACTCATATGCATCCGCCTGTGAGTACCCTACGATTGCCTCAAGGGAGGTGATTGTGATGTGCACAAGTAGTTGTCAGTCTCAGTACGGTAGCGATTTTAGCTACCTTGCAGGGCAGACTCGGATCGATCTGAGCAACAGAATCTTGCAAAAACTAAAAGGGAAAACGAACCTCAGCTGTGTGAGAGTATTTCTTGCGAGCATTAGCAGCAAGATCTACTAGCACACGGCACGGCGGACGTAGGATCGCAGCATCCAGCTACGAACACCTCGAAAAAACAGGTTCTCATTACTACTCCTGTCCGTCTCTCACTCGACATAATCAGCGTATTATGTCAGGCGAGAGACGAAATTAAAAATAACTATTGACATTCTATTCCGGTTGTGCTAGCATGGTCGTAGGTGCGGAACAATTTGTGCGTCGCAAGCTCGCGGAAATTAACACAGAAAACTGTACACACCGACCGGATTCGTGATTTCTGGAAGCTCTTTGGAGCATCTCCGTCGCGCCCGACGGATAAAACAATTATCACTTTCCCCTGCGGAGGCAGGCACCCGTAGAGAGCACGCTGCTCTTGGTATCTGGGCATGCCGCCCTTATATTAATACGGGTGCCGCCTCCGCACAAAAAACCTTTCACCGATTTTGTCGGTGATTTTTATTGTTTATCATTCAGAGTCTACCTCTCAAAACATTTCCGAATCAGATGACACAACATGATATAATTAACAGATTAGAAACAGTACTATACGTAAACGATATGAATACTTTTTGGCATAGCCTCCCGAAACCTTTTTTCATCCTCGCACCCATGGAAGCGGTGACGGATGTTGTTTTTCGTCATGTCATCGCATATGCGGCGACGCCGGATGTATTTTTTACCGAATTCACCAACGCAACCGGCTGGGTAGCAGCAGGTGATAAAGCAATTGGCACGAGACTGGTAAAAACAGACGACGAACACCCAATCGTTGCCCAAATATGGGGCGGCGACCCGGACAGTATGGCAAAACTTGCCAGCCATTGCCGCGACCTGGGGTACCAAGGTATCGATATCAACATGGGCTGTCCGGCCAAAAGTGCGGTCAAAAGTGGCGGATCGGCACTTATTCGTAATCCTGAACTTGCCGCGGCGGCAATTGCCAGCGCCAAAACCGCTGGACTACCAGTCAGCGTCAAAACACGTCTGGGTTATAGCAGTATCGACGAATGGCGTGACTGGCTGAGCCACGTGTTCAAACAAGACATCGTGAATTTAACAATACATCTGCGTACTAAAAAAGAAATGAGTAAAGTTCCGGCTCATTTTGAACTGATCGCAGCTATCAAACAGCTCCGTGACGAAATCGCACCGCACACACTTCTGACAATCAACGGTGATATCCGCGACCGAACACATGGCCTGGAACTGGTAAAAACATATGGTGTCGATGGGATTATGATCGGACGCGGAGTTTTTCATAATCCATTTGCATTTGAACACATTCCTCGTCACCATAGCCGTGACGAATTGGTCGCATTACTCCGACTGCAGCTAGATCTGCACGACAGCTACAGCCTGCTGCTTGGCGTCCGTAAATTTGAACCGCTTAAACGGTTTTTCAAGATATATGTTCGTGAATTCGACGGTGCAGGTGAACTTCGTGACGGATTGATGCACACGACCACGACAGCCGAAGCTCGCGCCATTCTCGAGCAAAACCTTTCATAACCATATAAGATTAGGGTATACTGCAATGTATATAAGAGGGAACGTACGATGAAATTTTTTGCTCATGTGACCGGTCAATATGCCAAAACAATCCTCATTACGGCCGCACTACTACTCATTGCAGGCGGACTGTATGGAACGGGTGTTTTTAGCTCGCTTAGTGCTGGGAATAAAACCACAGCGGAAGGTTCTCAGTCTGAAACCGTAACAAAGTTTCTGTCGACGCAGCACTACGAACCCGACGCCGTCATACTGTTTGACAGCAAAAATAATCAAATAGTCACAGGCGATCAATACCGAACCGAAATTGCATCACTACTTAGTGGCATTCCAAATGCTGATTTCGCATCTTATTTTACGACAAGCAGTAATGCATTCTTGTCCAGGGATAAAACACAAACATTCGTGACGGTAACGTTCAAAAACAATGACGAAGAAAAAAATTACAAAGAATTAGAGAATTTTCAAGCTGCACATGAAAGTAATCTAGTGAATGCCGAAATCGGTGGGTCACTGGTCGCCACGAAACAAATTAGTCATCAAATCGAAAAAGATCTAATGACCGCGGAACTTATCTCACTCCCCATTTTGGCCATCCTATTGCTTATTTTCTTTCGTAGCGTTGTTGCTGCTGCGTTGCCACTCGTTATTGGTATTGCCGCAATTATTGGCGGTCTAAGTGTTGTCCGATTACTTACATCGGTCACGAGTATCGACCAGTATGCAATTAACGTCATCACTATCCTGGGACTAGGGTTATCAGTCGATTATTCGCTACTGATGGTCAATCGATTCCGTGAAGAAATTAAAAAACACAGTACCGATGAAGCCCTGCGTCGAACAGTCATGACGGCCGGTCGAACCATCCTGTTTAGCGGCCTGACAGTGATGGTGAGCTTGCTCGTGCTGACGATTTTCCCTATTAGCTTCCTGCGCAGTGTTGGAATCGGCGGGGCGTCTGCGTTACTGGTCGCGATGGTTGCCGCGCTCACGATTATGCCCGCATTACTAAGGCTACTCGGTAAACGTATTGATTCACTACGCATCGGGCCACATCACGATAAAAAACAACAGGGTGCTCGTTGGCACCGCATTGGGACAACCGTTATGCGTTTTCCGCTTCTGGTCAGTGGTATCGTTATTACCTTGATTCTGGTTATTGCCTCACCAGCCCTGAATATGACGTTCAAAGCTAATGATTACACCGTACTGCCTCATGCCAGCAGCGCACGTATTGTCGGTGAGCAGTTATCGCAAAACTTTGAAAATTCGGAACCGCCTCTCTTGGTCCTGTATCGTCATGATGGTAATGTGTTGTCGACACAGGGGATTAATGATCTGTACGATATAACGCAAAAAATCCAGGGTATGCCTGGCGTACGAACAGCTCAAAGCATCACGACCGTAGGTGGATTGCCCAAAGAATTACTCTCAATGCTGGCAACAACAAATTCATTCCCAACAGAACTAAAAGGTATGGTCTATGATGATGACACGACGGTCATACGCGTTACCTATGACGGCACACCGGCGGGCGAAACAGCGCAACAATTAGTCGCGTCAATTCGTGATATTACCCCAAGTAATGCTAGTGTCAAGGTGGGCGGCGACCCGGCTATTCACGCAGACGTGGTCAAAGCCGTCGGTGGCAAAATTGGCTATGCACTGCTCATTATCGCTGTGGCTATGTTCATCATCCTCAGCCTATTACTGCGAAGCTTTGTGATTCCACTGGCCGCGATCATCATTAACACGTTCGCATTACTAGCAACCTTTGGTATATTAGTCGTTATATTCCAGTATGGTTTTGGAACAGAGTGGACATGGCTACTGAAAACAAGCGGTATTGATATCACAATTCCCGTACTGATATTTGCGATCGCGTTTGGATTATCGATGGACTACGCAGTATTTCTGTATAGTCGTATTCGTGAAGAATACGACAAACGTGGCAACACGAAAAAAGCGATCCTCGAAGGACTCGCCGTTACCGGACCACTCATTACCCAGGCCGCCGTCCTATTATTCGTCGTTGTGGCAGCATTTGCGAGTTCAAAAATCGCTATCTTACAGCAAGTTGGTGTCGGACTGGCATTGACCGTCCTGATCGATGCCTTTGTGGTTCGCGTTGTGTTTGTCCCAGCCGTTATGCAGCTGTTTGGCCGAGCCAACTGGTGGGCACCAAAATGGCTGACAAAAATTTCGATTAAACATGACTAATTTTAGATAATTTCTAGGTGAGTGGTTGGGGGCGAATATATCCGCCCCCAACCCTAGCTCTCACTCATCCTTCGCCAGTTCAGCTTTGAGCTTAGTAGCCTTCACCTCAGCAGCATCAAGATCGACGTACTGCACACCGGCCAAGCCTGCAATTGCCTCCATCAGGCGATGGGTCTGCACTTCACGAACGAACTTCGCTCCGGCCTTGATCTTGTGGCCAAGAATCGTAGGCTGCTCGAAATTCATCGGCGTACCAATGATCATCGTGATCGGCGCACGGAAACGCGGCAAGCGACGTCCCGGAGGATTCGCTTCACGAGTTCCGACAAAAGCGACGGGTAAAACGCTCGCCCCGGAGTCCCAGGCCATAGTGATCACACCCTGCTTGCCTCTGTAGACACGGCCATCAGGTGCTCGAGTTCCTTCGGGGTGAAGCCCAACGCCACCGCCCTGACGCAGAATCTCTGTCAGGACTTTGAGAGCACGTAACCCATCAGTTGCACTCTTGCGATCTACTGCAACCGACCCGAAGGACAAGATCCACCTCAGGAACCAACCGAACACACCACGCTTCTCGAAGTATTCTTTCTTCGTCAGAAATGTGAGATGACGTGGAATGAACGCCTGCAGCGCGTACGAGTCCACGACTCCCTGATGATTCGATACGACAATGAGACCGCCCTCAGCTGGAACATGCTCCAGACCGATGACCGTCACCTTGAAGTAGGCCTTGAGGAGACCTTTCACGATATTACAAAGAACTGTGTACATTGCGCCTCCCTAAAGGCGAGTGAATGAGGAAAACCTACCCGCGGCTGCGGGCTCTCCCAATAGTAATCAGTTACACGGTTCTATGCAACCACGAGTGCTACGCTACGGATGTCGATTCGTCTTCGTGTTCACGAGGAATACGCACCAGTAAATGCTGAGTGCCGTCAGTCAGTGTCATGAGTGTCGCGATCGTAATCATGACGCGGGCCATCACAAACCGTTCGTAATCAATCTGCTGGGTTGGGAGTGGAAACAGACTGTGTGCTAGTTCTTTGGAGCGCCACAAGTCGTATCCGAATGCCTGGACGCCATTTTTTTCAGTAAAACGATTAGATGAAAGCGTCGTGCCAGGGACAAAGTTCACGATCATGAGGCCTTCGCTGTGCGTACCGTCAAGTGTTGACACACTTCCTGGTGCTTTTTGCTCGAGGAGGTCCAAAATAGTTCCACGTTCGCGGAAATAATCATCAGAACGACTCCGGAGGACTAGGCCAGCACCAAGCACGCGCAAATAATGATCCCGGTTAAATTCATCACCAAGCAGTGCACGAACTAATCGTTTGTGATCTTCGATTAGATCAGGGTTCGTCAGATTAAGTAATATGGCGTCCATACCGTCAATCGCCCCACAGCCAACAAGATCACCGGTACTTTGGGTGTCACGGTGACCACCAGGTGACAAACCAAGCCGTAAAAATGAATCGATCATCGATTCGGCATCATTATAGAACGTGCCACGCGTCAAATCGTCACGATCGACACCTAGACGATAGGCCAGGGCAGCACCAGGAGCCCCACCAGGCATCTGTGCGCCCAGGTGGGCCTCATCAAGCAGTGGGTCGTGTCGCCCATCAATACAGCGTGTTTTCGCACTGGCAGATTCGGCAACATAATAATCATCGAGTGAAGATACGATTGCGGGGATTGATAAACTGCTGCCACTGGCAGACACATGACCTGGCCACTGTTTACCACTAAGTTTACCTAGATCGATAATGTGCGTGTTCGGAGAGTTGTCTTCCATACTAAAAGTTCCTGTTTTCTATTTGTTATGAACGGTGACGGCGGCGAAGTCCGGCTACCTTGAGTCTGACGGCGTGTCGGTCAACTAATTGATGGGCTTTTTCAAGTTCAACCTGATCGGTAGTGCTATCACGCATAGCAATCGCACGATCAAGGGCGGCTTTACTTTCGGCTTCGATAATGTCGTCACCATGATCGGCTTCGTCGACCAAAACGCGAACCGAATGGCCAGTAATTTCGATCACGCCGCCACTAATCGCAAAATAGTCTAATTTACTATCAGCATCAGTTTTGTTGTAACGGACTGAAATAGCACCTGGTACGGCAACCGCAACTAGTGGTTCATGACCAGGGAAAACGGCTATTTCGCCTTCGACAGTCGGCAGGATGACTTCGTACGCAGGCTGGTCAAGCTGCGTCCCAGTCAGAGTAATAAGTTCAAGATTCATATCTATTATAGTAGCAAAAAATCCCGGCATTTGCCAGGACCTGAAAACATGGTGAGTTGATAGATAGAATGGCGGCCGCGGAGAGGCGACACCTGGAAACGAACGTCTCCAGGTGTCGCCGTCTCGGCGCATTCATCAGAGAATCATGAGCAAGATGATGATGAGCGCCGCCAGTAAGATACTGACGATACATCCCACCAGCATCCACCAGGCGAAGTGCTTGTTCGCGTACTGCTGACGGCCGATGTTCATAAAGAACAGTACGGCACACATAATCGCGACAACAACCAGACCGACCACCAAGAGTGGCCAGATAGTGGGTTTGCCGTGCGTCAAGTCGTACCAGACGAACGACGAGATCAGCAGTCCACTCACGGTCAGCAGGGCAAGTCCTCCCCAAAATGCATCCCAGGGGAAACCTTCTTTGCCGTACGGCAGAGGACCGAGATCCTCCTCAGTATCGTGACGACCAGTCAAGTCTGACACCATCCTATCTATCAATAATTCAAGACAATCTGTCTCTAATATATTATTATATCACAATTTTTATTATTTACCAATAGGCGAGTGAACAGTACTGGACTTTCCTTCTAATTTGTCAAAAGCTTAATCCTTACTTTTTACCCAAAAAGTAACAAATGGGGTTCCTTTTGGCAGCAAAAGGAACCTAAAACTGCTGGTCGGCTTCACGACGCCGGGGACTCCCAGTTAAAAAGACTGGTCGCTGCGGAACGACCCTTTCAGGGATCGATCCATTACCATTTCTTTCATTATTTGTCATGGACACGTCCTCGCGAACTATTCCAGTCTTTTTAACCGTCAGTCCTCGGGTCGCTGCAGATGACCAGGCCCATAGCACAAACTACCACCTACTACCTACTACCTACCATCTACCATCTCCCATCTCCCATCTCCCATTTACCACCTCCCACTCGCCATCTTCCAACTTCTATATTCCATCTTCCAACCCGCAACCCCAGCAGTTTCTTTGGAAAAGAAATGATTGAGACTTTTGACAAGGCAAAAGAACGATTAAGCAAAACTTAAATAAAAACTAGTCTTTCTTTTCAGAAAGAGGGCCACCGGCCATATAGAACCAGCTTTCAGGTTTGGCGTCGTATTTACCCGCGAGGATATCCTTGGCATCACGAACAGTATCTTCGAGCTTAATATAGACGCCGACGTTACCAGTAAACTGCTCCGCAACATGGAACGGCTGTGCGAAGAAACGCTGCAGACGACGGGCACGACTGACAATCATTTTCTGATCGTCAGACAATTCTTCCATACCAAGAATAGCGATGATATCCTGCAGTTCTTTGTACTGCTGCAGTACACGCTGGACTTCACGAGCAACACTGTAATGTTCTTCGCCAACAACCTCAGGGTCGAGACTGTTCGAGCTACTATCAAGCACGTCAACGGCAGGGTAGATACCAATTTCAGTCAGTGCACGGTTCATCACGATGGTCGCATCGAGGTGGGCAAACGTTGTCGCAGGCGCTGGGTCGGTAAAATCATCGGCAGGAACGTAAACGGCCTGAACTGAGGTAATCGAACCTTTTTTCGTACTGGTAATACGCTCTTGGAGCGCACCCATTTCCTGTTGCAAGTTTGGTTGGTACCCAACCGCAGACGGCAAACGACCAAGCAAAGCTGAAACCTCAGCACCAGCCTGTGTAAAGCGAAAGATGTTGTCAACGAACAGCAGAACATCTTTGCCTTCGTCGCGGAACGCTTCTGCCATCGCAAGCCCCGCAAGCGCCACACGAAGACGTGCTCCTGGTGGTTCGTTCATCTGGCCAAAGACCAATGATGTTTTCCCAAGTACACCGGCTTCTTCCATTTCGTAGTAAAGGTCGTTACCTTCACGAGTACGCTCACCAACACCAGCAAACACTGAGTTACCTGAGTGATATTTCGCGATATTGTTAATCAGTTCCTGGATAAGGACAGTTTTACCGACACCCGCACCGGCGAATAGTCCGGCTTTACCACCTTTTGTTAACGGCGCGATCAGGTCGATAACCTTAATACCGGTTTCAAGAATTTCGGTTTTGTTCGCCTGCTCAGATAGGGCAGGTGGTTGACGATGAATAGAGGCGCGTTTGCCTTTTGGTGTCGGCTTGCCATCAATTGCTTCGCCAATCACATTGAACATTCGACCCTGAGTATCTGCTCCAACCGGAACACTAATCGGTGCACCTGTCGCGGTCACGTCCTGACCACGTTTAAGGCCGTCTGTGCTACTCATCGATATAGTACGAACTGTGTGTTCATCAAGATGCTGGGCAACCTCCAGAACGACGTCTGCGACCTTCAGCGCATCGTAAATGGCGGGAAGTTTTGAATCTTTGAATTCAACATCGATCACCACACCAACGACTTGGATTATTTTGCCTGTATTTTCTGCTTTACTCATAATTGTTCTCCTGTAGGTTGTTGTGTGTCGACTATTGGTAGCTCTTGTTGTCCTGCGTGTCGGTCTATGATTTTCTGCATTCTTTCTATTGTACGTGGACTTATCGCTAGGCTTCTCGGATATCCTTCTTCATCTTCAACTTCGAGACCTCCACTGAAAACTCGTTCACTTACTGTCATTTCATTGCCTCCGCACCACCAGAAATTTCAGCGAGTTCCTGCGTGATCGCACCCTGACGTGCTTTGTTCATCGCAAGTGTTAAGTCGTCAGCAAGGTCGGATGCGTTATCGGTCGCGTTTTTCATTGCGAGCATACGCATACTATGTTCACTCGCCCGAGCGTCGAGTAGGGCCTGGAAAATCTGCGCATTAATGAGTCGCGATGTCACTTCGTCCAAAACACGACTCGCACTTGGTTCGTAAGTAGCATCGCGGATCGCACTAGTGACCGGTACTGGGGTAAAACCGGCAGGAAGAATACGTACTTCTTTGACCTGCTGATTAAGGCTGCTAACAAATTCGGTAAAAATAAGATCAACCGCATCAACCTCACCGGTAGTAAATTTATCCCGAACCATGTCAAACATCGGCAGAAGAGATCCACCATCAGGTTGATCAGGGAGACCTTCATACACACCGATGATCTCGGCACCTTTGATACGAGTGGCGAACTGTGAAGCTTTGCGACCGATTGTGATTGTTTCGGTTTTGATGCCTTTTTTGGCATCATCCTGCAAACCACGAGTGTATAGGCGAAGGACGTTCGAGTTGTAGGCACCGGCTAAACCCTTGTCGGATGCAATCACAATCACCAGGCGTGATTTTACCGGACGGACCGCATAGAGTGGGTGATTGTCACTAGCTGTGTGTGCGGACAGTGACGCCAAAATCTCACTGGCAGCCTGGGTGTATGGCGTCGACGCTTTGGTGGCTTCCTGGGCACGACGCATCTTGCTGGCGGCAACCAGCTGCATTGCTTTCGTAATCTGCTTGGTACTCTTAACCGAGCGAATTCGAAGTTTTAGACCTTGCGTTGATGCCATGAAACTACTTTCCCTCGAATCCCTTAGCTACTTTTTTCGCGACGGTATCGATGACAGCAAGCTGTTCATCGGTTGATTTGTCACCAGTGTTAATCGCTCGCATGACGTCTTTGTGATCAGTCCATAATCGAGTCAGTAGCGACGCCTGAGCATCTTTGATTTTCGCAACCGCAACACCATCAAAATGACCGTGTGACACCGCATAGATACTCACGACTTGTTCCCAAATACTGGCAGGTTGATACTGATGCTGTTTCAACAGTTCGGTCAGACGCTGGCCACGATCAATCTGCTTTTTTGTCGCTTCGTCGAGGTCACTTCCGAACTGAGCAAAGCTTGCAAGTTCGCGAAACTGAGATAGTCCAAGTTTGAGGCCACCACTGACGCCTTTAACTGCCTTCGTCTGTGCAGCACCACCCACACGGGATACGGATAGACCAGCAGAAATCGCTGGACGGATACCTTGATAGAAGAGATCTGTCTCAAGGAAGATTTGACCATCAGTGATCGAAATCACATTGGTTGGAATGTAGGCAGAAATGTCACCAGCCTGCGTTTCGATGATCGGAAGTGCAGTCAGTGAACCAGCACCAAGTGCATCAGATAGTTTAGCTGATCGTTCTAGTAGACGTGAGTGCAGATAGAACACATCGCCAGGATACGCTTCGCGTCCTGGTGGACGACGAAGAAGGAGTGACATCTGGCGGTAGGCGACAGCGTGTTTTGTCAGGTCATCGTAAATCATGAGGGCATGCTGTTTGTTGTCGCGGAAGTATTCACCCATGGCTGTTGCCGCATATGGCGCCAGGTACAGGAGTGACGCTGGATCAGATGGACCAGTTGCAACGATAATAGTTTGATCCATCACGCCTTCTTCTTTGAGGCGGTCGACTAGGCGAGCAACCTTTGAAAGTTTTTGACCAATCGCAACATAGACATTGATCACGCCAGTTTTTTGTTTACCTTGGTTAATCATTGTGTCGATCACAAGTGCTGTTTTACCTGTCTGGCGGTCACCAATAATAAGTTCACGCTGACCACGGCCGATAGGGAACATTGAGTCGATTGCAACAATACCTGTCATCAGTGGCTCATGGACAGATTTACGGCCCATCACACCAATCGCTTCGCGTTCGACGAGTCCTGTTTGCTTGGTTTTGATCGGAGCGCCGCCGTCAAGTGGGCGACCGAGTGGGTCAACAACACGGCCAAGCAGTTCAGGGCCAACTGGAACCTCAAGAAGTGTACCTTTGAGGCGAACTTTCGCACCTGCTGAAACAAGTTCGTCGCTACCGAGGAGTACGGCACCGATTTCATCTTCCATAAGGTTCAATGCGAATGCATCAACCGTACCCTCAGAACTCTCGATTTCAAGCATTTCTGAATAGCCTGCATCACGAAGTCCATGAATCCAGGCAACACCATCACCAACACGAACAACAATACCGACTTGACCGAGGCCACCGCTCACTTCGAGATTTGTAATCGCATCTCGTAGATTCTTACTTAGTTCTGTTACTGATAGTTCAGCCATAATATTCCTTTTCTTTACAGTTTATTCGCGCTCAGGCGGGTTAGTTTACGATGCAAGGTTCCATCAAATTCTTCGTTCGGCAGACTGATATGAACACCACCGAGAACAGATGCGTCTATATGTTGTCGTATATGCAATTCAGTTGTTCTATACACACTCGATGCAAGTGCTTTGATCGACTGTTCGGTCGTATCGTCAATCGGTGCAACACTCGTGACATCAGCAACGACGATGCCGTGATGGGCTAGTACATCCTCGATGTCACGAACGATAAGCGTCAGTTCACGTGTCCGACGAGTATCAACCAGGAATGCAGCAAGCTCACACGTCAGCTCAGCTTGCGAAGTACCTTTTAGTAACTGCCTACCGTAATATTCGGCAATTTTACGGCGAGACAGACGCGTCGCCATGACTAGCTTACTTCCTCGACACTACGAGCAATCACTTTTTTATCAAGTGCTGGTGTTATTGTTTTTCCAATGACTTTTTCGGTTGCAAGAGTCACAAGGTCGATCACATCGTTATGGAGTAATTTTCGGGCAGCAATCACGTCTTTTTCAAGTTGTTCGCGGGCATCCTGTACGATATGCTCAGCTCTGGCTTTGGCTTTTTTATCAGACGCTTCTGATAGTGCGGCTGATTCATCCTTTGCAGTTGTGACAATATCGGCAGCTTCTTTGCGAGCTTCACTGAGTAATTTTTCGATATTCTTTTCAGCAGCAACAGCGTTTTTCTCGGCTTCGGTGGCGGCTTCACTTGCAGATTCGATCTCGGCTTGACGCTTGTCGATAGACTTCGTCAAAACCGGGTACACAAACTTACCGAGCAAAAAAACAAGGATCAAAAAGGCAAGAATCTGAAAAATCAGTGTCTGCCAATTGATCCCAAGCGCCTCGAAGATACCGCCACTGGCGGTTTCGGTCGATGCTAATTGATTGAATAGATTCATGCGTATATAGGCCTTTTGTTTAGAGGAACTTTGCGATAATTGCGACGATAATACCGATGATCGCGAGTGAGTCAGCAAAGACAATCGCAGTAATCATCAGCGTACGAATATCACCAAGTTTTTCTGGGTTACGACCAAGTGCGTTCAATGCGCCGGCGCCGATAAAACCAACACCAATCGCTGCACCAAGTGCAGGTAGGGCGTATGTCAAACCAAATGCTAAATGTTCCATATTGTATATATCTCCTTAGGTATTGTTTCAATTATATCATTCCAGCTGTGATGCCTTTTTGGCGGAAACAGTCGGGGAATGGTCGGGTGCATGAGCCTCGCCGTGGGATTCCTGGGCGAGGGAGGTAAAAATGAGCGTTAGGATAAAGAACACGTAGGCTTGGATAAACCCAATGAATAGTTCAAATGCCATAAATACAGGTAGAGCAACGACTGAGGCGTAGCTGGTCAGAATTGCTACGATCAGCAGGAGAACTTCACCAGCAAACGCATTACCGAACAATCGGAGGCTGAGTGACACACCGCGCGAAAACTCACCGATAAACTCAAGTACGCCTTCGAATGCACCGATTGGATCTTTGATCGGGTTTTTGAAATAACGAGCGCCGTTACCGAACACGCCATGGTATTTGATTGCGTAAAACTGGACGCCAACCATCGTAATAATCGCGATCGCAAAGGTAAAGTTCAAATCAGCCGTCAGACCGCGAAATAGCGGGACGCCATTCCAGGTAATCGGACCCACCCCAGGCAGCACACTCAACCAGTAATTAATAAGGACGAAGAAAAAGATAGTAATTGCGGTCGGTGCAACTTTACGTGCTAGTTTTTTATCAGGGATTACATCATCAACCGATTTAAGTAATAGTTCAAATGCCCATGACACCAGTCCAACAAAACGATTTGTTTCGCCTTTTTTAACCTTACCAGCAACGTAGAAGAATATCGCCAGTGTCACCGCTAGGCCGATGAGTCCTAGTAGCATAGCATTTGTAACCACAAACCCACCGATATGAAAAATCGGCTCAGCCGAGAGGCTGATATGAAGGTCGGAACTCGCAAATGTATTGATCATATTCATAATTATGGACGATTAACTTTCTGTAACTGACGGCGGATCAGAAGTGCCGCTATGGCTACTCCGACAACAATTCCTAGGCCGGTCATCCAAGGCTTCATGTTGAACTGTCGGTCAGCCAGAACCCCAAGAATAGTGAACCCAATCGTCGGGACAAACATACGCCATGTCGTATCACCAATAGTACTTAGCAATAAAATGACCGTCGTTTTATCCGGCGGCGTGGGCGCTGCACCATTAGGGTTTGGCGATGTGCTCATGTACTTATATACTGTAACAGTGGACGAAAGATTTGTAAACGATGCCCCGTAAGAATAAACCTCAGAAACACGAACCGTTCGTGATGCTTGCAAACTGCCAGCAAAAGCGTCGATTTACAACCGAGCAGCTGGCTCAAACAGCTGCCGATGACGGCATGCTCAGGAATATGTCACTTTCACTGTCAACCTATAAATGTGACCAATGTACTGGCTGGCACCTGACATCCGTTGCCCCAACCAAACACCCTCGATAAACAATCTCCTTGGGTCTCATTTGACATAATGACATTATTGATATAAAACACTAACAACTGATTGACCCGTCATCAGTTGTCTGCACCTCCCAACGAGCAGTGGAGCAAGAAATGAAAAAGATCAAGAAGTCGGACATTGCACTCGTCAGCTTCGTACTTGGATTTGCCGTCCACGCCTATATCAACAATTCAATTTATCTCTTGTTTATTGCGTTTGCAATAGGCACCGTGATAGGTGGACTGATCGGATATAAGGCAAAACACTAGGCCGCGCACGACGGCAATAAGGTGAAGCGAAAGCCTCCCATCGTGCACTACCATGCCAGTCGCAGTTAGTGTATAATGTATAGTAATATACAAGCCAACAAAAAGGAGCACTCATGAGCGACGCTGCACAAATTACTATTTATAGCACCACCTGGTGCGCCTTTTGCCACACTGAAGCCCAATGGCTCGACAAACTAGGTATTCCTTATATCAAAAAGGATATCGAGGAAGACAAAGAAGCGTACGACGAGTTAATGACAAAAATCGGCGGTAACTTTCAAGGAGTTCCTGTGACTGACATCGCAGGCGACATAGTCCTGGGATTTGATCGTCCAAAAATTGACGCCGCGATCAAAGCGCATAATATTTCACCCGTATCAGCAGCGTAACTGTCTCGTAGGCAAAATATCCCCGGGGTTACCGGGGATATTTTATTTACTACCGACCTGAACAACGTCACCGCCAAGCTGCTTACGGAAGTAGCCATCATGACTGACATACAAAATCGCACCGCTATATTTTGCCAGTGCGGTTTCTAGTTCTTCGATTGACGGCAAATCAAGGTGGTTTGTTGGCTCGTCTAGGATAAGTAGCTGCGGGTCATTCGCGAGCATCGTGATAAGTTGGAATCGAGCCTTCTGTCCACCAGACAGTTTTGAAACAGGAATATGACCGTCGCCCTCGGTAAATAAATAATCGCTCAGGAGATTACGAATTTTTGTTGTCGATATCGTCAGCTCGCGCGAAAGATACATTTTCTCGATCGCGATGGCCAGTGGCATATCAAAATATGTTGGTTTGACTTCTTGTTCGTAGACGCCGATACGGGTATGTGAATCGAGCGTAATGTCGCCTGAAAATACTTTTGGTGTATGGTCGCCCAAAAGTGCCTTGATAAGAGTCGTTTTACCAGCCCCGTTACGTCCACGAATCTCCAAAGCTTCGCCTTCGCGCAGATCGATATTAATACCATCAAATAGCGGGGAATCACCGTACCCAAGACTAAGGTTTTTAGCGCTGACCAGCACATGCTTACTCCGCGATTCATCGGCTTTCATATTCATACGAATATTTTTTGATTTGAATTTTTCGTATTGGGCAGCGACTTTATAGTTGAGGTTGGCGGCTGATTCTTTGTCGATCCAAAAGCTCGGTCGTTCTTTGGCTTGAAGCTCCGCCAACTCTTTGCGACTATTTTCTTCCAAACGTTTGAATTTTTGAATTGTCCCGGGATTACGAGATTTTTCTTTGAGCCGCTGATAGTCAATCGCTTTGGCTTTTAAATTAACAATGCGCTTTTCGATCATTTCAAAATCGTTCATCTGACTACCGGTGGAAACCGCATTTTGTTTCAGGTATGCGTCGTAGTTACCCTTATAGCTCACACTATCGCCGTCCTTTAGCTCGACAATACGATCGACTTCACGAAGCACATCACGGTCGTGCGTAATGACCAGCATAGCTTCGCTGGCAGATTTCATCCAGTCAATAAACTGATCTTTGGCCACATAGTCCATGTGGTTGGTCGGTTCATCGACTAGGGCTAATTGTGCCTGTGAGTGCATAATTTTGATGACTTCAACAAGGCGTTTTTGTCCACCCGATAGAGTAGAAAATTGACGATGCGCCACGTCAGGTAACTGGAAATTGTCCAGTTCACGTTCGATTTGCTCTTCGATTTGATAAAAGCCCTTGTCATCAAATCGCTGCAACGCAGTCGTATATTCATCGATTAATTTCATATCATCGCCCATAGTCATTGGATAGGTTTCCATAACATGGGATAGTTCCGGATATTCAGGCAGTCCGGCCAGGACGTACTGCAAAACAGTCGTATCGCCCATATCGTGGTGTTCCTGTGCAGTCGACACCACGACCGTCCCGCGTTTGAAAATAATATCGCCGGTAAAATCCTTGTCACCGCCGGTCACAATGCCAAAAAGCGTCGATTTACCAACGCCGTTACGACCAATTACACCGATTTTTTCACTATCGTCGATACTAAATCGAATCCCGCTCATCAGGAGCTTGGGACCAAAACTTTTTTCAGAGATAGTGATATCGGCAATCATCTGACATATTCTAACAGAATAGGGGTCAAGTTGATAGGGTACGGTGATCATGAGTTCTGGTGTGTGATTTCTCGAAATTGTTTTATTTTTCGAACTATTCGAGAATTTATTTGTACTGCGACACCGCATTGACAACCGATCGAACCGTGTGAATATAGCCATGATCATGAGGTGCATCGTACGTATGAAGCGTCACCCATAGACCTGATCGGGCCAGTTTTGTCACGACATGTTCATTTGCGTCTGCAGGACTCAGCTTACTCCCGCCACCACGATCCAGCATAATCGGTATGCCTGAAAGATTTGCGGTCTCATTGCCAACATCGTCCAAAAATGAACCGTGTGACAGAGCACGCACGTATGCCTCGTTGGCTGGTTTTGAACCCATCAACCGACGAACTTTTGTCAAGCGCCCTTCGGATGATTCCTGCATATGAGGCGGATTTTCACGAAGATAGCCATTAACCGTTCTCTGTTGTAGCGCAAAGTCCGCACTGAGTACGGTGGGTGATCGATCGACATAATTAACGCCTTCGGATAACAATACACCTGCGAAAGATAAAGATCGATCCTGAGCAATCGACCAGAGCGCCCCACCGGCAAGTGCCGCGCCCATCGATGGCCCATAAATAAGACAACCTCGATTCAAACTATCGTGCTGGGCAGCGACATAGGCGGCTTCAATAATCGCCGCACCTACACGGCGAAATGATCCTCGTTTTAAATCTTCGATTTGATCAGGTGTCAATAAGTGTTGATCAGGGTGTTCATCATCGGACCATTCGTGCCACTGGACACCCGGCGCGTTTGGAGCAATAACGGGCCTGCCCGTCGCATGAGCCAGGTACGCGTCAAACAATGCCGACGTCGGCAACCCATTGTCTTCACCCCAACTCGGTAAACGAATAATCGGCCCAGGGAAGGGAGGTGGGGAGTCAGGCATAGTCGTATAAACTGCTATTTGCTGTGCACGCCGGCCATCGCGTGAACCTGTCTGAAACGTATTTTTACGACGCCGCCCGACCAATCGATCGGCATCACCATCAGTCACGGGTACATTAAAATGAAAATCTGAAAAATGAGGTGATTCACCCATTACGAATGACTTTTGATGACATCCTCGTAAAGTTCGATCAGTTTATGTACCTGAGCTTTTTCAGTGAAACGACCTGCGAGTTGTTGACTTTTTTTGCCATACTGCTGACGATTTTTGGGGTGAGAGAGAAGGTTAATAATATGCCCCGCAATGCTCTCTGCCGTATTGTCAGCATAGACACCATTTTTGCCTTCCTCCATTACCTCCGACAAACCGTGATCCAGAAGAATAAGTGGCAATCCAGCGAGGGCAGCTTCATGCACAACCCAGCCCTGGGTGTCGGTCATAGAAGGAAACACAAATAGTTCCATCGAGCCATACACAGCACCAAGTGTTTCGCGTGGCAGCGCACCCGTAAACGTAATCCTGTCAGCACAGGACGAATCAGCGGCAATCTGTTCGAGTGTATCTCGGTATTCATAATCACCGACAAAAATCAGCCGTGCTTTTGGACGTTTTTGGACGACGATCTCAGTTGCTTCGATTAACTTTTCAAGGTTTTTTTCTGAACCAAGCCGGCCAACAAACCCAAATAGCTCGTCATCACTTGCAATACCCCAAGTATGACGAAATTCCTTTAGCTCGCTCGTCGTCGCGGGATTGATTCGGTCGACACCATTTGGCATAAGCGTCACATCGTATCGATAGTTTTCGTCAATTTGCCAACTTTCGAGTTGATGCTGACTTTTTCGACTAAGCGCGATAACCGCGTCACATTTACTATAAACCAATGTCACGACGCTTTCGACAATATCGATATTCCACTGGACGCGTTCACGTCGAGGACGGTACATTTTCATCAGTTCGCGAATATCCTTGCCGTCAACTTTGACTGCAAATGGTAAAATCGCGACAAGTGCCAAAAGCCCCGGTAGCAACAACCCACTGCGGTAATGTTCGACGTATTGCCGCAGGTCGGTACAATGCTGGGCAACCAGTGGAACGTTCGTTTTAAAAGCAATGTACGCTCCCATCAGCCCAACCTGGCTAGGAGTAAAGAAATGGATGACATCAAGATTGAGAGCTTTCGCGCGTGCCAGTACACGCGGTGGAAAAAACAAACTCGTGTCATAATCGTCAAAAAAAGCACCTTTTAAGCTTGGGAAACGAATGACATGGTCGTTGTCCTCGAACAAGTCTGCATGTTCACTCAGACGAACGGAGCTTGCGGGACAAAAAATAAATACTTCATGGCCTTCTGCTTCAAGGTGAGTTTTGAGTGATTCGATAACGAAAACAATACCATTAACTGATGGTCGGTAGGTATCGGTAAAAAGCCCTATACGCATATGTTTTATTATACCAGCTGCCTATATAGTTTGACGAGTCGCTCGGCAGCAACCCCTGAATCAAAGCGGTCCGAGATCAATTTCGTTTTCCGTTCCCATTCATTATAGACTTTTTTATCGTCACGAAGCGTCGCAACTGCCCGAACAAACTCGTCGTCATTACAGCGCCATGCATCATGATTAAACGTATCGTCATACTCAGGAATATCACGCAAAATAATTGGGATGCCCCGGCTGGCGGCTTCGAGTACGCACATCGGATGATTTTCCTGTTCGGCCGGAAGACAGAACACATCAGCTACTGCAAAGTAATCTTTGACCTGTTCATGCGGAATGACGCCAGTGACCGTAAGGTTATCTGGGACGTCTGTCATTAGTCGATGCATCATGGCATAATCAGCGCCAAGTTGTTTGAACGGTATGCCTCCAACCCAGATAAACGTAACGTCGGGTAACGCGTATGCCATTTTGACGAAAATATCCAACCGTTTTCGTGGCTGAACCTGACCGTTACCAAGCACAATAAAACTATGTTCTTTCAATGTAAGTCGTTTCCGAGCAGCGGTTTTCTGTGCAGGAGTCGTGATGTAGCGCTGCATATCGATCGTATTATAGAATACTTCGATTTTGTTTTTTGGAACGTGCAACTCTTTGTGTAAAATCTTGGCCACCGTCCCTGACACAGCCAGAACTTTGTCAGCGCGGTTATAGAACCACTTCATATACCATTTTGCTGCAAATGCCCAATATTTTGCCAAAATAATCGAACCAATAAACGAAGCGGGGACGACATGGGCTGAAATAACTTTTTTAGGACCTTTTTGAAATATCTTGCGCCACGTATTTGAGCCTATCGTGTGAAAATGAATAACGTCACAATCCGTTTGATGGCCAAAATCACCCCTTATGAGGATCACATCATTACGTTTTTCAAGTGCAGTCGCTATCTCGACATAGGCAGTATGAACACCATGGCCTTGTACTGAAATGTCACTTTCCGATACCATATTGACGCGAATTTTTTTCATTCTTTTCAGTGTACCATGGATGATTTGATTATTTGTGCCACCACTGACGGTGACTCTATGGGCAAGATATGACCACCCTCAACGAAGATCATTGTTGTTGATCCAAATATAGTTCGCATACTTTGCTGCGTGTACTCGGCAGGAATCATATCGTTCTTTCCACAGACCACTAACGTCACTTGGCCGTCCGACGCATACTGATAGGCAGATACATCAAGTGCCATGTCGATCAACCTTGCCTGGTAAATCGCCTGACGGTACGTTGTACGTGCATGTCGTCCAACCCAGTTCACGCGTTCTTGGGCAGCATCGGTATGAATCCGCGTAACGATACGTCCCCGAATATACACAGAAATCCGCCAACTATACCAATACGCCCATACCCACGATGACCACATGACGCACTTCGCATACCGAATGTATGACTGGCTCGGTATCGGAACGGGATTCAGCAAGATTGTTGAATACTTAGCGAGAATTTTCTCGTTGAGGACAGCTAGAGACGCAAATGAATGTGTGCATATCAATGCGGGTTCACCAATCTGCTGAATAATACTGTCGAGTGTGGCCATAAACCAACGCTGTAGACTTGCAACATCAGGCAAAGGAATCTGATCGCTGTCACCATGACCGGGTAACTCGACGATTGCAATTTGATAGTGTCCAGATAGCTCATAGGCCAGGGGAACAAGCCCGAAATGATCTCCGCTCAATCCATGAATGAAAATAGCCACAGGTTTACTAGACGGCGCGTCGCACCAGACTGCAGTTGTCGAAGTGCCGTGTCGCAAGGTAATTTTCTGAAGCGCAGTCTCACCCCATTTCTGATAGTCCATGTTTTCTCCTGTAGATCTTATCAAAACCTCATGTCTAGGCACTTATCTTTGTACCGACAGCCTCGCCCCGTGTCGCGCGGGCAATATTACCATCCGTCAAAAGTTCGAATACGATAATCGATTGATTGTGATCCGCGGCTAGGGCAATAGCCGCTTGGTCCATGACTTTAATACCCGGCTGTTCAATCGCTTGCCGGAGCGTGAGTGTTTCATATTTTACGGCATCCGGATTCTGATGAGGGTCACTGTCGTAGACACCGTCAACTTTAGTTGCCTTTAGGATAACGTCGCATTCGAGCTCCAGTGCCAAGCTGACCGCTGCTGTGTCGGTGGTGAGGTATGGGCGGCCAATACCGCCTGCCACGATAACAACCCGGCCTTTTTTTAGATGTGACAAGGCGCGGCGGTGTGTAAACTGGTCAATGATTTGGTCTGCTTTGATATTACTGACCGCCCTCGCGGCAACACCTTCGTTGTTAAATACATCAGTCAGTGCAACTGCGTTCATCATCGTTGCCATCATGCCAATATTATCGGCACTAACACGCTGCACACCACCACCGGTCAGTTGCGCACCACGAGCATAATTACCCCCACCGATCATAATAACAATCTCAGCGTCCACGACCTTTTTCACTTCGCGCGCTATCCACGCCGCACGTTTGGCGTCAAACCCACCGTCAAATTCGCCCTGTAGTTGTTCGCCTGATAATTTCAAAAGAATACGTTTATACATACGTTAAAGTATATCAGAAATGGAAAACCACCCCGTTCCGTCCGAAGACGTACTAAGAGTGGCGTTCCTACTTCAAGCAGCTCACGCTCTTCGAAAGGCGTGAACATCCCAATCCCATGGGGGATGGAGGTTTAAAGGGCTAAGTCCACGCAGTATGTCTGCAAGGACAAGCACCACCCAAATCACAACACATCCAAGAACGGCCCATGTATGCCAACTCCAGTTAGACAGGAGTGGCACACCGACACAAACCAATCCGCCAAAAAGAACGGGGTAGGCCACAAAATCATGGGCCAGCTTGGTCGGTGAGTTGAGCGACAGGCCGAACCCGTCGCTCACGTAGTTCTTGCCGTCCCACCAGTGGAACGCGATACCTGCAGCCGTGCCTAGGGCTGCCGACAACAATATCCATTGCCATGACACATAGAAACCGCGAGGGATGTCACGCCACGCAAGTGCACAAATCACGACCGCCGTCGTCAGGACAAACATGTCACCGACGAGAAACGACCAACTTCCATGTCGGAAATCAACAAGTCCAGCGATCGGTCGTTTTTCGACAAAGATAGCCAGACCGGCTATCAGTACAGGTGACGCTAGGAGCACCATCACAGGTGCCGCGTACGTACGCCCGGCCTGCACACTCCACACCAACAATCCAAAGATTGCAATGGCATAGATAGCCAAGCCTTCTTGAAACAAGAGCAGCGCATGTTGCATAGTGAACCTTTCACGAGAAGTAGGAAGAACGAACTCGGTAACGTATACCCAGTCTTAATTTATTATAATACTAAACTTAAACTTTGTCAATATTCACCGTTCTGCAAATTGGTTGACGCTAATAAATTACTAATTATATCAATAAACATTTTCCACATCTGTTACAATAGGGGTAATCATGGCACAAAAAAAGAAGATCACCGCCAAACCCGGAGCCGTCGTTAATCGTCGAGCTCGGTTTGACTATGAACTTGGCGAAGATCTCGTTGTCGGGCTTTCACTGACAGGACCAGAAGTTCGTGCTGCACGCGACGGTCACATTCAGTTAAAAGGATCTTTTGTAACAATCAAAGACAACGAATTATGGCTCAATAACAGTAGTTTTAGTATCAAACTACAAAAAAAAGGTGACCCAACCAGTCGGAGTATCGATACGAGCCCGCGCAAGTTACTGGCCCACCGTAAACAGATCGATGACCTTGCGGCCAAACGGACGCAGGGCATGACAATCGTACCCACAAAACTACTCACAACCGGACGTCATATCAAGGTTGTCATTGCACTCGGTAAAGGTAAAAAGAACTATGACAAACGAGAAACCCTCAAGCGCCGTGACCAAGAACGCGACGCATCAAGGGCGATTAAAAACAGTTAACGATTTTTGGTATGTATCTTGCTTATACTAAACTGTTATTTTTCACAATATTAGTATAAAAACGTTGACGTATTAAATATTTTGTGTTAAAAATAAGGTATACTAGTTTCACTTGAGGAGGTGTGCGTTATGAAGAAGTTGTTAGCGATATTAATTTCAATTGCCGCGATTGCGACATTCGGCGCTGTGCAATTACATGCCGAAGCGCGTGATTGTGACACCAACTCAGTTATCAATTGTGGTGCATACACCGCAGCTGAATTCACACAAAAATTCAATCAGAATGCCACTGGCGACCTGCCTGGCCTATACGCGCACTACGGTATCAATCCTGCCGCTATTAACAGTGCCAAAAGTGGTACTGTTATGAAAAACGGTGACATTATTGTCGATGGCAAAATAGTCGCAACGGGTGGACGTAGCGTCGGCCGAACTAACAAACCTGGCAGTACTCTGTTTACCGTTGGTAATACAAAATTTTACGAACGACCAAACTCTGTCAGTTTTGCTGCAAACAGTATTTCAGCATTTGTATTTTTTGACGACAACGGCCAATTCGTCGGTGCAATCCTGAAATCATGCGGTAATGCCGTCAAAGCCATCCCAGTGCCCGTTCCACCAAAACCAATTGCTGCCTGTGTGAATTTGGTTGCTGTTATTTCAGACCGCAACAAAGTTCGTTTCACCGCAACTGCCAGTGCATCAAACGGTGCCCAAATCACTGGCTATGTGTTTGATTTTGGAGACAGCAAAACTGCTAGCTCGACACCCAACATCGTTGATCATACCTACGCAGCTGCCGGTACCTTTACCGCAAAAGTAACAGTTAAAACTTCGCTGGACGACAAAACAAGCCCTGCTTGTAGTACACCTGTAACAATCGCGCCGCAACCTGTTGCTGAATGCAAGACCCTTATTGCTGCTATTACAAATCGAACCGACTACAAACTTACCGCCGTCCCAACACTTTCAGGTGGCGCAACAGTTACGTCCTATACATTTGTAGTCAAGAACAACGACGGCGCCGTGGTAAAAACCATGACTCAGACCAGTCCTGAACTAACCGGCACACTCCAAGACGGCACCTACAGTGCCCAAGTAACGATTACAACCAGCCTCGGCGACCGCACGAATGACGGCTGTAAAACCGACTTTACGATTACCCCCCAGCCACTTGCTGAATGTAAAAAACTCATGGCAACGATTTCAAATCGAACCCACTATGCGCTGACTGCAACCGGAAGTGTTTCTGGTGGTGCATCAATAAGTGGCTACCAATTTGTCATCAAAGACAGCGCTGGAAAAGTTGTTTCAAGTGTTGACTCGACGAATGCAACGGTCGAAGGTGACCTCACAGCAGGTGACTACGCAGCACAAGTGACAATCAAAACCAGCCTTAGTGATCGTACCGGCGATAGCTGTAAAGCCGAACTCAGCATCGGTGTCGAAAACTGTACAATTCCTGGCAAAGAAAACCTACCAAAAGACAGTCCACTCTGTGTCGAAACTCCGCCAGAACTACCAAAAACCGGACTGAGTGATGGTATCGGTGCACTCGTTGGTGCATCGTCAATCGTCGCAAGTATTGGCTATTACGTCGCCAGTCGACGTGGCCTGCTTGCAGCTATGCTTGGACGCTAAGCATTAGTGCATCTTTAAAATACCGGTGTAATGGCCGGTATTTTTTAATCCTTAATTTTCTAGAGAGTCTACGGTTTAGCTCTACTAGTTGCGAGCCACTCCTCTCATCTTCTTCATGAGGGCTTGCGAAGCAGCAAAGCTGCGGAGGCCGAACGCCACGGGATGATCCTGCGGATCACCCGTAGAGTGACCCTGATGAAGGACGGTGAGAGGGGTGGTGAACGGGAATGAAGTCACTTAAGAACTTTTGCTTCTTTTGTTGGCACAAAAGAAGGCTGTTTGTTACTTTGCAGATACAAAGTAAGGATTGGGATTCCATAACTAAAAAAATGATTTGAAACCATAATGCTATAATTACTCTATGAAACTCTATTCTTGGAACGTTAATGGTATCCGCGCCGTCCTCACGAAAGGCGCCCTCCAAAAATTCATCACGGACCACGATCCTGATGTGTTGTGCCTCCAGGAAACAAAAGCGAGCAGGGATCAGTTTGAAATCGATTTTCCTCAGTATCATGAACACTTTTTTAGTGCTGTCAAAAAAGGGTACTCCGGAACTGCTATTTTTAGCAAAGAAAAGCCACTCCAAGTCATCGATGGATTTCCCGAAGACATTACAAAAACATACGACGTAACCGGTGACACCTACGGTGACGCCAACAAGGAAGGCCGCGTCATCGCCGCTGAATTTGATAAATTCTGGGTCGTGACGGTCTATACCCCTAATAGCAAGCGCGACCTGACACGACTGAGCCTACGCCACGACCACTGGGACAAGGCATTCCTCGCCTATGTAAAACAGCTGGAAACAACAAAACCAGTCCTATTTAGCGGTGACCTGAACGTGGCGCATACCGAAATCGACCTTGCCAGGCCAAAAGATAACCTCAAAAACGCCGGCTTTACCGCCGAGGAAAGGGAAGGCATGGATAACATGGTCGCTATTGGCTTTATCGACACATTCCGAACCCTACATCCTATTGTTACCGACGCGTACACCTGGTGGACACACTGGGGCGGTGCCCGTGAACGTAACGTTGGATGGCGTATTGATTACTGGTTCGCCAGCGAAAGCCTGGCCGGCAGCATCGTCGAAGCCTCGATCCACCCGGATGTCATGGGGTCTGACCACTGTCCGGTGAGTATAGAAATAGCATTGTAATCAATATGATGAATGATTTTCCGTATTGGCGGCAACAAAGAGAGGAAACGCCACTTTTTCCTGACATAGAATGGGCAAAGCCTGAGCAGCGATCGATGGCGGGTCGACTGGGTATTATTGGTGGCAACAAACTGGGATTTGCCGGTGTTGGTGAAGCATATTCGGTGGCATGCGCGGCAGGTGTGGGTGAAGTCCGTGTACTACTACCCGATATCCTTCGAAAAACCATTCCACCCAGTATTACGGATGCTATTTTTGGTGCGTCCAATCCCTCTGGCAGCCTGGCACGTGATGCGGTCACGGAAATGCATGCCATCGGGCAGTGGGCGAGTGGGGTTTTGCTGATTGGTGATGCCGGTCGCAATGCCGAAACAGCCATTGTCTACGAAGATTTTATTCGTGATTACACTGGACCACTGACGATTACGCGTGATGCAGTCGATTTGGTCAAGAACAGCTCACAGTTACTTGTCGAACGTCCTCATACATTACTTGTCGTGTCATTCGCCCAACTACAAAAACTCTTTCAAGCTGTGTACTACCCTAAAATTTTGACATTCAGCATGCAACTGACAAATCTCGTTGAATGTGTCCATAAATTTACAATCAGTTATCCTGTCACGATCGCCGTCCTACACAAAGATCATCTGGTCGTTGCGCATGACGGTATCGTCACGTCAACGACATGGGAGAATCCGATGGCTATCTGGCGCGGGAACACGGCCGCCAAAGCTGCTGTCTATCAAATGTGGCACCCTGGTCGTCCTCTCGAAGCCGTCACTACAAGTATTATTTCACACCCCTAACAGTTGTTAACCTAACCTAAAAATGTTATAGTATATCTATGATCATGGAGACAAATACTACTCCAAAAAGTTACCACCCTGATAGAGTGCTTTATGAGCGTGCTTACAGAGAAGGTCTGGGGCTTGTTCTCGCCGGCATCGGCATCACGACAACTCTCGAAGCGATCCGTTATCGTATCGACCAGACACGACCTGACGCTATTCCCGACATGTCAGTCGTCGTCAAACAGATCATATCCGACCTCGAACAGGTGATTAGTGTCGCAGACCAACAGCCCGAAACAAACCTCACTGATTTATTCCGTGCACGCACTCAGCTCGCATTTGTCGAGCAGCGTGTCATGGCGCCGTTTGTTTTCAGTCATCCTCGTCATTATGATCTGCGTCACGAACTCAATAACAGTGCGTACGGACTTAATCATCACCTCATCGAAGATGCCCTCGCAATTAATAGCCTTCCTGTTCTTGCTCGCGAAACAAAGGCAAACCTACGTGGCATTATTAACGAGCAAACCTTTTTCTGTCTTGTCAACCGCAAGATACATACCGATGCAATGGTGACGCCAGCGGATACGGCCGATGACATTGCCCGTAAAACAGACGCGGTATATTGGCATATTCCAAAAGATGGCAGAGATCATCGCTTTCGAGATGCGTATGCAGCTAATGTTCAGGTAAAATCATCTCGTCGCTACGCGTCACTCCGTGCAACACCCCGTAACGGATTTATTATTACCGGTGAAGAAATGGGTAATGATGGAAACGAATTTAATACCGCCCGACTCATTGCCCGTGAGCTATCCGGTGTTGACTTTACGGACGAGGATAAGGGAGAACTTGACACCATTCATGCGCAGTTTATGGTGACCTTCCATGAAAGACTCAACCGTGCACCAGGCGTATTGCTTGCATCATAAAAAATCTACCAACTAAAATAACGACCAGCTAGTCGTTATTTTAGTTGGTGCCGCGAGCCGGAATTGAACCGGCACGAGCTTGCGCTCACAGGATTTTGAGTCCGGCGTGTCTACCAATTCCACCACCGCGGCATATACCTATTTGTGATAGTTTACTGTCGTCGCGGACATCTATCTTGGCTTGGACACGCGTGTATACGCTTATGTACGTTTCACGCAGCCACCACCGCATACATGTGAAAACTCATAGAGTATTGTATACTAGAAGGGAAAAGAAGTCTACCTATGCGCCCAGATGATACCCGACCTGTCACCCCATATGTCCCACCGCGAGATCTTGCATCCCGTGTTGCTGCACGGACCCAAAATACCGGTCAAGAAGCAGCCAGTAGCATTATGCGTGATCGTATTGCGACGATTTATACCCAGGACCCGACACACACAGCGGTTGTCACGCACAGGGAACCTGTTGGCGACACTGTCGACATCCAAGAAAAAAAGCTCGGGAGCAATCAGTCCCCAGAAATCGAACAAAACCAATGGCAGCAATATCACAGCGCTTGGCAAGATTATTACCAGAAATATTACGAACGATATTACATCGGACAAGTCCACAAAGCTCGCACCGTACTTGAAGATCGTGTCCGGGAAACCCAATCGCATACTATCCCGTCAGCCGCCACCCCCCAAGGTAATATCCATAGTCACGACAATAGTCTCGACAAGAACGAAGCACTTTTTGAACTTCGTTCAAAATTACTCGAATCGGTCCAAACATCTGCGAAAAAAGTGCGAAAAAGTCGTCATTTTATCCCTATTACCGCCGCCGGACTGGTGATGGTAATGTTTTTGTTCCTACAATATAACCGCATTTTATTTGCGAACGTTCAGGCATATGTCAGCCCTGGTAGCATCGACCCGCAAAACATTATCGTCGACCCAAACACTGATGCGGTTGTTAGTCAGGATCCAAAACTCATTATCCCAAAGATCAATGTCGACGTCCCCGTGATATACGACACGCAGCCTGACTATAACTCACAAATGAAAGCCATGGAAAACGGGGTAGCATACTTTGGTATCCCGGGTGCCAATAGTAAACCAGGCCAAATAGGTAACACGGTTATGTCCGGTCACTCGAGTAACGATTTTCTTGACGGTGGCAGTTACAAGTTTATCTTTGCACTCCTCGAAAAGCTTGCCCCTGGCGATACAATTTACGCTAATTATCACGGTAAACGATATATCTATACCGTCACCAAAACGGAAGTCGTCAAGCCGACCGACGTCAGCAAACTTGTCTATGCAACCACAAAACCAGTTCTCACACTCATTACTTGTACGCCACTTGGCACATCACGCGACCGCCTGCTCATTAGTGCCGAGCAAATCAGTCCAAACCCCGCAACTGCGCTCCCTGCACCCGCAACAGACAGTGGTCCGTCAACACAGCAATCCATTCCTGGCAACTCACCGACATTCGTACAGCGGATTCTCGGCGCAACTGAAAACTAGATAATCAATTGAACACGCTGCAATTGATAAATACCACTGACCGTTTTGCTAATACCGTACAGGTAGGCCCCATTAGGGCTCAGACTGACGCTAAATCCAGGAACGACAGACATGATATCTTGCTGATTTGCGCCGTCAAATTCGTACAACCGAACAACACTATCTTTGTCGCTCATGAGCGTATAATCATCAATCCACGGTAATTCTTTGGTGGCGACAGTACTGCCTTTGAGTGTTGTTGTGGTCATCTTGTTGATTTCTAAATCGTATATCGTATAAATGCCTGCGCTCTGCATCGTCACAAAACGTCCATTGGCGCTGATAGATAGCCACTGTGCACCA
The DNA here is from genome assembly GCA_038319685.1 of Saccharimonadales bacterium (SeqCode). Lineage (GTDB taxonomy): Bacteria > Patescibacteriota > Saccharimonadia > Saccharimonadales > Saccharimonadaceae > UBA6022. The sequence goes on from JBBQDN010000001.1 coordinate 85,571, forward strand.
CCGGCAAGTTTAAACGAGGCAACGGTCCCTAAAGTCGCTATCTCGATATCATTTTTTGGAAGTACTCCTTTAAGAATGTCAACTGAATCACCGTAAGTAACTGCGAGGTACGTTTCGTTAAAATAGGTACCGATACTGACATGCAAGGGCAGGGCATCTTCGGTAAATGACCGTAGAGTAATGGGTTTGTCATTGCCCGCCTGGTAATAACCAATACTCCTTACTTTTTTGTCTACATCAAAATGGGTGACGTATACAACTGTCGACGAGCCTGACAAACTGAATTCGGAAACGTTTGTTACCAGAGGTCGTGACAATGTATCGGCGTCGAGATCAACTTGACGAATATCAGCCCCGATTTGAACAAATAATATCCGGCTATTGGTTTTATGAAACAATACTTTTGAAGCATCAATTCCCAGTACTGCGGTAATGTTCTTTGTCTTGGATATATCCTGTCGATCAACAACCAACCATTCTGTTTTTGTATCGTCGTAGGCGTGCTTAACGATCAAATAACGGCCTGATCCGTCCCATGTATCGAAAGTAAAGGACTGCGTCTTGCCCAGTTCGGGGGACGTATAGCTAGCCGCCGGAAGTGTCAGTGTCGTTAAGGGTGTATTCTTGTCATCAACATTCACCAGACGAATTTCTGGCGTAGCTGGGTCTTCTTTGACCGCAATCCAGGTGTTATTAGGTGACGATGCTGTTGACGTGACGGTCGTAAAGTCTGCGACTGATTTCGGCGTGAGTGTTGTCGGGATCAAACGAGCGTAATTAAGCCACAAAATACTGCCGGGGATGACATCGACAGATTTTTGCCATGTCTTGTAGCCTAATTTATCGATCGCAATAAAATGTGACCCCATAAAAGCCGTTGACTTGGAAGGAGTCAAGCTGCCAAGCATGTTGCCGTCGATCGTCACAGTGGCACCAGCTGGCGACGTAATAAACTGCAGTAGTCCACCTTGTTCGATGCGACCGTCTTTTTTATTGAAATCATACCCCAACATAATGAATACAAGCGCAGTGACCGCAAGGATAATTGTAACTGACATAGCCGTATAGACGACTACTTGACGAATCAATTGTTTACGTTTTGAGGGAGGATGATACATATCTACATACTAGTATAGCAATTTTGTCAGATTTTTTGCGTAAGACCCTTGCATAATCCTTGCGCTTTACCTACTATAATAAGTAACAGCTACTCCAGGTGAATAACCAGGAGAAAAAGAGGAATAGAAACACATGAGCCAAAAAACAATCACAATTAACGGTACTCTTTACGATGCACATACAGGCCTAGCGCTTGACAGGCTGACGAAAACGAGCGTCGCGGTTTCATTTGACCCAAAACCAGCATCATCTGCGCGGACTATTCATGCAACGACGCAAAAATCGATCACCCTTAACCGCAGTGCAGTCAAAAAATCATCTCATCATATTGAAGGCGTTCGAAAACACATCGCAGTAACCAAAAGTCCCTTAATTACAAAGTTCGCACCACACCCAGCTGGCGCAAAACTCATCCGTAACGTATCGACCCCCGACATTGCGGTCATTGCTCATCCATTCCAACATAAAGCAAATCAGTCTCAATCGTTAAAAAAGCACACCGAAACAATCTCAAAACCTTCACAGATGATCAAAAACGAAGCTATTTCAAGCGCACTAAAACAAAGCCATACTCAAAAAGAGGCTTTTCATAAAAAACAACCGAAAAAACACTCTCGATTTTTGAACCTTGCGTCCGCCGGATTGGCACTACTGCTACTCGCGGGCTATTTTACCTATATTAATATGCCTAATCTGTCCGTTCGAGTTGCCAGTTCACAGGCAGGAATCGCCGCAAGCTATCCTGAATATCACCCAGATGGCTATAGCCTCACTGGACCGGTCGCCTATACGCAAGGTGAGGTCAGTATGAAATTCGCCGCTAATAGTGGTTCAAGTGACTTTACTATCCGTCAATCAAAAAGCAGTTGGGACTCGAGTGCTGTACTTGACAATCACGTCAAACAAAATGCAGGTGATAACTACGTCACCTATAACGAACGGGGGCTGACAATTTATACGTACGGTAGCAATGCCGTATGGGTCAATCGTGGTATTCTGTACACTATCGATGGAAACGCACCACTTTCATCAGAACAAATTCGTCATATCGCCACAAGTATGTAATCATATTAAATACAATGCGAAAAATCCTATCACCGCTGCAGCACAGATGGCAGCGCATACATATACCGGTTTGGTGTGACGTCCTAGTTGTCGGCATATGTGTCGTACTTTTTTGCGTAATCACACTCCCAGCACTAGGTAGTAATAGCTCGTACTTTGACGAAGGCTACAGTGCATACCTCGCTCATTTAACGATTCCTCAGGCAGTCTATTACACATCGCTAGATGTCCACCCGCCGCTGTACTACATCGCACTGCACGGATGGACTAGCGTATTTGGTGATACCATTACAGTGCTCCGCAGTTTGAGTGTTTTTTGGGGATGCGTGTCTATCGTGTTCGCATTTCTGATTGCCGGGCGTGCTTTTGGCCGCAGAACAGCATGGACCATGTTGCCGTTTTTTGTCCTGTCGCCGCTATTCATTCGTTATAGCGAAACAGCACGTATGTACACGATGGCGCTGGCACTCGGTCTGGCCGCAACCTATATCCTCATAATGCTACGCACCAGCCGACATGTGCGAAAAAGAGTAGTTCTTTGGGTATTGTACGGCGTTATCGTCGCTGCCGGCATGTGGACAAACTATTTCACGGCACTCATCTGGCTGGGTCATGCGGCGTGGCTGGCGTACGAGCACTATGTCATACAGAAAAAACTTCCCTGGGAGATTGCGCCGGTAAAAGGCTGGTTAGGGGCAATGATCCTGGCAGTTATATTGTACATTCCCTGGATTCCGGCACTTTTACTACGATACGGCGACATCCAAAACAATGGTTTTTGGATCAAACCATTTTCGATCGACACACTTGCATCGACACTAACGACAGGAACATTATTACTACCCGCTCATGACACAACTGGTTGGCTGGCAATCGGATTGATTGTTTGGACGGTGATTGTCGTATGGCTCATCGCCCGTACATACCGTCAACTCGATGGCACCAAAAAACCTTTGTTCCGTTTGATCATGTTCCTCAGTTTTGGACCGATTATTTTCCTCATCCTGTTGTCACTGCCGCCATTTCGACCCGCCTATACCTATCGCTATGCACTTGCTGGCGTATGTATCAGTATGATGCTTATAGGAATAAGCCTGGCTCTCGTGCAGTTCAAAAAACGAGCCCTCATCAAGAAACTAACTATCGGGGTGTTTTTGATCGGAATACTGATGATAGGCGTGGTGAATGTTTTTCACCAAGGCAGTCGAAACCTTGATACGGGTGCAAAAAATATGCTAGGTGAAATTATCAAAAAGGTTAACGAAACAACTAGTAGTATCGAACCGATCATCATTATGTCACCATATGCCTACTATGCCGCATCGGTCTATGAAACTCCGTCACACCCTGTCTATTACCTCTACGCCAACGCGGTCAAAGGCGGGGGCGTCACCAGGGGTCTTGTTGATATGCCTGACCGGCGTAGTATCAAAAACGTTGACTCGTTCGTAAAAAAATATACAAGTATCTGGATTGTCAGCGAAGACAAGGCCGGGACGACACTTGCACTGCCGCCGGCGTGGCAAAAAACTCGTTCGATGATGCTAAACGATCCCGACAGGGGAACACCGACAGCGTACGCACTACAGTTTCGCGCACAGTAGCCGGTAATCTGTTAAAATAGTTCTATGACAGCTATTCGTACTCGTTTTGCTCCTAGCCCAACCGGATTTTTGCATGTTGGTAATATTCGCACTGGCCTTTTTGCTTGGTTAACCGCGCGTCACGCGAATGGCCAGTTCATTTTACGGCTCGAAGATACTGATAAGAAAAGAGAAGTCGAAGGCTCGGCTGATCATTTGCTTGCATGCCTTCGGACCCTCGGTATTGACTGGGACGAAGGTTTGGAAATTGGTGGCCCCTACGGCCCATATATCCAAAGCGAACGGCTCGACATCTACCGTAGATGGGCACAAAAACTGATTGATAGCGGTCGCGCCTATGCCGACCCCTACACTAGTGACGAAGTACAGGCATTTCGCGAACTTGCTCAATCCGAAAAACGCGCGTTCTTATACCGACACCATCGCCCAGAAAACCCACCGGTTTGGGACGGGACGACGCCGCTGCGACTTAAATCCGACCCTAAACCATATGCGTGGCATGACGAAGTCATGGGTGACCTCTCGACAGGACCCGACGTGATCGACGATATTATTCTGATTAAATCTGATGGGTATCCAACGTATAATTTTGCGCACATTATTGATGATGCCGAAATGAAGATTACCCACGTTATTCGTGGTCAAGAGTTTATATCCAGTCAGCCAAACTATTTTAACTTATATGAAGCACTCGGCGTCACGCCGCCTATTTTTGCCACCATGCCACACATCATGGCTGAATCAGGTAACAAAAAGCTAGGCAAACGCGACGGTGCCAAAGATATTCTCGACTACATCAGGGCTGGGTATTTACCAGAAACAGTCCTGAATTTCATTGCCAGCCTTGGCTGGAACGATGGTACCGAACAAGAACTCTTTACCCGCGACGAACTCATTGAAAAGTTCAGCCTGGACCGCGTCCAGCGCAGTGGTGCTCGTTTTGATGAGGCACGTTTACTCTGGATGAACGGGCAGCACATTCGTACACTTTCACTTGACGACCTTTATAGTCGTGTAACTGATTTCTGGCCTGCCAGTAGTTCAGCTGTCGATGATACTCGCCGTAAACAGCTCTTGGCACTCGTCCAGGACCGCCTCAAAACCCTAGCTGACCTGCCAATACTGACGAGTTACTTTTTCGAAGAACCAAACCCTGACTGGACGATGATTGATAGCAATAAACAGCTCGCCAAATTACGTCGCGAAGACCTTATCCAACTGCTCTTGGCGGCAAAATCTCGTTTTGAAACCAGCGAATTTGACGCCGAATCACTGCAGCAAACGCTGAACGATCTACTACAAACAACTGGGCAAAAACCAGGTATTCTATTTAGTTTAATCCGCCTCGCCGTTAGTTGGGCACCATTTAGTCCAGCCCTAAACGACACGCTAGCCGTCCTAGGTAAACCAGCCGTTATCAAACGACTTGATCAATCCATCGCAGCCGCGAACCGCTAAATCTCTTAGGCCTCATTCTCGTATCTGCTATAATAACGCTTAAGCTATGAACGACGAACAGCAAACACTCCCGGACAAAAAACCTCGTTTTTGGACGAAACTATCTATCTGGATTCGTTCCCATCGAACACTGACATTTATTATTGTTGGTATCTTTTTAATTATCATCACCGCTTCAATTGCAGCCTTTTTCTATCTTAACCAGCCAAAACCAATTACTCCACAGGCAGTCGTTGCAAAGAAGAAAGTGGTGTTGCCGCCAGTTTATTATTCACCACTAACTGGGGTAAAAGTCAATACGAATGATGCAACAAAACAACCCGTCACCGCAATCATGATCGAAAATAGTCCTGACGCCAGGCCGCAATCTGGGCTCAAAGATGCAGGAGTCGTTTTTGAAGCAGTTGCTGAAGGCGGAATTACAAGGTTTCTAACACTCCACCAGGAAGACAAGCCGCAGCTGATCGGACCGGTTCGTAGTGTTCGCATGTACTACGTTGACTGGCTAGCGCCGTTCAACGCCAGCGTGGCGCATGTCGGCGGCAGTGCGGCCGCGCTTGCCGAAATCAGGAATGGTACCTACCGTGACATCGACCAGTTCTTTAATGCCGGATCATACTGGCGCGCCACGGATCGTTATGCCCCGCATAATGTTTACACCAGTTTTGCAAAACTCGATACACTCAATGCCTACAAAGGCTATACGACATCAAAATTTACTGGTTTTACCCGTACCGATGGTGCACCGGCCGAAAAACCGACAGCAACAGCAATCACCATAAACATTAGTGGGCCACTTTACAATACGTCATATACCTACGATAAAGTCAATAACAGGTACAACCGTAGTCTCGCTGGTGCACCCCACATTGACCGTGAAGGTGGACAAATCACCCCAAGTGTCGTAATCGCTATGAATGTCAACATGACACTAGTTATGGAAGACGGCTACCGCGAAAGTATCACGACAATCGGAAGCGGGACGGCAACGATTTTCCAAAATGGGACCGCCCAAAATGTCACTTGGTCCAAAAAAGACCGTGGATCACAAATTACTTTTATTGATAACTTGGGCAAAGACGTCCCGCTGATCCGTGGCCAAACTTGGATCAGCGCCGTACCAATCAGTACGGGGGGCGTATTATGGCAGTAGCGCCCAAAAAACTGGCATTTAAAGCACCTGCCATGGTACGAGATTTTTGGCCATTCTATCATGCAAAAACAATATTTTTTGTTGCTGCGACACAAATAGTTATCGCGCTACTATTTGGGGTGCTCATCCTATACATTAGACCTTCGTCATCAACCGATCCGTTTTTTTGGATAACAATTACCGGACTCACCAGTTTTTTGGTGTCTATTAATCTGTTTATCGCAAATTACATCACAAAACCACTCAAACACTTGTCAGACGCATTGACGCAAATTTCTGGTGAGCCAACGGTCACAACACCACCAAATCCTAACAAAGAAGAGTTCCAGATGAACGGTCTTGGGCCACTCCTGCAGACGATATACGAACTCGCCACAGACAGAAAAGACAGTGCAAATAGTCAAGTCGGATCACCCGTTGTCGTCCGCGCCGATCTCGACACGGCACTTGGCGAAGCACCAGTCGGATTCATTATGCTCGACAAAAATCGTCGGGTGATCTATGCAAATCCAAAAGCACCAATTCATACCGATCCAGACGGTGCGATCATTATCGATTTATTATTTGAAACAAACCATACGCTTATAAATTGGCTAGACGAATGCGAAGAACGTGCCGTTCATGCTGAAAATACCTGGCAGCGTATTTCAGACAAAATTCCTGGCGAAGAAAACCGTCATATTTATGACATCACTGCTTCATACCAAAAGGGCAGCGAAGCTGAAGTCATCATCACTTTGCTAGAACGAACTAGTACCTATCAACCCGAAGACGACGATCTGGACTTTATTGCGTTCGCCGCGCATGAGCTCCGGGGGCCAATTACGGTAATTAGAGGTTATCTTGATGTGCTCGGTGACGAACTGGAACCTGTGCTTGCTGCTGATCAAGTCGAACTCATTAAACGACTTGTCGTGTCAGCAAATCGACTCAGTAGTTACGTCAACAATATTCTCAATGCATCACGCTATGATCGTCGACACCTCAAAATTCATTTACACGAAGATACGATCAGTAATATTTATGACAATATAAGAGACGACATGGACCTTCGTGCCGCGTCACAGAACCGACTCCTAAGTGTGAACCTGCCGACAGACCTGCCGACCGTTGCAGCAGATAGTGCCAGTATCGGTGAAGTACTCGGGAATTTAATTGATAATGCCCTCAAGTACAGTAACGAAGGTGGCCAGATTACAGTCACGGCAAAAACAAATGCCGACATGGTCGAAGTGTCAGTTGAGGACCATGGTATTGGTATGCCAGGGAATGTTGTCAGTAATTTATTTCACAAATTCTATCGTTCACATCGATCACGCGAGACCGTCGCTGGGACAGGAATCGGCCTCTATATCACCAAGGCGATTATTGAATCACACGGTGGTAACATTAGTGTCCGGAGTATTGAAGGGCAGGGATCCATATTTAGTTTTACGCTCCCAATTTATAGTACTGTTGCGGAAAAACTGAAACTCAACAATAATAGTAACGAAGGACTCATCGAGCATGGTAGCGGCTGGATCAAAAACCACTCGATGTTTAGAGGATAACAATGATTAAAACAATTTTATGCATCGAAGACGATCGCTTCATCGGTGAAATGTATGTCCGTAGCCTTAAAAAAGCTGGGTACGACGTCGACTGGATGGTAGACGGTAATGATGGGCTCGTTGCCGCACGCAACCGACCATATGACCTCATTCTACTTGACGTGATGCTCCCGGAACGACGTGGTAACGAAATCCTTAGTATTTTGCGTGGTGGCGACAGTGATCTTATCCCGAATACAAAAGTGATCGTCATGACGAACTTTGACCAGGACGAAGAGTCGCGCATCGCCATGCAGCATAACGCCGATGCCTATCTTATCAAAGCCGAAATTACCCCGAAAAAACTATTATCTGTCATTGCTGCCCTAGACGCACCCATCGCCTAGACAGGTAGGGGTATATTTGCTACAGTTATCAGAGTAAAAATGGTCTTGTCGTCTAACGGTTAGGACACCAGGTTCTCATCCTGGCAATTGGAGTTCGATTCTCCATGAGATCACCATAAGCGGATTTTCAAAATTTACAGATAAGAAAGAGTTCCGAAACCTATTCGGAACTCTTTCTTATTGCGAAATTTTAGATCACTGACTCTGTTAATCTATGTTCTCAACCCCGCTGGCGAGATTTACCCCTGGGTTGTAGAATAAAAATATGAGTGAAGATAAATTAAGTGCAAAATTCCAAGCATTCGCCGAAGCAGATGATACATCTCCAGCTGTAGAGAGCCTTCTTCGAAAGGCGAACGAACAACGCGTGCCGCTGCTAGAATATATCGACGAGACGGACCAGAGATCCGCGAGATACTTGATCGGATGATGCTGGCATAGAATCAATTACGAGCGCAAAGTTAGTAGACAATACCAAATACAGTCAACGGCGGTGTGAAGATTTTTTATGCATTATTTGCTACAATCAGGTTAGAAAGCATAGAAACAAAAAATGTCTGAAACATCCAACAAAACAGCTCACAGTAGCGAAGAGATAGCGGACTGGCAAAGTGTCGCTAATATTATGCATTCTTGGCATCAGGATTTACAGACGCATGCAAAACGAATCATCAATGAGAGAAGTCTGCCAGTTGATCTAACGCAGCATGAGCTTCAAAGCGGTCGCAATGTTAGTCGTGATGAATCAGAGCAATCACCAGATAGGGTAATGCTGGATCGTATGGCGATTCAACCAGGAAAACTCGATGTAGGTGGAACGGAGATAGTTCTTCAAAGACATGGCAAGTACATTCGCGATACAAATGATCCCGAGGCTGGTGGACTCACGGTTGAAGCGGTTCAACTTGAAACCGAAACAGCCGCAGAATATTTTACTGAAATCATTGCACGAATTCCCGAAGAGGAAAGAAGTAGTCTAAGCGTTCTTTTCGTCTCGAGCGACACCAGCTACGCAAATAATGGACAGCGAAGCTACCAGACGACAGCAATTGCCCAGAAAGTGGCGGAGCAACTTCTTCAAGAAAATGATATACACATTCTCAGTATCTTGAATATATCGCCGAACTCTACAAACCAAGGTAGTCCTATCGCTATGCAAACCTTGCGTGAACCACAAATCTTCGAGAAGTCACCAGATTTCGTTACTTATATGCGGGAAAAATACGGTGATCTAGGATTGGACTTCTGGATAGCATTCGAAGAGGATACCGAGCATGAGGCCCGTCTAGAAATGGGCGCCGAAGGTCCCGATGAAATTGCCGATAGAATGAATGCCGCTCTTGGCGTTTTATCTCGTTACGGCGAGATATACCATGCCCAAAATCCGAACAGTCGCCTTATTATTTGGGCTGGAACTCATTACGATACGATAAGTCCCTTCGTTAAGAGAAATGTCTTACATATAGACAAGACAGCACCCGTTCTTGTTGATTACGGCGGTGGGGTGGTAGTTGATATTGACCAGACTGGTAAAGCTTCGACTTCGATCTCTGGCGGTGAATATCAAATAGACCTCTAGTTTTCGGTGCTTGCGAGATAATTTGCGGCTTCAGCTACAGATTTGAAGATGGGTACACCCTTTTCAGCAAAGCTTTCCATGTATTTTCTTGCACGTAGTACACCGTCTAGCCTGTCGATGGCTTGGCCTCCATCATTGTTTGGATCATCAGTGCGGATTTGTAGATATTCTTTGTGTGTCTCTAGGTCAGGGATCACCACTCCATCAGGCAGTATGGAATAGCAATCAACGCCAATGATCCAAAATCCCATTCGTTTTGCCTGAGTGGTAATGACATCACTACGACGCTCAATCTCATTTATAGCCTCAAGTGGCTTCAGCCACCATTTACCCCTTGGATGGGCATTCGTAGCCATCCATAAGGTATCACCATCGATCCAATTTTTGGTTTCTTGATGGTCTACAAAATACGTCTTTCCCGCACCTGAGGGAGCGAGGATAAAGAAACCTTTTTTATGTGTTTTATATTCAGAAGCAAGTCTTTTATACACGGCTGTTCCGTCCGTAAAAACTAGAGGGGTATTTTCATCAAGCAAATCTGTATCTTTGATAATCATTTCAGTTGTAATTATAGCACTGCAGCCACTGATGAATGTGGTTTTGTCTTTTAGCTTGCACTTATAGACTCCAAATCAGGTAGGTATACTGGGCCACTTTTAATACACACGCCTAGAGCCTCGAATCGGGCTCTAAGCTTAAACAAGTCATCGAAAAGGTGTTCTGAATTAATACTAGTGGGTTCACCAAGATTATTCAAAAACCTCCAATATGGAGGCTTTTTGTTATGATAAGTCTATGAATACCGAAATTGAAGCAAAGTTTATTAATATCGACCATGAATTGATAAGAAACAAGCTAAAGGACTTAGGCGGAGAACTCGAACAGCCGTTCCGTTTAATGCGGAGGGTTGTTGTACATACACCCGAAATGACAGAAAAAAATGCCTTCTTGCGAATACGTGACGAAGGATACAGAGCTACGGTTACCTATAAGCAATTTGAAAGTGATACCGTAGATGGTGCAAAGGAATACGAAATAGAAGTAAGTAATTTCGATGAAGCTATCAATATCTTTAGCGCCTCTGGCCTCGTATATGACACGTACCAAGAAAGTAAACGAGAAAATTGGCGACTTGGTACTGTTGAGGTTATGCTCGACGAATGGCCCTGGCTCAATCCTTACATTGAAATCGAAGGTGAGTCAGAGGAAGCTATCAAAAAGGTAGCTATATTACTTGAACTAAACTGGTCAGATGCCATTTTTGGTGGTGTTGCTAACGTGTATAAAATACAATATCCACATATAGGTAACGAAGAGGATAGGATCATTAACCAAGAATGGTCAAGTATCAAATTTGATGATCCTAGACCAGAACTACTAAAATTGTAACAAACACGAAGAATACAGGATGATATTCAGTCGAACGATTTCGGCAACTGCTTTCTTATAAATCGACACCTCTAAAAAGCATTAGAGACGCTCATCCTCATCCGTTAGATAATTCGATTCTTTTTGTTATTATAGATATATGACCAAAACTCTTCCTGTTACTCGATTTGGTAACCCTATTCTTCGTAAAACGACGCGTCGATTGGACGAATCTGAAATCCTATCAAGTGATATTCAAACACTTATTGAAAATATGCGCTACACACTTGTTGAGAAGGACTATGGTGTCGGTATCGCTGCACCACAAGTCGGTGAAAGCATCGCACTAAGTGTCGTAGGCGTAAAGCCAACACCAAATCGCCCCGAACTCGAACCATTCGATACTGTTCTTATTAATCCCGAAATCGTTGAAACATTCGGTAAACATGTCGATATGTGGGAAGGCTGCGTAAGCTGCGGAACAGACGACGATATTCTTTTTGCGCAGTTGCCGCGCTACGAAAAAGTGAGAGTCGCTTGGCTTGATGAACATGCAAACAGTCGCGAAGAAGTAATAGGCGGGTTTGTCGCTCAAGTTATTCAACACGAAACAGACCATCTAAACGGCATTCTGTTCGTTGACCATGTTACCGACACAGCTTCATATATGATGGCTGATGAATACCGAAAGAGGATTCTTGGTAAATAGCATGAAGACAGTCCTATTCGTGCCTGGCTTCCAAGAAGCTTAACCTCTCGTGATTACGCTAAGGAGCTTGATGAAACTTACAGGAAGTACGACGTAGGTCTGACAATCCTAGCAGACTTTCCGTATGGGAATCATCGAAAAGTGGCGCTGTTAAATTCAGGTTTAATAGCCAAAACATCCTTTTTCAATCCCACAGGCGACAAACCACCGAAAAAATGAGACAATAGATGCTCAATGATAACACCACCACTATCTGCCAACCTTCCGATCGCCCCATTGCAAGCACTCGACGGGCGCTATCTCCGTAATTTAGAACGATTTTTAGCTGATGGCAAAAAAGCCGATGTGTTATATGAACATCAAAAAGCAATTATCAATGACACTGCCGAGTTTTTGCGTAGCGGTAATCGACGTGGCTATATCGAAGCACCAACCGGGACAGGCAAGACCGTTTTATTCGTTACGCTAGCCGAGGCTTTTAGCTACCAGACAGAAAAACCACCAAAGATCCTCGTTGTCACCCCAACCAAAGATCTCGTCCGTCAGACTGTCGGCGGCACGCTCGGCGACAAAGGGTTTGCTGGATTCGCACCACACATGAGCGTCGGAACATTTTATAGCGATACACCGTCAGGCATGCGCGGACTGGATGCGCAGGTGACAATTACGACCTATGCGTCGCTGGTCAAGCTCGCCAGTGCACACATCACGACGATCGACGCCGATGACACTCGTCATACCAAATTAAGCAACCTGATCAACGAACAGTTTGACATCATTTTCCTGGACGAAGGTCACAAAGCACTTGGCGCCATCAGCAGGCGGATCATCGGTGACGTCAATCCGGATACATTAATTATCGGATTTACCGCAACACCCGACTACCATGCGTCGCGTAGCCTGGAAAGTTTACTACCATCACTTATCCATCGACTAGACCTCAAAGAAGCAATCGAACTCGACATGCTATCATCAGTCATCCCGATTGCCATCCCTGCACCAGAAACAACCGCGCAGGAATTTTCGATTAGTAGCATGGGTGAATACGAAAATAAAAGTTTGAAACAATTAATCTACAGCGTGGATCGCAACCGCATAGTTATATCGATTGCCGCTCAGTTAATCCGGGCAGGAAACACACCGATCATCGCCTGCATCCCTGGCGACACCATGGCACATCCGCACCTGCTGGCTGAGATGTTATCCGAACAATTCGTCGATGACGAACATGGCATCCCGCGTCCGATTCGTGTCAGCGCAATTACCAGTGCGATTTCGGCCGCAACCAGGCAAGCTATCTATGCCGAACTCGAACAGGGAACGATCGACGCATTAACCTACATCGACGTCCTGACCGAAGGCTGGGACAGCCAGCGCGCCAATGTCATTATCAACGCTAGGCCGACCAGGTCACTCGTATCAGCGCGTCAACGAACCGGCCGAATCCTCCGCAATAAACACGACAATCGTCCGGCACTCGCCATTGATATCGTCGACAACATTGCCACGAACACTGCACCACAGGTATCGATGGCTGATATCTTTACACTCGAAACAATCACTAACGGGTCACCAATAGGCGACATCGAACCGACACATCTAGCGGCGATGAAACTATCGATTGCAGCAATCTTTAAACAGTACGGGGCAGTTGAAACAATCGTTAATAACTACACACTGTACGCAGAGCTACTCGAAACCCTGCCGCGATTATCCCGAGGTATGGCAGCGATTAAACAAGACGGCAAAGTACGCACCTTTGCGTCGGCTGGCCGATTGTTTACTCGCCTGAGCGTTGATAGTTTCGCACTCAATCACTTAAAACAACTTGGGGAAATCGATATTCGCATGGTGCGCCGCCATCAAGAAGTAATCGAAGCCTACGACGAAGAACAAATCCAGGATAGTCTCGCACAGTTACCGAATGCCGTTCACACTGGCCAAGGGCTGCGCGTCGGCGACAAGTCATTCATCAGCCTGAATGAACTGGTCACAATCATCAATCAAAAATATTCATTCGTCGACGCCACCTATAAGAGCATCGAAACAATCGCACATGAAATCGTAAAATCTGACAGTGATCTGTATTTCACCAAACGGTTCCGAGCCCGCACACATCGTGGTGTTATGCTGTACACCGCCCAGACGATGGTATCGATGGCAGTGGGGCAGTCGATTGTTGCTGCCTTCAAAGATGAGTAGTTACTAATCCTTACTTTTCCAAAGTAACAAACCCTTTATTCCTTTTGTCAGCAAAATGAACCGAAAACTGCTGGTCGGGCTTCACTCCTCCGAGGACTCCCGATCTAAAAGACTGGTCGCTGCGGAACGACCCTTTCAGGGATCGGTCCATGACGGTTTCTTTAGTTATTTGTCATGGACACGTCCTCGCGAACTATTCCAGTCTTTTTAACCGTCAGTCCTCGGGTCGCTGCAGATGACCAGGCCCACCGCGACGGTCGCTAGCTTTTATATGGGACCGCAGCCCCGGGGTCTGGGGTATCTGGACCGACCCAAGAATTGACGGTTAGTTTATTCGGAATAATGCGTGAGGACGTGTCTATTTTAAATAACTAAAAGAAATAAAATAGACCTCCCAAAGGGAGTTCCGCAGCGCCCGAATAAACTGACTGACTATTCTTGGCGACGGGAAGCAACCCCAGGAGTCTTTGTTTCTTTCGTCGGTACGAAAGAAGCCGTTTTATTACTTTGAGGGATCAAAGTAAGGACCTAGAGGCGGGGTTTTCGCATTTCAAAAATTCTTTATGCGAGCTATACTATCTACATGAAGAAGACTATCGATTCGATCCTCACGCCCATCAAAAAGCATCGTTCACTTCGGATTCTCCTGCCGACACTCGCTATTGTCGGTTGGTTTATTATCGCTGGGATCGGTGGCCCAACGTTTGGCAAACTGTCATCCGTGTCGACAAATGACCAATCGTCATTCCTCCCAGCTAGCGCACAATCAACCAAGGTGCAAAAACTCCAGTCGCAGTTCCAAGATTCAAAATCCATCCCCGCGATCATCGTTATCGAATCTGACAATAAAATTACCTCTCAGCAATTAGGTGACTATTCGCAGCTGATTAAAAGTGTCGGTGCAGTTGAAGGCGTTCAGCGGCCAACTGGTAACCAGCCTGTTGTTGTCGGACCAATCCCATCTGAAGATGGCATGGCCGTACAGTTTATCGTCCCAATTAGTGATACAGAAAATGTCGCTAAAATAGTTGCCAATATTCGTACCGCCGTCAGCGACAATACACCAGCCGGTCAAAAAGCCTACGTCGCTGGACCAGCCGGACTCAGTGCCGACCTCGTCAAAGCATTTGGCGGCATCGACGGCGTCCTGCTACTCGTCGCGCTTGGCGTCGTGTTCTTTATTCTCCTTATCGTTTACCGTTCAATCGCACTCCCGTTCCTCGTCCTACTAAACTCGATATTCGCGCTGTGTGCCTCGATTCTTGTGATATTTACTATGGCAAAAGGAGGGTGGATTGAACTCAATGGCCAAAGTCAGGGGATATTATCAATCCTGGTTATTGGTGCCGCGACCGATTACTCGCTGCTGTTAGTGGCTCGTTACAAAGAAGCCCTCGAACACATCGAATCAAAATGGGTAGCAATGTGGCGTGCCCTAAAAGTTTCGTTTGAACCGATTGCCGCATCAGCTGCAACCGTCATTCTGGCACTACTCTGTCTGTTATTTTCAGACCTCAACTCAAACCGTAGCCTTGGTCCAATCGCTGCAACTGGTATCGCATTTTCATTCGTTGCAACGCTAACGTTCCTACCAGCCCTGCTGATTATATTTGGCCGCGGATCGTTCTGGCCGCTTCGTCCAAAATACTACCCACAAATTCAGCAAAAAAATAGTAAAAATAACACAGACATATCACCATTATGGCGCAAGGTCGGAATCCTCATTGGCACACACCCACGCGCAACATGGATTATATCGCTATTAATACTGCTCGTCGGAAGCATGGGTGTGTTACAGCTACAAGCAACGGGTGTCGCTCAAACCGACCTCATACTATCAAAGTCCCAAGCAGTCGATGGCCAAAAAATTCTGGCGAAACATTTTAGCGCGGCAATCGGTACACCGATGGTCGTCATTGTCGACGAAGCGAACACTAATGCAATTGTCGCATCATTAAAAACAATTGCTGGAGTAAGCAGTGCTGTGCCATATACTGGGACGATCGTACGGCCAGGCTCTCCGGCAGCAGCACCAAAAATCGTTAATAGTAAGGTACTGATTAACGTGACCATCAGTGTTACCCAGGCTGATTCAGCCGAAGCCGAAGCAGTCGTAAAGCAGGCTCGTGAATCATTACCGTCAATTGACCCGACGGTACTTGTTGGCGGCGCAACGGCGATTGCGTTTGACACTAATCAGACAGCAACCGCCGACCTTTACAGGATCATCCCGATCGTTCTGGTTGTCATTCTTATTGTTCTGATTGCGCTGCTTCGCTCAATTGTCGCACCACTCGTACTGATCGGTAGCGTCGCTGTCAGCTACACGGCAGCAATTGGCATATCGGCACTAGTATTTAATCATCTCTTTCATTTTCCCGGCGCAGACGCATCGGTGCCGCTGTTTGGGTTTATATTCCTTGTCGCATTAGGTGTTGATTACAATATATTCCTAATGTCGCGGGTGAGGGAAGAAACAAGAAAAATCGGTACACGAGCAGGAATTATCCGTGGGCTAGGTAAAACAGGCGGCGTGATTACATCCGCTGGAATCATCCTTGCGGCCACGTTTGCGGCACTCGGGATTATTCCTATATTGTTTTTAGCGCAAATCGCCTTCATCGTTGCATTTGGCGTTCTGCTTGACGCTATCCTGGTGCGCTCGCTCCTTGTGCCCGCACTGAATTACGATATCGGCAAATCGATTTGGTGGCCATCAAGCCTTTGGCGTAACGGTAAAGAATAAACGCGTAAAAACTAGCCGCGAGATATAAACGGTGCGCGCTGTTTCCAGGTACGATCCTGCAGCGTATCGACCATAGATACCACAACCAGGCGGCGGCTGATTATCTGCCACGGGCCAGGACGTTGATTAGTGAAAACATACGAAGAGTTTATCTGTACTTGTGATGACATAATAGAGGACCGGACAACAGTCCAGTCGAGCTGGCTCTGTTCTAACAGGGCAATATGTCGCTCACCGTCGATTAGGATCTTGTTGGCAAAAACTTTAATCATGACGTGCATCATGCGATGTAACATACCAAGCGTATCACCAGAGGCTCGTGCATCTGCGCCGGTCAGTGAAATAACCGTCGAAATAGCATGCTGCTGCATACCAGCAATGATATGGCCCATACCAATAGTTAAAATATCTTTTTTCGGCGTCCCCCAACTACCAAGTGCACTAATAACAAAGTCAGAACCGGTCAGTGCAGCCGCTACCTCGTCGGGATTGTATATATCGCCTTGAATAATCGTCAGGTGATCAGTCTGTTCAAGCGTGACGATATGGTGCACAAATGCGACCACATTATATCCACGATGTAACGCTTCGGCAACAACTAAACTACCTATTTTGCCATTGGCGCCAAAAACAGTTACCTGCTGGCTCATGAAAAGAATTGGTTGACCAGACCGTAGGTGATAACTGATACAGCAGCAGTTAAACAAACACCCCAGATCATATCGACGACGACGACTTTGGTCGTGAAACCTTTAAGGGTTGAAAGATTTGTAAGGTCATAGGTGGCGTAGGCAACAAAGCCGAATAATGCACCATATCCCAGTGCATATTCCCATGAATTTTTTTCCAGCGCGGGGCTGATAACAAACGCGACGATACCAACCACATAGATAACATAGAACATAATAGCGGCAGTCATGTTCGGCTTTGCGAGTAGTAAACTCCCAATCTGACTTTTGTAAAACTTGCTAGCAACAACACTCAGCCAAAATGCATCAAATAATCCCATTACTCCACCTGCAACTAGTAACCGTACGATAAATTCACCCATTAGTACACTCCTTGTATATATTCTATCCTATCACAATTTGAGATACATTAGTGCTGAAAAACTCCTTGCCTTAATACACGCAATCCGTCATACTTACCTCAAGCAGTTTACAGTACTCATAGGGGGGTAGTTACTATCAGGCCATTAGCGCTAAATCGATTTTGGCATCGCCGCATATGCGAAGCGATTATGTTGATTGCGCTTACAATTCTTGGCCTATATTTCTGGGGGATGTTCGACAGTAGCGTCAAAATAGTCAGTGCAGCACTCATCATTAGTGACTTTGCTGCGATTCTCGCAGGTATCGCTTTTAGCGTGGGATTTATCTCATACCTTTGGGCACCTCGAATCTATATATTTGCATCAAGTCTTACCGCTTACCTCATACTCGCAGCAACTGTGGTGACACTTATCTTTAGTACAGGTGGTATGTCGTCACCTTTTATTGCTTTGTGGATGGTAATTGCGATTTTTGCTGGCGTATTCGGTATGTACGGCACCTTACCCCTGCTTTTTGCCGCGACTGGCTATCTCGTTTTATCTTTTATTGACGATACGTTAACCCGTGAAGCGACACTAACAACCGTACTAGCTGGACAACTGCCTATTATTATTAGTTACATTGTTTGGCACGCCAAAGCAAAAACTGAATCCGGTGATGACAAAGCATACAAAGACCTCGCCAACGAGCTCAGTCAGGTCGCAGGTACATCCGAAGTGGTCATTAACGCAATCGCCGATGGAGTAATCGCACTCAATAGTCAGGGTATTATCGAACTTATCAATCCAGCCGCTCAGCGCATCATGGGGTGGGGAAAGCAGGATGCTCTCGCGCTTAAGTACCCGTCAGTTCTACGGCTCACCGATGCCAAGGATCGAACACTCGTCCCGGGAAATGACCCTATTTTACAGGCACTTAATACCAACCAACAGATCAGCACAAATAACCTGGCACTCCTGACACATTCTGACAAAAAACTATTTGTGTCGATTGTTGTTTCTCCTGCCGGGGCGGTCGGATCGGGAGTGATTATCGTATTTCGTGACATCACCAAAGAAAAAGCCGAGGAGCGCGAACAGGCAGAATTTATCAGTACCGCCAGTCACGAAATGCGTACGCCTGTCGCGTCAATCGAAGGCTATCTGGGGCTAGCGCTTAATCCCGCTACGGCAATAATCGACGCCAAAGCTCGTGATTTTATTACAAAGGCTCATGAATCAGCACAACACCTTGGACGGTTATTCCAAGATCTTTTGGACGTTACCAAAGCCGACGATGGCCGTTTAGGCAATAATCCAAAAGTCGTCGATGTCGTCACATTCACAAAAGATATTGTTGGTGGGCTAAAACCAAAGGCCGACGAAAAAGGACTTGGGATTATATTTAAACCGATCCCGTTAAATGGCATCAGGGCAATTGAACGTCGCCTTAACCCTGTGTTTTATACCTACGTCGATAACGATCATCTACGCGAAGTCATCGCAAACTTGCTTGAAAATGCTATCAAATACACACTTCGGGGTGAAATCGTCATTGATGTAACCGGCGACAGTGATCACGTCACGGTCAGTATTGCCGACAGCGGAATCGGTATCCCCAAAGAAGACTTGACTCATCTATTCCAAAAATTCTACCGGGTCGACAATACCGACACCCGTGAAATCGGCGGGACCGGCCTGGGGCTATATCTTTGTCGTCGCCTAGCAGAAGCAATGAATGGTCGCATATGGCTCGAAAGTGAATACAAAAAAGGAAGCACGTTCCACCTTGAGGTCCCACGTATTCAAAACTCAGAGGCAGCCAGATTGACAGAAAAAGCAAGAGAACAAAAAGCCAAAGACGATGCAGAGGCGAGTCTGGCAGCGGAGGACGCAAAGGTTATTGCATCGACCGAGCCCGCACGTGTGGTAGCCATACCAGCGTCTGCTGCAACTCCTTCTGCCACATTACCACCTGCATTGAAGCGAGAAATTCCTACTTCAAGCCTTATAACATCACCAATTGTCGCTGGTCCCGATGCGCACATTGGATCCCATCACCCTAATATATCGATTAATAGTATCGAGCAACATCCGGAAAAATATCAACAAGTCCGTAGCTCCGGTATTAGCATTCCTGTGCGGATTGCAAAAAATGATGCTAAATAACCATAACAACTATAGTAATTTTAACAAGTGCCTAGTACAATAGAGGATAATATGACCAAAATATTGCTGGTAGAAGATGATAAAAGTTTACGCGAAATCTATGGTGTTCGACTCCTTGCCGAAGGATACGACATTGTATCGGCCGGTGACGGGGAAGCTGCACTTGCGATGGCCATCAAAGAACGTCCTCAATTAATCGTGAGTGATGTCATGATGCCAAAAATTAGTGGGTTTGACATGCTCGACATCCTTCGATCAACGACAGAAACAAGAGATATAAAAGTAATTATGATGACCGCACTGAGTTCAGAGGACCAGCGTGCGCGCGGCGAAGCACTTGGCGCTGACCGCTACCTGGTAAAATCACAAGTCGGTATCGAAGACGTCGTCAGGACAGTCCATGACGTGCTTGGTGATGCTCCCGTCAGCAGTCCGTCTGCGCAATCTTTTGGTGGTGTACCCGCCCCAACAGCTGCGCGCCCAGTCGTCGCCAGCCCTCAACCAGCACCACCGCCTACTGCTGTAGCTGAACCAGCCGTTGCTCAGACTATTCCCGTGGCCGTCGCACCGGCACCAATACCTGCACCTGTATTTGTTCAACCTGCTACACTGCCGGCGCCTGTTGCCGAACCCACACCGATTCCCCAATTTACTCCTGCCGCGGCACAAGTGAGTAGCCTGCCACAGCCAACTGCGCCGTTCTCTACCGCCCGCCCGACTAACCTTGGTGAACGAGTTATCCATCCTTTACAACCAAGCGAAACAGACACACAGGACATGGCCGCTTTAATCAGCCAGGAACTAAGCAATCATGTTGATGTCGCTCCTAGCTTTGCGCCAAATCCCACGCCAATAGCACCTCAGCCCATTGCATCACCCGTACCAGTCGACCCCCAACCAGCTCTCGTTGGCGCCCAGCCACCAACGCCACCACTTCCTGGTATTAGTTTCGAGGAAACACCACGTCCGGTAGCACCTAGTGTCCCAAGTCCATTTGGCGCGCAGCCACCTCAGCAATAATGCTATACTTGTAGGGATATGAACGACGAAACTCCTACAACTAACCGACTCAATAAACACTTAGCACTCGAACTAGGTATTTCACGTCGTGAAGCTGACAATCTTATTCACGATGGTCATGTCAAAATAGGCGAGACCATTGCCACACTTGGTGCCCGTTTTGCAGATAATGATCAGATCTTTGTCGACCACAAACTACTCAGTAAAAACACTCAGTTCCAATACATTGCATTCAATAAACCATTGGATTACGTCTGTTCACGGCGTCAGCAAGGCGACAGTCCAACCATTTATGATATTTTGCCGCCCAAGTACCATGTCCTGAAACCTGTTGGTCGTTTGGACCGCAAAAGTTCAGGTTTGATATTACTGACGAATGATGGTGATTTCGCCTACCAAATGACCCATCCGAAATTCATTAAAACCAAAATATATGAATGTGAGGTTGATCCTGCGCTCGAACCGCTACACCAACAAATGATTAGCGACTATGGTGTTCACCTCGAAGATGGACCAAGTAAACTATCCCTCGAACGTCTGCACGAAGGCGATAGCAAACATTGGCGAGTGACTATGCACGAAGGTCGTAACCGACAAATCCGCCGGACCTTTGGCAGCCTCGGCTACGATGTCGTCAGCCTGCACCGCACGAATTTTGGCAATTATTCACTTGGTGATATGAAGTCCGGTGAATACCAAACCGTCGATATGCGCTAGGTGATATAACCTAACCATTGTGTCTATTTGTATTTATGTTATTATATATTTATTAATCGGAATATAGTAACGTGACTCTAAAACGAATCGATTCTCATACCTATAAAACTTCTCTCGTAGAGGTAGTGGGCAAATGGGAACACAATCCGCTCATGTACGAATCCGAGCCAGGTACGCAGCATGCCTACGACGAGATGGGCAGAGAAGTCCTTGATCGTATGCGAGCCAAAGGGATCCCACCAACACTCGATACGCCGAATGCAAGCTACGGATTTAGTATTCTCCCCAGGTTTATTTATGCTGGTGCAGCAAAAGCACACCAACAAGGCCTTACAATGAATGGCCTCGTTCAGGCAATGCGTCATCCTAATACGTTCACATATCTACAACTACCGACACGTGAATCTAATGCAGCGGCCAAAGAAATAGAATTTGAAACCGGACTACGGACGACATCTCCCTATAGTACGATTGATGCAAAAATGAGCGAATACGCTATTAGTCCGGAAAACGGCCTTACTATTCCGCTTTATCCGACACACAGAGTACGAGCACGTGGTCGCTTATTTGACGAAGGCCGTTTAACAGAGGAAGAGTATGGTTCAGAAACCCCCGATAAGGATAGGGTTCGCTGCGAAGCCCATCGCGGTAGCGGCATCCTGGCACTCGGCTACAAAAGTCTCCTGTCGGTCTGTATTGAAGATCCTTCTCTCTTTCAGGCAACCTTAAACCGATAACAATGAAATTATATCAACGTTGTGTCAAGTGTTGTTATCTGTTATAATGGACAACTGTTATGGCTTCAAAACTTCCAACAGTTGCGATCATTGGTCAGGCGAACGTCGGAAAGAGTTCGCTTTTTAATCGTCTCGTCCAATCTCAACAAGCAATTGTCGCCCGTGAAGCAGGAACGACTAGGGATAATGTTCTCGGTCGAGTTGAATACAAATACCACACATTCTGGTTGGTTGACACTGCCGGACTGAAAGATCCTAACGACGATTTCGAAGCCTCTATCCAGGAACAAATCACCGAAGCGGCCGACGCTGCTGATGTTATTCTTGTCGTCGTTGACAGTAGTCAGTACGCCAGTGACCAAGACAAAATTGTCGCTAAAAAAGCGCTCCGTAGTAAAAAACCGGTCATTCTGATCGCCAACAAATCCGACCTGAAAGAAAGCCTTCCGAGCGAAGAGTTCAAACGCCTCGGTATCAAACAAATCCTTCGTACCTCAGCAGAACACAACCAGGGTACTGAGGAACTACTCGATGAAATCGTCAGCCTCATTCCTGCAACCCACGAAGAAGTTCCGGATGATATCCTCCGCGTATCACTTATTGGACGACCAAATGTTGGTAAATCAAACTTATTTAATGCACTGGCTGGCAAACAGCAAGCACTCGTCGCCAACATCGCTGGGACAACCAGAGATGTGAACCGAGTAACCGTCCGTTATGGTGGCCGCGATATCCAGCTACTTGACACTGCTGGAATGCGAAAACCCGGCAAACAAGAGGTTGGTATCGAGAAATTTTCTGTCCTACGGACGCTACAGGCGATCGAAGAATCCGATGTCTGTTTCCTTTTGATGGATGCAAACGAACTCAATACACAGCTTGACCAACGACTCGGTGGTATCATCGACGAAGCAGGTAAGGGAATGGCTATCGTCATTAGCAAATGGGATATCGTCGAAGGCAAAGACGCCTACACTCGTGATGCGATTGCCCCAACAATTAGCCGAACATTCAATTTCACCCCATGGGCACCACTTATTTTTACCAGTAGCGTCACTGGTCAAAACGTGACCAAACTATTTGACCTCGCACTCGACATCGATGCTCGTCGTAAAACTGAATGTAAAACCCGTGTTTTAAACGATCTATTGCAAACTGCTGTCCAAAAACATCCACCAGCTGGACTCAAAAATACGCATCCAAAACTCCGCTACATGGTTCAGACTGACATGTCACCGCCATGGTTTGTTATTTACGGATCAAACCTTAAGTTTATTCACTGGTCATACAAACGCTATCTTGAACGGCTTGTTCGTGAAGAGTTCAACTTTGCTGGTACACCAATCAGGTTCAGTTTCCGTGATGAAAAACAGATCAAAGCCAACAAAGCACGTGTCGCCGAAGGTAAGGACCCAGTCACCAAAAAATCCAAAGCTGCCAAAGAAGAGCTTCGTCTCAAACAACTTCGTAATCCTACTCCCGAACAGGAATAAAAACCTCAAATAAAAAGCCGCTCACGAGCGACCAACCATAAAGTTCCTTTCTCTTGTCTTATTGAATGCCTTAATCCTTACTTTACGATTGCAAAGTAACAAATAATCTTCTTTTGTGCCAACAAAAGAAGCAAAAGTTCCTGGGGTGGCTTCACGCCGCCGAGAATCTCGAAATAATCTACCAGGGTGCTGCGGAATGCCCGTTGGGCAGTCCATTTCATATTCTTTAGTTACTTAAAATGGACAGGTCCTCGCACATTATTCCTGTCATCTCATCTCTCATTTCTCGGGTCGCTCCAGATACCCCAGACCCCGGGCTACAGGGAGCAACTAGGGCTGTGACCGAGCCCAGTCGGTCGGGAGTTGGCATAGGAGTTTTTGGTTCTTTTGTCGGGACAAAAGAACTTGGTTTTGTTTCTTTGACAAGGCAAAAGAAAGGGTTGGGTAACTCAATCATCAATAACAGGGTTTCTAATTCATGATTCGAGTTTTATACTATACCTATGAGATGCATCATCGGCCAGGGCAATCCCGAAGCAAAATATACTGGCACCCGACATAATATCGGTTTTTTTGTGCTGGACATGTTCGCCCAAACACAGAACGCCCAGTGGCAACATAAACCACGATTCAAAGCTAACTGCACGGAGATGACGCTACACGGCGAAAAAGTACTTCTCGTCAAACCAACAACCTACTATAACGAAACCGGTGAATCAGCCCGGGCGGTGAAAGACTTCTACAAACTTGAAAACAGCGACATCCTTGTGATCCATGATGAGCTCGCATTACCATTTGGAACCCTCCGTACACGCCAGGACGGGTCGGACGCGGGCAACAACGGTATCAAGTCACTCAACGCCCACCTTGGCACTGATTACGCCCGTCTGCGCATCGGTATCATGAACGACAAACGTTCCGTGATGGGAGATGTTGATTTTGTCCTCGGAACATTTAGCACCGATGAACGGGCTGTACTTGGTGATATCGCAAAAACAGCTCTCGAGATTATCGACAACTTCATCGCAGGAACATTAGCACATCACACGGTGAAAACTACCTTAAACGCCGAGTAACGTCACAGCAGTTCCAACTAAAACGATCGCAAAAACAAGAATAAATGCTTGAATCGTCCCGATTTGTCGTGGTTGTTCGTGAATGTCAGGAATGATATCACTCGCAGCAACGTAAATAAAAAATCCAGCCGTCACTGCCAACAGGGGACCAACAGGCAAACCATTATCCGATCCCAGTAGGTACACGCCGAGTGCAGTCACTACGGTAGCAATCGCTGTTAATATATTCGCAATCAGAACGGTTGAATCTTTCCAGCCACGCGATAACAACAAGGCAAAGGTTCCTAATTCTTTCGGAATTTCATGGGCACTGACCGCTAGTGTTGTGATAATTCCGGTTGGCACACTGACCAGGAACGCTGCACCGATCGCAATACCGTCGATGGCATTATGCATAATGTCTCCGGCAACAATCAGGCGACGCTGACCTTTATCTTTTGCCTCATCATGACTATGTTCATGGTGATGATGGAACCACGTTGCAGAGCGCTCTAATACGAAAAAGGCTGTAAACCCAGCGAGTGCCCACAGCAACATCGTCCGTGGTTCACCACGATCAAATGATTCAGGCAAGAGATCGAAGAATGCGGCTGCTAGAAGTGCACCCGCCCCAAAGGGAAGTGTCAACAGTAACGCACGTTGCCGCTGTTTCTTGGCACGAAGCAGCAATGCCCCACCCAGGAGAGACACGGCACTACCAACAATAATGGCACACAGTAAATAGACGATTGTCATGTGCTTTTTATCATACCATATCGATAAATACTACGTCAGTGACGGTGATCGACGCTTTTCAACAATGCTTGTCGCGACCGCAGTCACAATAAATATCAACCCGAGCGAACCAGTTAACCACTCGGCCGGCTGGATATGATACAACTTGACCAGCATGACAATACCAAGTGCCAAGATCGCCCAATGGGCCCCATGCTCGAGATATCTGTATTTGGCGAGTGTTCCGGTCCGCATTAAATAGACCGTGAGTGATCGTACCCAAAGCGCGCCCGCGCCAAGTCCGGCAACGATCAGTACAACATCACTCGTAATAGCAAACGCCCCAATCACCCCGTCAAACGAAAACGATGCGTCGAGAATTTCGAGATACATAAACGATGCAAACGCCGCCCATCCTACCAAATGCGCCGGCGACGTTTTTGATTTCTTGTTCATTGATTTTTCAAAATACTGGCCCATAGTTTCAAGCCCAATGTGAAGGATGATCCCGACAAGACTCGATACTAGCACCGTACGGCGCAAATCCTGCTCTACAGTCAAATAAATCCCAGCTGCTACGAGCGACATGACGATCAATTTGATAAATCGAATATTTCCCAGTCGCGCCAGTCGTTGTTCGATCGGTCGCAACCAGTGCACGATCTTATCGCGGTTAAGGAAATAACTAATACCGATCATCAGCAGGAATGTGCCCCCAAAAGCATCGATAACAGGACCAGCCTTATGCAGTGCTTCTGCGTACTGCCTAGGTTCATGAAGTGCCAGATTAATCACACTGCCAAAATCAAGGCCGGTTGCGGCCATAACAATAAAAATCGGTAACGCAAACCGAACCACAAACACCGCGATAAATATACCGACTGTCAGAAATAATTTTTGCCATAATGGCGACAACCGAGCAAGCACGCGACTATTCACGACGGCGTTATCAAAACTAAACGTCACCTCAAGCACCGTCAGTACACCAAACAACCAAAGCGCATCTAAACCGCCACTCATACCAATCATAACCGCCAAGAGGCCAGTTAGCACCCCGGAAATAGCAAATATGCGCAGGGGATGATTAGGATGCATCATAGTGTTTGTTTGTGCCATAACTATCTATAGTGTATCAGTATCCTTTCTCTCCGAGAAATACGAATTTTTTTGATTTTCTGTCTCTGTTCCAAACAAAAAGGCGCCAGGTAAGGGTGGGCCTCACCTGGCGCCATTTTGCCCTTCCACCCACCCGGGGGCAGGCGTGATCATCTCGTATAAACGCAGATATCCGCTGGTGAAAGGGGTTAGTATATATGCAATGCTTTCTAACGGCGTATCAGTGGAGGGTAGATACTAATACGCACATTGCATACAACCTAACATGCGCGGTAGAACATTGAATAATATTGTACCGCTGTTAGAATAGGGGGTATAAGGTGCGTTTGATTGTTCTCGCAGAAGCAATCAATCGTTTACCATATTAGCACGTATTTGTTATTAAGTCAATACCTATAGACATAAATTTTATGAAAATCAATAGAATACTTCCAGATGATAGCCCGTATCTACAGATTATAGATACTATTGCACATAAACCAAAAGCATTATATGTTATAGGTGAATTACCAACGACACGTCGCACTACCGTTGCGATTGTCGGCACCCGCAAACCAACAGCCTACGGCCGAGAAGTCGCCCACATGTTAGCGTACGACCTGGCACAAAAGGGTATCATCATCATGAGCGGCCTGGCACTAGGAATCGATGCCATAGCCCACCGGGCAGCGCTCGAAGCGGG
Organism: Saccharimonadales bacterium (SeqCode); assembly: GCA_038319685.1. GTDB lineage: Bacteria > Patescibacteriota > Saccharimonadia > Saccharimonadales > Saccharimonadaceae > UBA6022. The sequence goes on from JBBQDN010000001.1 coordinate 113,264, forward strand.
TGGTACGACGATCGCGGTACTCGGTAACGGCCTAGGGTCAGTCTATCCTGCGACCAACCGTGACCTCGCCAAAGCAATCCTTGAAAAAGGTGGCGTACTTATTAGTGAGTACGAGCCAGAAGTGGAAGCTCGTGATTTTCAATTCCTTGAACGCAATCGTATCGTCAGTGGATTATCTGACGCAATCATTATTATTGAAGCCGCCAAACGCAGCGGAACGCTATCAACAGCCGCCCGCGCACTTGAACAAGGCAGGGAAGTCTTTGTCGTGCCTGGTAATATCACTAGCCCGTTATCGGCTGGCTGTAATGCATTATTAAAACAAGGAGCAACCCCAATTACCTGTGCCGATGATATCCTCGAAGTGATTGCGCCCGACCTTTTAAACCCGCAATCAATGCTTGCACTCGGCAATACACCGCTTGAAACCAAGATTATTACATTGTTACAGTCAGGTATGCGTGACGGCGACCAGATTCTGATCGAAAGCGGTGCGACCGCGAGCGATTTCTCAACCACCCTCACGATGATGGAAATCACCGGCGTTATCCGTGCGCTGGGTGGCAATCAGTGGACGTTGAAGTAATATATAGCCAATTACAAGTCCTTACTTTTCCAAAATAACCTAATCCTTTCTTTTGACTTGTCAAAGAAACAAAGCCAAGTTCTTTTGGACTACAAAAGAACCAAAACTGCTGGGGTTGCTTCCCGTCGCCAAGAACCGCCAGTCAGTTTATTCGGGCGCTGCGGAACGACCCTTTCAGGGATCGGTCCATTTCCATTTCTTTAATTATTTGAAATGGACACGTCCTCGCACATTATTCCAAATAAACTAACCGTCAATTCTTTGGCCGGTCCAGATACCCCAGACCCCAGGGCTCACGAAATGCGCAAGCCAATCCCTTCGGGATGTCTTTCGACGGCCATGCGACACCTGCCCGGCAGGTGTTCGGCCAAACGCCATGGGATGGCCTACGACCACCCATAGAGTGGGGTCAGAGAAAGATATACTGAAGGGATTGGTTGTGCCGAAGGGGGTGTGAAATGCCACCAAAAACAGATTAAGATTGCCATAATACTCATACGATGGTATCGTACTAAAGTCTGATGCGGATCGACCGTGTCGTGAAGAGAGAGCGAGAAGTGTGATGGCGAACGCCGAACACCCGAACTGCCCGTTTTGTATCGAGAATGGAAAGGTGAAAGTCCTCAGTAAGACCACCAAGGCCTACCTGATCCAGCTGGTCGCCGATAGCAAGGTTGTGCCCGATCGGTACCTCATCATCCCGACAGAGCACATCACCACGATCAGTGGAATGCCCGACGACTGGATGTACCACGTCAAGCTGTTGATCGAGGATCTGTCGAGGATCACCGGAATGCCACCCGAAGACCTCAATCTGAACCTGAATGTAGGTGAAAGGGCGGGTCAGCGGATCAAGCATTTCCACTTCTGGGTCATCTTCAGGACCGAACCGGCAGGATCGGGATCGAGCAATCTCGGTCCCTCGGCGCTGGTCGCCACTGTGAACGAACAGTGCGTGCAGCTCGAGAAGAACGCCGACCTGGTCACCGAGTCACCCCTGTACAACCCAGACGCACCCGAAACGGACGGTGCGTGGGGACCATACGTGCGGTACCGGTAAGCACCGGACACGCATCAGGCGACGCCCCGACCAGCTCAATAGCTGGCGGGGCATTTCGCTTTTAAAGAGGCTATTATTTGATACCATTTTACAAATACGAAAAACTTGCGTACAATCAGCCACTGTGTTTAGCTAACAAGCACAAGGAATAATATATGAGCAAAAACCTCGTCATCGTAGAGTCCCCAGCCAAAGCAAAAACTATCGAGAAATACCTCGGCAGTGATTTTACTGTGCTTTCAAGTATTGGTCATATCCGTAGTATCGTCAAAAAGACAGCCGATGGTACGCCACCAATTGATGTCAAAAATGGGTTCAAAACCACCTACGAAGTCGATGCTGAAAAGAAAAAAACCGTTGCTGATCTGCGTAAAGCAGTCAAAACAGCCAGTGAAGTTTGGCTGGCAACTGATGAAGACCGCGAAGGAGAAGCGATTGCCTGGCATCTTTGTGAAGTCCTGAAACTCGATCCACTCGTTACGAAACGTATCGTGTTTCATGAAATCACAAAATCAGCTATCGAAGAAGCGATTAAACATCCCCGCACGGTTGACATGAGCCTGGTGGCTGCCCAACAAGCTCGTCAAATCCTCGACCGATTGGTTGGGTTCGAATTATCACCCGTTGTTTGGCAAAAGGTTCCGGGTGGCAAATCAGCTGGCCGAGTCCAGTCACCGGCCGTCCGCCTGCTCGTCGAACGTGAACGCGAGATTGATGCATTCGAAGGCTCGTTTCAGTTCAAAGTGACGGCACTCTTCACTCATGGTAGCGACGAACTAAAAGCAGAATTACCTCAACGTTTCGATACAGAGCAAGAGGCAAAAACTTTCCTTGAATCACTCATCGGCGCTGATTTTCGTGTATCAAATGTCACGACTAGTCCCTCGACCAGAAATCCTGGCGCCCCATTTACTACCAGCACCCTCCAGCAAGACGCCAACACAAAACTAGGCTTTGGGTCCAAGGCAACCATGTCGAGCGCGCAAAAACTCTATCAAGAGGGTAGAATCACCTATATGCGTACCGACTCGATGAACCTGAGCGGGCAAGCCATCGCCAGCGCCAAAGATTTTATTATTGCAGCCTACGGTCCACAGTATAGTCAGGTTCGCCAATTCAAAACCAAGAACGCGAGCGCCCAGGAAGCCCACGAAGCCATCCGTCCAACAGATATGCGCCTGGAACGGGGCAGTAGCAATGAATACGATCAAAAACTCTATAATTTAATCCGTACTCGTACGCTGGCTAGCCAAATGGCACCCGCAAAACTCGAAAAAACGGTGGTGACGATCACGATTAGCACTCGAAAAGAAATGTTCGAAGCCAAGGGTGAAGTAATTATTTTCGACGGGTTCCTCAAAGTATACGGTGGCAGTAAAAAAGATGCCGATATCCTGCCTGCGGTTGCAACTGGTGAAATACTATCACTCGAAAATGCTGGCGCACGACAAACATTCGCCCGTCCACCAGCCCGTTTCACCGAAGGTGCTCTGGTCAAAAAGCTCGAAGAACTCGGGATTGGCCGCCCATCAACCTATGCAACGATTATCAATACTGTGCAGGTACGCGGATATGCTGAAAAAGGCGAAGCAGAAGGCACACCACGCGATATTATTACTCTTCAAATAAAGGGGCCTGAGGTCGTTCGTGACGTCGTCCAAGAAAAAACCGGTTCAGACCGGGGTAAATTAATCCCAACCCCGAGCGGACAAGTGGTCAGTGATTTCCTCACCAACCATTTTGACAAAATTGTTGACTACGACTTTACGGCCAATGTCGAAGAATACTTTGACAAAATTGCCGAAGGAACACTTGATCGCAACAAGATGCTCCAGGGTTTTTACACACCGTTTCACGAACTGATTGAAAAATCCGGTGGAATTGATCGTGCATCCGTTGCCCAGTCCCGCGAAATCGGTATCGATCCAAAATCAGGCAAACCCGTCGTCGCTCGATTTGGTCGCTATGGACCAATGCTCCAGATGGGTAGCACTGACGACGAATCCGATAAACCACGGTTCGCACCGTTGCCCACAGGTGCCAAAATCGAAAACGTCACCCTCGAACAGGCTCTCGTCATGTTCCAACTACCTCGTATTGTCGGTCAAACCGACGATGGTATCGATATCAAAGCAAACATCGGCCGATTCGGTCCATATATTCAAATCGATAAATTATTCGTCAGTATTAAACCTCTCGATCCCCATGGCATTACCCTAGACGAAGCCAAAGAACTGTACGCTGCCAAAATAAAAGCAGAGGCCGAAAAGAATATTTCAGATTTTGGAGATGGGATTAAAGTCCTAAACGGTCGTTATGGTCCATATATTACCGATGGCACTAAAAACGCTAAGATACCAAAAGGTACCGAGCCAAAAACTATTACGCACGATCAGGCAAAAGAACTACTTGCTGCTGCACCTGACTCAAAAAAACGACCGATTCGTCGAGCAACAACCCGTAAAAAGACAACTGTCAAACGCAAACCCGCTACCAAGAAGTAATCATTTACACCGTTACACTTCCCAATAGTTACCGAACTATACAATATCAGTCCTGTTTATAAAGTCACAGGACACTATTTACCATAAGCGTCTATTGTATGCTATAATTGTCTAAACAAGAGGAAAGACTTGACATTAAATATACATTGTTTTATAATCAATGGTAGATATATAATAAAAGTAACTTTTACGCAAGAGACCGAAAGGATTGTACGAAGAGATGGACGACACCAATAAAACCGACACCGCCCTCCAGCTAAAACAAGCTGTCGATGGTATTTTGGCAACGATCGAACAAGAGCGAGAACGTGAAATTATCACACGACGCTTTGGATTATTCGACCGCCGTGAAACTCTTGAACAGATCGGTGATCTGCTCGGTATTACCCGGGAACGAGTTCGTCAACTCGAAAAAGCAATCCTTATTCGACTCAAAATTGCCGGTGAGGACAACAAGGTACCTGCTGTCCACGAAGTTGAACGCGTCCTTATCCGTGACCTCTCCGAAAACGGTCGTGTCGGTCGTGTTCAAGATGTCGCGTCTCGATTGATTGGCCCAAAAAGTGATGTTCGCCACCGCGCCCACATTGCTTTTGTGTCCGAACTATCGCCAAAACTTGTTGTTGTTGGTGAAAATGATAACTATCATCATGCCATCGGTATCAAAGAACATGGTGACGAGAAAAAGATCAAACAAAATGTCGATGAAATCGTCAAAACGATCAAAAAGCACGGCGAACCACTTCAAATCGAAGATCTTCATGCAAAACTAAGCCACGAACACCCAGACCACGTCCGGGCGCTCGCCAGCACCAGCAAGCATCTCGCACACCTCAAGGACAGCTGGGGACTCACTAAATGGCCGACGGTCAACCCTAAAAACATTCGTGACAAAATCTACGTTATCCTTGCTGAACACGGAAAACCAATGCACTTTTCAGAAATCGCCGGAGCAATCAAAGGGAGCGATTTCAAACGCAAAGACGTCACAACCCAGGCTATCCATAACGAACTGATCAAAGACAAACGTTTCGTCCTGATTGGTCGTGGCATCTATGCACTCGATAACTGGGGTTTTTCTAAAGGAACCGTGTCAGACATTATTACAAATGTCCTCGAAAAAGCGGGTGAGCCGCTTCATCGTGACGAAATCGTCAAACGCGTCCTAAAAAGCCGTCAAGTCAAAGAAACGACAATCCTTTTGAACCTACAAAGCAAACCGCAATTCAAACGGGTTTCAAAAGCGACCTACGCATTTGACAAACAGGCAGTAAAATAAGTTGCCAAGGTCGCACGAAGGTGCGACAATAAGAGGTAAACATGGGCATTTTGTCGTGGATAATAAATTTGTTATTGCAGTGGTACGTATGGCTTCCTATCGTGCTCATTTTAGCGTATCTCACGTGGCGTAACTACCGCCGAATTGACATCGTCCGTGATATTGAAAGCGTCCTTTTAATACTCGAAATCCCAAAGGCGAACGACAAGTCAGAACTTGCGGCCGAACAATTATTCGCCAGCCTTCATGGTATTTTACGCGACCGTGATGAATTACGTCAGACACACGGTATTCAGGAACATCTTAGTTTTGAAATCGCATCAGTCAATGGCCAGATCCGTTTTTACGTTTGGGTACCCCGAACACTCCAAAGCTTCGTCGAAGGCCAAATCTATTCACAATATCCAACGGTCCAAATCCACGAAGCTGACGAAGATTACGTCGCGCATGAACGGCAGCATACCGTTGTCTATACCGGTGAAGTCATCTTAAGCGAAAGTGAATTCTTGCCGATCAAAACATTCCAAAGTTTCGAAGTAGACCCACTGGCTGGTATTACAGGCACCCTAGCTAAAATGGAATCAACCGGTGAAGAGCTGTGGATCCAGGTACTGGCACGTCCAATTCATGACGAATGGCACAAATCATCCGACAACTGGATCAAAAGTGTCAAAAATGGCAAATCATTCTCACTCCTTACGGGCGAGGGATTTAGCTTACGTTGGCTTGGCGGACTATTTGAAGCACTTTGGAAACCACCAGAACAAGGTGTCGGCGGTGCTCCAGCGGTCAAAGAAGTCTCCGACAGAGATAAAACTCGTATTGCCGAAGCCGAAAAAAAAGCAACAAAACTTGGCTACCAGGTCAAGATTCGCTTGGTATACCTTGGTGAAAGCACGACGAACGCAAAACTACGCATGCAGGCAATCGTCGGAACATTTAAGCAGTTTAACAGTACGAACCTGAACGGATTTAAAGTATCAGACACGAGCTTTCGAAAAGAAGATTTGGCGCAGTACCGGGCCCGCCTGTTTACTGACAAGGGCTTTATTTTGAATATCGAAGAACTCGCCTCGGTGTTCCATTTGCCACACACAAACGTCGAAACACCAAATATTGTCTGGGCAAGCAACAAAACCGCAGAACCACCTGCGAAATTACCAGTTATCACCGGTAACGATGCAATTGACGAAAATATCAGTGCATTTGGCCTCACGAACTTTCGTGGCATTAATCATCAGTTTGGTATGTTACGTTCCGATCGTTCACGTCATATCTATATCATCGGCCAGACCGGTGCAGGGAAGTCAGGGACGCTCGAACTTTTTGCGCTTTCGGATATATACCATAACCAAGGTTACGCTATTATCGACCCGCACGGTGACTTTGCCGTCAATAATATGAAGTTTATTCCCGCAAGCCGCCTCAAAGACGTTGTCTACTTTAACCCATCCGACACAGCATATCCACTGGGTTTTAATCCCCTTGAAGTGACTGATCCGACAATGAAAACGAACATCAGCTCCGAAGTTATCGGGGTATTAAAGCGTATGTTCGTTGATAGCTGGGGACCTCGGCTTGAATATATCCTCCGCTATACTATCTTAGCGCTACTGGATCGTCCCGAAACGACAATGCTTGATATCACCCGTATGCTTACGGACAAAAAGTTCCGCGAAGATACGCTGAACTACTGTACAGACACTGTTGTACTGAATTTCTGGAAGATTGAATTTGCCAGTTGGCAAGATAAGTTTGCATCTGAAGCAGTTGCGCCAGTACTCAATAAGGTAGGTGCGTTTACAGCCAACCCAACGATCCGTAATATCATCGGTCAGCCAAAAAGCACATTCAACATCCGTGAAATCATGGATGAAGGCAAGATTCTTGTGGTCAATTTATCAAAAGGCCTCATCGGTGAAGATAACGCTGCTATCCTTGGCGCATTCCTCGTCACCAAAATCCAGCTAGCTGCCATGAGCCGTAGTGACATCCCTAACGTCGAAGACAGGCGACCATTCTACCTGTACGTGGACGAGTTCCAGAACTTCGCGACAGATAGTTTTGCTACCATTCTGTCAGAAGCACGTAAATACGGCCTCAACTTGACGGTCGCCAATCAATATATTTCTCAGATGAGCGAGACAGTGCGTGATGCTGTTTTCGGGAATGTTGGAACAATGATTAGTTTCCGTGTCTCGGCCGATGATTCACCGATCCTGGCAAAACAATTCGAACCTCAGTTCGAACCGACTGATCTATTACAGATGCACAACCGTAACTTCATCATCAACATGGTGATTAGTGGTGAAAAATCACCAGCGTTTAGTGCAAAGACCCTCGAACTACCTCCGGCTCAAAACGATAATACCCCTCTAATCGTCGAGAATACCCGACGTCTATATAGTCGTAACCGTGCTGATGTTGAACGGGAAATATCCGACGCAATCAGGCCACCTGAACACCTCCAGCCTAAAATACAGCCCCAATCACGCTCTCAAGCCGCTAAATGGCCAGTCAACGCACAGTCACAGACAATCACCCCACAGCAACAACAACCGCGCCCAGCTGCAGCGCCGGTGCAGGGAAGTGGACTTAAACCGCCTCAACCGCAACAGCAGCAACCACCCGCTGTTGATGCCGACGGAAACCCTGTCAAGAAAAAACGAACACGTTCCCGCAAGAAAAAAACAGCGACGAATGATTCACTCCCTCCTGTTGCATCAGTACAGGGAAGTGTCACCTCCACTTCGACTCCATCAAACGAACTCCATTTACGTTAGTCATAAAGTAATTCTTCCTGGAACATATCCACTAGCTTCAAAAATTTGTTTTAACTTGGTCCTTAGTACGCTTGTAGTGATTTAATTTCAGACTCAAGTTTCTTAGCAGCTTGATCAAATTCCGGTTTCTCCGGACCATTTCTAGTACAGGACTGTGGTATGGTACTAAATACATAAAGCTTGTCGGTAATAGTCATACCAGTTTTACTAAATAATTGATTTGGAGTTTGACCAGAATACTGCCCCGAGATTATTTTTTCGTTTGGATCTTCATATCGACGAATAATTCCTAGCCATGCGCTGTCAGGGGTTACGCATACTTTCGCTAACTCCTTATTGGTAATAAAATATGCTGTCTCATTGCCTGTAGACGAATTTTTTATTAAGTCATAGGTTACATTTGACGAAAATCTTACATTCCAGTCTTTGAATTCTATATGTGGCGTATCTTGTTTATTGTCACTTGTCACTTGAGATACAGATTCGTTGTCCGTTGAAATATTAGATTTAGGAGCTATGTTATTCAAAAAAACATACGTAAGGGTACCTACTATGAGTAATAGTACCATGCCTAATAAGATTAGATGTATTGAACCATGTTGCTTATGTTTCATGTAAATTTACTATAGCATACTCTCTTAATACAACTTTAACTAAGCTCTTTCTGGAACACATCCACTGGAGGCTAAACTATAAGTATAATCCGTTATATATTAATGTGATAAATCTATATTTATTCAGGGGAGTAAAGTCCCTGTCTAGGTTTTTTATGTATCCATCAATCTGAAAGTGGTGTAGAACAGAATTAGAACACTTTCGCTAAACAAATCGTAACAGATAGCGACCTCTGATGGCATCAGAATTCTAAAATCATGGCAAATACATGCGTAGTTGCAAACAAATAAAAATTATTGAACAACATGTGAATAGGTAAATATTTTCATACAAAGATAGACAGGGCAGTATGAAAATATATAATTATATTTGAAACGGAAGTCATTGTGATGGAAATTTAGTGAGTTATGGTTACATAGAACTATAGTGATTATACGTCGCACAATATATCTTTTACGACATTAGATATATAAGCCAAAGATGATTCAACATACGTGTTGGAATGTGCCAGTATATTCAAGACCGTCAATCTTGGCAGGGTATTCCTGTTTAATCCATTCAAATACCGTTACTGTATGTGTCGTGCATCTCCTCGATATTACTTATGTAACATACCTCGTGTACGCTGAACGTACTCAGGTGGCATACGTTCATAACTACGCATCAAGGCTGTTGTTATTACCGCAGCACGGCGACGTTTGCTTTTTTATAGTTTTCCACACCTTGTATAGTTTTTTGCTGTAATCAACCATTTGCTTTTTTATTTTTTTATTGCCCTACTACCCTACTTTTCATCATTTGTGCCCTATTTGCTTTTTGATTGTTTATATATAATAATATTATTATTACACAATATTGAAAAATATGGAACAAAAATAGAACATTTTTTTCAACAGGGTATATCCCTTTTAACTCACAGGGTCCGTGCCTACTTATAAAAAGCCTTGTTACTGACACGTAAATCGACGTACTCAGGTGTAATCCCATGAGTATTCAGGTAGTTAAGCGTCCGAGCCATGTCTTCGGCTTGCTCCCCCGCCGGACGATCAATTGAAAATTTTAGTGGATACGATATAGTAGCAAGACGAAGTTCGACTTGTCTGGTTGTTCCACGAGGAATAATGACCTGCTGTACATCATAGCCCCGAGTCTTGGCGAGTCCAACTAAACGTCCAACGAAACCGAGGAATCGATTACTGGCGATAGCCTGACCATTAGTAACTGTCACGCCGCTATTATCAACTATTTGGACTGTTGGACTAGCAAAATAGTTTTGCTTAAATGCAATACCGGTATCATCGACGTACTGCTGAACGCCGCCAACATTCCACCCGGCAATTGGACGACGCATTGAAAGCGTGACGTAAGTTTTACCTAGGCCATCAGAACCAGTGACAGTAACGTTCTGCACCTCAGGTGTCACGGTTTTTATATACGTAGTGAGGTGTTCAATGTTTAATAAAAACCTGAGTCGTTCAATGGGCTGTGTCCCGAAATAGTCCTGTATAACTTTTTCGTACGGTCCATCCAACCTGGTCGTCGCATCATCAGTGCGTAATTGAACCGTTGCCGTGAACTGGCTAAGCAAAAGATACACCGCTGCCGCGCCGACAAAAACGATGAGCAGTGTCCCCCCTAAATGACGACGTTGACGCGCCAAATCGTGCACCTGTAAGCGCGGTGACCTCATCTGTGCATTTGCATCATTCGCGCTTGTGATGTGCGATGATGAACTCCCCGTCAGCGTTCGATTACGACGAAATGTGTACTTTTGATCGAGCTCTTCGGCAGTCGTTCGCTGTTCGGGCAACGCTTGACGACGACGTGGCGAATTAGGTTGTTTTTTAGAAAATAAAGCCATAAGAACTACAGCTATTGTACCAAATTTATGAGTGTTCTGTGGCGGTAATAATCATATCTGCCATGTCCGATGCCGCGTTCGGACGAGAAAAGTCATGGAACGCCCGACTCATTTTAATACGACCTACTGGATCGCTTAGTAATTGCAGGACCGTGTCCGCTAGAATCTGTGGCGTGCTATCAAGATCATGCTCATCAATCACCAAAACAGCACCATTTTCAGCGTAGGCTTGGGCATTTTTTAATTGATGACCACCTGTAAGATAGCCATTCGGGATCAATACTGTTGGCTGGGCCAGTGCCGCAAGCTCCAAGATTGTTGTCGCACCAGCGCGAGTCACCACGATATCTGCAGCGCCCAGCATAGATGCCATACCAGTCGAAACAAACGCATGCAACTGAAAACGCGTGTCGTTTTCAGGCGTTAGTGCGCGCATCTCGTCATACTGTTGGCTACCGGAAATAAGGACGACTGACGTATACCCAAGCAGATCATCAAGCACCCTTGCAAGCGCCTCATTAATACGCTTCGCACCCAGGCCACCACCTGTGACAACAACTAGTGGACGATCGGGGTCAAATCCAAGTTCTCTCTTTACCTGACGTTTTTGTATATCGGAAAACGGCGTAAAGTCGGCGGCGATCGGAATACCGACGTAGTGCGATTTATTTTTTGGATACGGATAATGTTTGAGCGGTGCCCCTGTCCCAATTGACCGTGCGAACCGAGCAAGCAATCGGTTCGTCAGGCCTGGATACGCATCAGAATCGTGAATGACCAGTGGGATGCCCAGCAAATACGCCGCAACGCCAACAGGAAGGCAGACATACCCACCTTTCGTGAATACAACGTCTGGTCGCCAAAATAATAATTTCACAAGGCTCTGGATAAACCCAGCCCCGACAAGCACCCCGTCACGAAGATTAGGGAGAACGATAGATACGGGTCGTAGTAACTGACGCCAAACGGGAATATTGTGATAGCGTCGCAATTTACCTGATACAATCACACTAACGGGGATTGTCGTGTCAAAATGACCAATCAGACTGGTTGCCTGTGCTGAGAATTTTCGATCACACCAAAAACGAATGTCAACCTTCGGATTGCGCTGCTTTAGCTCACGAAGGACTGCGACGACTGGCGTGACGTGTCCGCCCGACCCCCCGCCTACTGCTAGGATTTTCATAGCCCGTCTCCTTTATATTTGATACGTGTTCGGTGTAACGCGACAGCTGGAACGCAAGTCCTAGTGCTCCGGCAATAAATATCATACTCGTTCCTCCGAAACTGAGGAGCGGGAGTGTAATACCTGTGAGCGGAAACACGCCAATCATCGCTGCTACATTCAATATAACATGCGCACCAAGCCAGCCAAATACGCCCGCCACAATCAGCTTCATGCGTACATCACTCAAATGATCCGCTACCTTAAGAAGCCGCATTAAAAGCGCCGTAAATAGTGCCAAAATAGCCACTAACCCTACAAACCCAAACGTCTCGCCCATAATCGCAAATACTGAGTCATTAATCGCCTCTGGAAGATATCCTGTCGCCTGAACGCTATTACCTATTCCAACACCAGTGACTCCCCCACTGCCAATTGCAATCTTAGCGTGAACAATATGATAATCGTTAGCATTATCCGTCGTTGCACTGTCACCTGCAAAAAAAGTTGCGATACGTTCAATACGATGTGGCGCAATAATTACCAGCCCAATGCCTAATACAACGACACTTGCCAGCAAAATTGCTCCGTACTTCTTATGTAGTCCGGCCATAACGAGCATACTCGCGAGAATAGCGATCAGCGCTAGGCCTGTCCCCATATCCTGCTGGAGTACGATCACAAACATAATTGCCGCAAATGTGACAACACCGACAGGAATCAATGTTCGTTGGACATCATTAACTAGCCCTTGTCGAACTCGCATTCCTAAAAATCCGGCAACAAATAATAGCATACCAAATTTCAAGAACTCGGCAGGTTGAATCGTCCCGAGCGGGCCAAGTGTAAACCATCGACAGGCACCAAGGCTACACTGAACAATCTGATTAACATGGATGACGTTCCCAAACAGAAATAGTACCGCGCAGGCCGCAAATCCAATCACTAAAATTTGCTTGGCATATTTTTGAAAAAACGACACAGGAACAACCGCCATAAGAGCGAATGATCCGATCGCGAGAGCCAGACTCACTGCCTGTTTAATAAAAAAGTATGAATTAGAATAGTCGGCACCATAGGCATTGTTAAGGACGTTTGCACGTTGTGGTCCTATCGCATAGATCACCACTAGTCCAAGCATCATTAATATGCCCATGTACATGATAATCTGATGATCGGGTCGGTGTCTGCGCATGACAGATACTGCACGCTCGCTAATACCCCCTTTTACCGTTAATGATCTCACGTAATATGACCTCCACTGAGTGCAAGAAGGATACCGAGGAATCCACTGATACAAGCTATGACCCAAAAACGCATCGTTACTTTTGTTTCAGGCCAGCCTTTGGCTTCAAGGTGATGATGGATAGGAGCGGACAAAAAAACTTTTCGGTGGAATAGTTTCTTGCTCGTAATCTGAACAAGGCTCGAACCAGCTTCGATCACAAAGATAATACCGATAATTGGCAGTAAAAAGAGGGTATTCGTGAGCATTGCCACGACACCAAGGCTTGTCCCGAATGCAAAACTACCTACGTCACCCATAAAGAACCTGGCAGGATAAATATTAAACCACAAATAACTTAGCAGTGCACCGACTGCAGTAAAACAAAAACCAGACAAATAGAATTGCCCCTGTAGGAGTGCAATGATACCAAATGCCCCAAAACTTATCGTCAGAAGGCCGCCAGCGAGCCCGTCAAGCCCATCGCTGATATTAACTGCATTACTTGTTGCGACAACAGCCAAGACGAATAATGGGACGATCAGCCACCCCAGGAGGACATCGCCAATAAATGGAACGTGCACAGTGTCGTATCCGAGTTTGACATAGAAAAACCATCCAAGGCCCAAGGCAAGAATAGTAATCATCGCAAATTTAAAACTTGATCGAAGACCGGCCACACCGAGCCCCCTCCCTTTAAGGTTAATGATGTCATCAAGCAGTCCTACTGCACCACCGCCAAGTAACGCCGCCAGTGGCAGCCACGTTTCTGCTCTGTCGAGGTTAAAAAAGAATGTCACAATCGTAATCGCAACAAGACCAATAAGGCCCGCCATCGTTGGAATATTCCTCTTGAACTTATCAGCATGAAGCCTAGTAAACACTTCTAGCTTCTCGCCGGTTGTACTCGTCACTCGCTGTTTTTTCCAAAATTTATAACGATACGCCACCGACGTATAGAGAGGAGTGAGGAACATTGCGAGTAAAAATGCGCCCACACTAAGCAGGAAGGTATCCGTCAATTCTTGAGTAAAATTATGTAGAGCTAGTTCTTTCATATTATCCCTTCGGTTGCAATTTCAAATAATCAATCATCCAGTTGGAAAGATCGGTAAAAATTGGCATGGCGTCTTTGTTACCAGCAAGACTCATATTTTTACCCGATACTTCAACCATTATGACATATCTGGGCATTTCATTTCCGCCAAAGCCAAGATAGGTACCAATTGTCTGGTTATTATTATAGTTACCATCGATAAGTGTCTGTGAAGTACCGGTTTTCCCGCCAATCTGGTATCCAGGCTTATCCTTTCCAGCATAAAATGTGTTGCGTGCTTCTCGTATCATCTGGCGTACTTTATCTGATGCGGTCCGACTAATGACATTCTTTTCTGATGTTTTTGTAGCGGCCGGTGAAAAACGACTTCCGTCGTCACTGAGTGTTCCGCTAATGACCGATGGGGTATTGTACGTACCACCATTAATGATAGCGCTAAATGCAGCGCATACTTGAATAACTGTCACGTCCATTCCCTGACCGAACGACATGTTTGAATAGCGAACAGCGTTCCCCTCTTGCTCGGTTGGAGGAATGATTGTTCCCCTGGCCTCTCCTGCTAGTTCAATACCTGTTGACTGACCTAACCGAAATTTATCATGAAAATATGCGTACATCGTATTGCGGGATTTCAACGTAATACTTTGCCCATCGCCAAGTCGTTGGGCAATCGTTACCATACCGGTATTCAGCGACCAATTCAGGGCATGCTGAATAGTAATAGTACCCGTCTGACCCTTCGTTGCGTTCGAAATAACTTTGTCATCGACTCTGATAAAGTCTGTGTTATTGTATGTTGAATCTGGCTCAATAACACCTTTGTCTAGCCCTGTTGCGACTGTCAATGTTTTTATATCAGAGCCAGCTTCATATGGCTCGCTAATGGCTGCATTGTTAAAGGCATCCGCATTTTGAACTTTATTATATTCTGCTGGATTATAGGTTGGAAAATTGGCCATCGCCATGATTTTACCTGTTTGTGGATCCATTACCATGACACTTCCATTTGTCGCCCCTGATCGTTTCAGGCCAGATTGAAGTGCTTTTTCTGCATATGCCTGAACATTACGATCAATCGTAAGCACAATATTGTCACCATTCACTGCAGGGCGGTTAATATTGTTATTACCGATCGTTAGTGGCACATTACTCACATCAGTTACTGACTGCAATAACCCATCCTTGCCAGTAAGGCGACTATTGAGTGACTCCTCGATGCCATATTGTCCTTTGCCCTCCGCATTGACAAAGCCAAATACTTGAGCTGCTAACTGTCCTTCAGGATACACTCGCTGGCTTTCCGCTTGGAAGCCAACACCCGTGTAATGCTTTTCTTTGATTTTTTCAGCCTGAACCCGAGATAATTTCGTTGCGAGTATTTGATAGCGTGAATTTTTCATCGCGATCAATTCAGAGGGATCTTTACGCATATTACCGCCCGCTATTTGGCGTAGTGTTTCAATAATCCCATCCGGTTTTGTGACAATTTTTGGATCAACAAACATCGTATAGACAGTTTCGTTCAATACAACCTTAGTTGGAGTCGAACCGTCCATGGTATATATCTCTCCGCGCTTTGAAGGGATAATTAACTGTTTTAACTGCTCTTGGTTCGCAAGCCCAACGTAATAGTCATGTCGAATCACTTGTAGATAAAAAAGACGTACAACAAAAATCGCCATAATACCAAGGGTGATGTAGGCGAGTATCTTGGAACGACTTTTTGGAATCAAGTTTAGTTGCATAGATCTCTATTCACGAACGTAATCGGTGTTTTTTGGTGTCGTCATTTCCTTAGCGACGGTAGTGTTAGATATATTATCGAGCGCCGTAAGCTTTGCATTTTCAATTTCAAGATCTGTCTTTTTTGTCGTAAGTTCAGCAATTTGGCTATCAATTTTTTGCGCTTCATAATCATAGCCAGTCGCCCGCGTTGCCTGAGTTAAGTATATCAAACCAAGCACGGTAATCATAAGTGCGACGAGCACTGTATGTGTCACTGGGCCAAGTTTCACTGCCGATACGAACGCAACGGTGTTCTGGTTTCTATTCCAGTTCTGCGAACGTCGTGAGCTATAATTTTGGGTACGTTGATAAGACATTGTGGTGTTTGTTTTCAATTTTTTAGTTTATTTTTGGTGGTGTGTCTACATTATTACGTAGACACACCGATGTGAGATTATTTAAAACGGACAGTCACTTTTGTTTCGACTGATGCGTTTTGTACTTGGATGTGAACTGGCATTATTTTAGTGCCCTTTCTTTTTGTTTTATTTTTTCACTGCGGCGCGGAGCTTGCTGCTACGCGATCGCGGATTGTGAACGTCGTGAATGCTTCCGTCGAGCGGTTTTTTGGTCAATGACTGCAAAAGTGCTTCGTACCCAGACTCGAACTGCTCTTTAAAATAGCGTTTGACGAGTCGGTCTTCCAGACTGTGAAAACTAATTACCCCTACTTTACCGTTACGTTTTAGTAACTGAGGCAAAAGTGGTAATAGTTCTTCGATCTGACGAAGTTCTTGATTGACCGCTATGCGGAGTGCTTGAAATGTACGCGTGGCAGGATGGGTTTTCTTCCATTTACCACGATAGTTTAATTTGATCAGATCGGCGAGTTCATCCGTTGTGTGCAGCGGTCTTGCTTTCACGATCGCCAGTGCAATCCGTGAGGCAAATCCAACCGGTTCTTCACCATATTCGGTGATGATACGCGCCAGTTCGTCTTTTGATGCTTTGTTTACCAGCGTTTCGGCTGATACAATTTGACGACGATCCATGCGCATATCCAGTGGACCACTGTGTGTAAAAGAAAACCCTCGTTCGCCCTGATCGAGCTGTGGTGATGACACCCCCAGATCAACAAGTACGATGTTAAACTGCTTCCCTTCTTCGATAAGTTGCTTTGCAGCCGCTACGAAGTCAGTATGCAATAGACGAACTCCTTTTTCTTCGAACTCGTGAAGACGCTCTATGGCGTACTCATCGCGATCGACTAAAACAGAGTCGTTGTAGTTTTCGGTTATAGCTAAAAAGCGCCGTGCATGACCACCATATCCCGCCGTCAGATCGAGATAATTCTCGCCCTGAATGGGATGAAGGAGATCAAGTGTCGCTTCTAGTAAAACCGGAACATGTAAATATTGTGGTGGATGTTCTTCGATACTCATAAGTCTATGGTATTATACCATTTTCTTACTCGAGATCACCTAACTGGCAATTCATCTTCTTTTTATTTTTGTGGGTGTTTTTGTTTTTGTGTAATAAGTGTCCACTTGTGGTACTTAGGGGGTTGTTTTGCAACTCATACCCTATCACAAGATGGTTGAGAGACTTATGTGTGAGGTGGAGTTTTTTGGGAGGTGTTGTGTTTTAATGTAGGTACTTTACTATTTTTTAATGTGGTCGCAACGATTATCCACTGATGATGAATTACCAGATAGTTGACCTCGAGAGTATTCTTTACTATCTGATCAAATTGTTAAGGTGCCGAATATGTCCCTATGTATCAGCGCCGGGCGGAATAATGCGCCAATATGCGCCTGCTCGGACTGCCACCAGTTCGCGGTCGATATTAGCGTAATCAAGCAGGTGCTGCTCGATTGTGACTCGACCCTGCTTTAGGTCAAGTGCTGCGTCTATCTTGCCACGACGAAACCTGACGTTCAGATCAGCTACTCTCTCATCGAGAATACTTCCACTAAGCGCTGGTTCAACTTCCCTGTCCCAAACTGTTTGTGGGTATAAGTGAAGATACTGGCCAAAACCTCGGGTGACCACGACGCCGCTAGCAAATTCATTTCTAAGTTCGGTGGGAATCGTCAAACGACGCTTATCATCGAGCTTTCTTTGAAAATAATCTACTGTTGGCACGATATACCCTCTAGGCTCTGTTTGTTAGGTTATTTTTAATGTAGTGGTGTTTGTTTTGGTTTCGTGGTGTTACCCACTTGTTTCCACTTCCTTTACTATAATACCCACTGTTACCCACTACAACCCCCAAATGTATAATTTTCCTATGGTAATTTGATACTTTTCCACAGAAGTGTGGACAACCTAGTTATTACCAGAGGCTATAAAAATACCACGTCTGGCATGACGTGGTATTTTTGACCATAGCATCAGCGGGTTATTGACCGAGAACGACGCTTAGCGTTGTTGCTTCATTCCCTACAACGTTAAGTGCTACCCATAGTGCAATGACAAAGAAATTCAGTGTTACTGACACGATAAATGCAGCGACGAATAGATCACGTTTTGTCTGTTGGTCAGCAGCGACAATATTATTCGACTGCATAGCGACTGATGTACTTAATGTTTTTTTGCTTGTCTTTTTTGTTGTTTTTGTCATAATACTTATATATTATCATACTAATTATGCTTTGTCAATATAGTGTTCTGGTATTTCTACCCTGACTCCAATTTGCTAGAAGAAGAACTTACTTCACATTGCGTAGATGTTTAATAACTTTTCCATACCAAATCGCACTTGGTCGAAGCGTCCGCTTCTGTGTGGCATAGTCGACTTTTGCCAACCCAAACCGTGGCCACGTCCCATGCGCCCACGCAAAGTTATCAAGTAAGCTCCAGTGCATGTAACCTTCGACAACGACTCCGCTATCAAGTGCCTTTCGTATACCAATCAGCGTCTGACTTATCCACCACTGGCGCCGACTATCATCTGCATCTGCCAGCCCATTTTCAGTAATAATAATAGGAAGATGGTATTTCTCGTCGAGTCGTTCAAGAGCATGTTCAATATCAGCAGGGCTGAGATCCCAACCTAGGTCACTAAGTTTTTTATCGGGATTATGCACCCGATACCCGTATACACGGTTACTGCCATAAAAGTTAACACCTAAGAAATCACAGTGCTTGATAACTTTTTTGAGAAAATAGTCGTCTTGGAAGTACTGCATAACGGCTGTTGACAAACGACTCAGCCACGCTGTATCACCAGCATAAAAATATTGTGAATTTTTGGCAACCGACACCTTGTAGCGTCGATTAATACCATGAATCGCATGTGCCGCCTGACGATGTGCGTATGCCAAATTATGTATCACTCGTAAGAATTGAACCTTACTTGTCACATTTGGTGGCCATGTGCCCGTAAAGTAACTTTCGTGAGCATATATTTCGGGTTCATTAAGAGTAATGACAAAACGAATATCCAAACCGAGTTCGCGAACAATCTTCTCCGCAAATCGAGTAAAATATGTCACGTTTGCACGTTTTTCAAACCCGCCCTTTTGCGCAAACCAAACAGGTAACGTGAAATGAAACAGGGTTACAATCGGTTCGATACCACGACGCTTTAACTCGGCAACGTACTGTTTATAATGATCAATCGCCTCGATGTTCCACGCACCCTCTTCGGGTTCAATACGCGACCATTCGACACTGAATCGAAAACTGTTCATATGCATTTTTGATAATAAATCAAAATCTTGTTGATAAAGATCGTAATGATTTGTCGCTGCCGCTGACACATATGTATTTGGGTTCTTGGCATCTTTTTTAATGGCTGGCCAATTTTCAAGATCTTCTAACTGATATTCTGATTTAGCTGCCAAAGACTTGGCATTTTCAAGTTCCCATACCGTCCATTGGTTATGAGTGTTGCCTTCAACTTGATGGGCCGCGACGGCTGCACCCCAGAGAAACTTCTTGGGAAACTGGAGTACTGGTTTTTTCTGCATACTATTCTATTATACGACAAATTTTACTGTAGAATAAAGTTATGACTTTTATACTTCTTCGCGCACTGTGGCGCATTCTGGTAGGAAGTCTCGCTATCGGCCTTGCATATGTCACCGTATTTTTGTTATTTCCCTATCTTGACGATCATTTCCCGTTCTTTATCGTGATCATTATTTTATATTTCTGTCTGGCATATATTGGTATTCCTTTGCTTGTTCGTGTCTGGAGGTCAGTCTTTAAATCATCTCACCTGCCTATTTACGCAACCATGAGCGATGGCTGGTCAAGTGACCCGATAAATATCGCTATCGTATGCAAAAGCCGTCAACAGCTCATAAAACATATGCATAAAGCAGGCTGGGATGAGGCAGACCCCATTACCCTCTTGTCCTCACTAAAAATGGTGTATTGTACGATATTCAGACTATCATATATCACCGCGCCCCTATCCAGTCTCTACTTATTTGGTCGTGCCCACGATATAGGATTTCAAATTCAATCAGGCTCTCCGCCATCTCCACGTCATCGCCACCATGTGCGTTTCTGGCAACTACAAGCAGACAATAATACCATTCCACATACTCACGTCACATTTTGGTATAAAATACTGCACCTATTTACAAAACGTCAGCAACAAATCTGGATCGGCGCCGCGACATATGATAGCCGCTCTATCGCGATCCGTATACAGAATCTACAGATCACTCATCAAATCGATAGTCGTACCGATGATGAACGTGACTTCGTGATTCAATCCCTCAAAGATCACGGTTCTATAAAACGAATTGAAACAATCACCGCCGGAGAGCCTTTGAAATTCCGTGGTCAGACATTTGGATTAACTATCGTCACAGATGGCACACTGAAAGTTCTAGAACTAAAACGTACATGATTTTACGTTTTTGACTGGATGACGTCTTCACCGAAATGCTTCTGGAGCCGCATCGTAACCGATCCTTCATGCCTCCCGAGCAGCGCACTAAGCTGCGCAACTGTTTTACCATTTTGAAATTCTTGCTTCAAGGTCCCGTCGTCTGCTGGTAACCAAGGTTTATAGGCATTAGGATGCGTTTCGCGCATTTTAGCGATTTTTTCTTGCCAACCGCTCGCCGGCTTTTTGTCTTTTACCGGTTCATGTGCACGTTTTTCTGCATTTTTGATCAGGTGGGAAAATTTTTTACAATCACTAGCGGCACGTGTTCGTAAATTGCCGTCGATTAACTGCGCATCTTCACTTACCTGTAGCGCAATGCGATTGATACCATGAAGATATAAGTTGCGCAAATTTTTTACTCGGCTGAGCGCCACGTATCCCATACCTTCAACAAATGCTTTACGAAGGTCAATCCTGGCGGCGTCGAGAGTCATTCCTTGGCTTTTGTGAACCGTAATCGCCCATGCCAGCCTGAGTGGAATTTGTGAAATACTGGCCCGTTTTTTGTCGCCATCTCGTAATTCCCAAGTCTCAGGTTGCATTGTCACAGTTCGTCCATTATAAAATTCAACGATCGGATACTCCGTTGAAGGTTCAAATCCGGATACCGTTCCGAGACTGCCGTTAGCATATTTACGATCGAGCGAATTTTTAACAGCCATGACAAGTGCGCCTTTTTTAACACGTAACGTGGCCGGGGCAAGGACTGATCGCTGTAAATTATCAACATAGTTTTCACTTCCTGTTGTCGACTGTGTATAAAAAAGTTCGTCACCCGCAAGTTCGTCAAGTTTTTTCTCGTTCAGCCGGTCCACATCTATATTGACCGTGTGAAGTTCGGTCAGTACCATGCCCTCAGGAGGCTGTTCGTCGACACGCGCCAACAGCTGCTCGGCATGATGACGACGAATATCCCCTGCGCGAAGTGCGTTCAAAATATCAAGGAGCTGTTCATCATCCTGACGATGTTGTTCTTGCAAATAACAAATAGTCGGGTCAAGTTCTTCCCATGCCTTAGAGTGGACAACAAATCCTCCTGCCCTAGTATCGCCGCGATTAATCGGCGGTAACTGAAAAAAGTCACCGCTCATAATAAGCTGGATACCACCAAATGGCATATCGGGCTTTTTTCGGACCAGACGACATGCCTCGTCGACCATATCCAAACGATAGTCATGCAGCATACTGATTTCGTCAATAATCAACACATCCGTTTTTTCAATGATCTCGCGACGACCTTTAGCGACGGTATCAGCAAACCGTCCAGGTAGTTCATCCGATATTCCAATACCGGCCCAACTATGAATCGTTGTGCCACCAAGGTGCGTTGCGGCCAGTCCGGTCGTTGCGGTCACCGATACATGCTTGCCTTCGTTTTTGGCAATCCGGATAAATTGATTCAACACAAATGTCTTACCGGCCCCGGCAGGTCCAGTTAAAAGCACGCTTTCGCCTGCTAGCATAATTTCGAGTGCCAATCCCTGATTCATCTGTTATCTATTATAGCGTAATTCACTCTATCGCTATGTTGTGGTAATTATCCGCGCGGCGGCTCGCCTTCGGACTCATCGAGTAGTTTTTTAGTTTTGATTTCGTAACGCTTTCCAGTAATCTCACTTGTGATGTAATCTTCGTTTACAAGGTTGACGAACATGTCGAGGTCGTTACCGTCCATAATAATAATCGCACCGGCATCGTCGGTCATAAGTTCGAGTTGCATTGTATCGGCGTATTCAATTACCTGTTCCTGTGTGACTGCACCAATTTCCATTTTTTGAAGTTTTGTGACGGTTTTCCGTCGCTCACGAACCATCGATTGGAGATCAAGGCCATCAGGGAAACTTAGCTTGAAGTGTTTTTCGATTTCGGCGACTTTTTGATCAGCTATAGCTTGTTTTTTATAATCGTAATTGAACAAACGTTCAAATTTTGCCTGATTAAATACAAAAATGTCTTTATCAACAATCAACACTTGATTATCTGATGGAATTTTCAGGCCAGCATCAGCTGCAAAACTCTGGAATTTACCTTCACGGAATTCCCATGCTGTTGCACCCTTTAGGATTGAACTCTGATTGATCTGCTTGATAGCATAAAATGCTTTTTTAGGTGTGTCCTTGTGCGTAAAACGTGCGACGATGCCCTTGATGCGTTTGAACTCGTGTTCTTCTTCACTGAATTCAACGATGTCATGTCGCTCATGCTCAATCAAGTGAATCAATGTCTCGGCACGACCGACCTTTTCTAACTCGGTTCGCAGCAGGACATTTTCTTCGTTTTCAGATAACTCAAAATCACGAACTGATAGCCCAGTTCCTGCCCCCATAATCACCTGGCCAATAAGTTCAAAAAGAAATAGTGGTTTTACCTGCGCATTCAGTTCACTCGCAAAGTTTACGGTATATGGAGTGTAGTTTTTATTAAACAAGAAAAACTCGACATCAAACTCTTTTTTGATTCCGTCAGTATTATTTGCCCACAAAAAAATATCGGTTGTTTCGGGTGTGTTTTCCATTAGGTTCTTTCTTTTTATAACAATCTAAGAAATATTATACCTCTAAGCATGAGGCCAATACTAGTAATATGTTGGATTATGGTTGTAATAAATCAGGCACTGGATCAGCAAACTTAACATTTGGTAAATTACCAACCGTATTTTTCTCTGTTAAATGTGGGTACTCTACACGGTATGCCACCATAACATCACCGAACACCGCATCATCCCAATTTAGGCCAAGTGCAGCCGCCGTTTCGCGAAGGATTGCCTCACTATGTGACTCAATTTCGATATATGGTTTTAGCCACGGCCACTCATCAAGGACAATTTCGACGTCGCCGTACTTCCATGTTTCCCGTTTTGATTCCTGAAACGACACGTGCGGCAACCCGGCTGCAGCAAGAAGTGCGATTGCTTTATCAAAATCACTTACAATAATCTCAACTTCTTTCGCTCCATCAACCGATAGTGAATCAAATTGCTTATATGTCATTGTGACTCGGTGACCTTCATCACGGACACGCACAAAAGCGTTGTTTGTTGTCATGTCGGGACTTGCTATCATTACACGACGCATTAATCGCATTGGCTGCTCACATACTGCACCAAGCGTCACTAGTTTTTTACGAATTTCATCATGATTACTATCCAAAAACTTTACTTCGATTTCGCTATCCATACTTACAGTCGTACGCCTTTACGTGCTTTATTAGCCCATTCATCGGCCAGTTCGTTCCCTTCGTCACCCATGTGGCCGCGTACCCAAATAAGTGTGGCTTTCGACTGCCGATAGAGCGGACAGACTTCCTGTACGATATCGATGTTTTTAATCTCGCCACCCTTTTTCTTCCAGCCATTTGCTTCCCATGCCAGTGACCACTTGGTGATCACATTAATCCAAAACTCGCTATCAGTGTAAATTTGGCATTCATTACCAGCCGCATGCTTTAGTGCCGCAACAATAGCGAAACCTTCCATGCGGATATTTGTTGTCTCTTTGCCATTTGGTTCAGTTCCAAGTGCAACAGGTTTGCCGCCCGAAATAACCGAAAAACCGCCTGGACCGGGATTAGGGCTGGCGCTGCCGTCAGTATAATAAATAATCATTAGTCTAGTATAATTGAAAACTTGCGATTATGTGGCCCTTAACGATACTCTGGGTTAGAAAATCCAAAACGCTCACCATTATCCCAAGCTGTGCGTTGGTTACCATAGTCCGGTATGCCACCTTGGTCTTTAAGCATTTTCGCAAGGTGCAATAAGTTATATGTCATAAACGTTGTGTTACGATTGGTAAAGTCACTTTCAGGACCACCAGAACCCGGGTCAAGGTAGCTTGGGCCGGGACCAACCGCACCAATCCAGCCTGCATCGGCTTGGGGCGGAATGGTATAGCCGATATGCTGCAAACTATAGAGAATATTACTGGCACAGTGTTTAATGCCATCTTCATTACCCGTGATAATACAGCCTCCAACGCGTCCATAGTATATATACTGACCTTTTTCGTTGGTCTGGCCAGAATTACTATATAGTCGTTCGATAAGTTTTTTAGTTTCCGAGCTATTATCTCCCAGCCAAATCGGGCCCGCAACAATCAGTATATCTGCGGCCATTACTTTTTTGAACAGATCTGGCCATTCGTCAGTTTCCCACCCATGCTCACGCATATCGGGTTGCACGCCACTTGCAATATCGTGATCGATCGTCCGAATAACCTCAGTCGTTACGCCGTGCTTTTCCATCAGCGAACGGCTCACCTCAATAAGTCCATCGGTATTACTCGCTTCAGGCGATCGTTTTAGTGTTCCGTTGAAATAGATTGCCTTTAAACCTGAAAAGTCATTCGCTGTAGACATTATACCCTCCGTATTATTCAGTTACTGTAATACCGTTCCAAAATGCCACGTAATTCGTAAAATCTTTGCCAACTTTATCGATCGAACCGTCCATTGGCTTTGGGTAAAACCACGCACCGAACTCGTTCTTATCATCAGCAACAACGACATCATAGTAACTCGCCTCACCCTTCCAAAAACACGTCGTGTGATGATCGCTTGGTTGAAAATAGTTCTTTTTAATGGCATCAGCCGGAAAATACCAGTTTCCTTCGATCCTGATAAGATCATCCTTAGGTGCTTCGGCAACAACTGTATTATTCCAAATAGCGCGCATATTTAGTTACTCCCTGTCAGTTTCATAGTAATGATAATTCCCACATACCCATATTGGGGCTATACGTATAGTATGTGCTTAATATAGGCTACTTGCAATATGTCGTAGGCCGACCCCATGTACAGAGCAATTATAAAGTCCATTCTTTGGGTGGTTGTTTCGGAAAATTCAATTCGTCAAGCAACTGGACTCTAGTAGGGGTCAATTTATACATCTTGTGATTATCAATTCCCTGCACGACACGGTCAACAAACGTCTTGCCCGTCCCGTGTTGCTGGACATAAATATCCATCACCGCCGTTATTGTTTCGATGTCCGTCACCATCTCTGCGATACCCTCTGTCTGTATGCCAATAATCGGCATATCGGTCTTGACCGCAATCGCAGCGGCAACATTAGGGTTATGAGCGATCTCCTGACTATGACGCCGTGTTGGCAAACTCAGCCAGTAGATATTCCCATCCTTATCAGCAACAAAATGCAACGTACAAATCCATGGCTTACCGTCAACAACTGTCGCAAGTTGCATGATTTTTGTTTCATTCAGAAATTTCTTAACATGCTGTGCAATATCCACGACATCTCCTTGTCTATTTAAAACTCGTCTGGCTGTACTCGGTGCTGCTCGGTAGTGTCACGGTCACGAATCGTCACTGATCCGTCTTCGAGCGAATCAAAATCAATCACTACACAGTACGGTGTGCCAATTTCGTCCTGACGACGGTAGCGCTTACCAATGTTACCATTATCATCCCACATGACGGCTCCATGCTTATTCTTGAGTGCCGTATAAACTTCATGAGCTTTGGCGACAAGCTCTGGTTTATTTTTTAATAGGGGCGAGACGCAGTACTTAACTGGTGCGAGGTGTTCCGGAAGTGCCAGATAGATTCGTTTCTCGCCATTCTGCTCGTCTTCACGGTAGGCTGATGATAATACTGCCATCAGTGCACGCTCAACACCAAATGATGGCTCGATAACATGCGGAATAAACCGTTCATTAGTACCTTTGATGGTATATTCCATACCTTTACCTGCTTCGCGCTGAATATTACCCAAATCGAAATCAGTTCGATACGCCAGACCGAGGAGTTCTTCACGACCGATAGGAAAATCAAATTCAAAATCAATCGTGCGTTTACTATAATGCGCGCGGTCAGCTTCAGGTACTTCAAGTTCATGAACGGATTCACGTGGCAAACCAAGTGCATCGGTCCATTCCCAAACAAGATTGCGCCATAGTTCAAACGCCTCTTCCCATTTAGCTGGATCAACAAAGTATTCAACTTCCATTTGTTCAAACTCGCGGCTACGGAAAATAAAGTCGCGTGGGCTAATTTCGTTACGAAATGCCTTGCCTTGCTGGCCAATACCAAACGGTAGATCAGGATAGAAACTATCGAGTACATTTTTATAATTGGTAAAAATACCCTGGGCAGTTTCGGGACGCAGATATACAAGATTGTTCGTCGTTTCAATATTCTCACTAGTAACTGTCTTCTCAATTACTTTCCGAGTGCCCTTATCAAGATTGTAATATGTTTTTTTATCTAAAATACTACTGCTTGATGGGCCGATTGTTGTCGTGAACATCATATTGAAAGTTTGAGCATCCTGCCAAGCATTTTGACCACATTTTGCGCAATTAACATTCTTTAAATGTAAATACATTCGCGGGAATATACCTAAGTATTTCGATGCAAGTTGATGATTATTGTCTAGATATTGTATAAGATATTGAGATGTCTCGTGCGCCGGTACATGTGCCTCGCCAAAAATACCAACAAGAGCTTGTAGTTGCTCCTCATTATAGTCAAACGGCGATTCGGGTAACTCAAGTGTCTCAATAATCTGCTTAGCATGACCGAAAAACTGCTCCACCTCCGATGAATACTCGTCCTTGTCCGAGATAAGATGATCTACTCGATACCTAGATTGACAGTTACCGCAGGTGATGAGTGGGTCAGTAAACGTATCAACATGTCCACTTGCCTGCCAGACTTTCTGATTCATCAAAATTGCTGCATCAACACCGTACATGTCGTCGCGTCCATCAACAAACATCTTCCACCAAAGGTTCATGATATTGCGTTTTAGTGTCACACCTAGTGGACCGTAGTCCCAAGTGCCACTAAGGCCACCGTACACGTCTGAACCAGGATAAATAAACCCTCGACGCTTCGCTAAGGAAACGATCGCTTCCATTTTTTCATTTTTTTGTGATGCCATAATGAAACTATTATAACACTATATTAATAGAGAGCGGCGTGCTGCCGAGCAATCGACAAACAAGTCGGCAAAATCGCGTCCAAGCCCCCAATTTGCGCCACAATTTTAAGTGGTTTTTGACTAGCAATACGCAGGTATTTAATATGCTGAGCGGTAATGTCACCGCCCTTTGCTTTCACAAAACCTTGTTCATTCTGATCATACCGATATGTTTCGTTGGCCAGTAGCTCTTCACCCGTAATGTCGCGTCTGACACTCAGTTCGTGACCCAGCAGTGCCGCGTAGCGGAGATAAAACCATGTCTGCACGACTGCAATATCAAGTTTTAACGCATCAAGCCCAGCCAGAACCTCTAACAGTACGTCAAACCATTCCGGCTCATCAACCATTTCGCTTGCCCGATTGACCTGTTTGAGCGCTTCATAGGCAAACTGCATCCGGTCGTAATCTTCCATAATATGACGATAAAACTCATCGAGACGTGCGGAGGTCAGAATACCTAAATCACCCTTCCCGCTCGTAATGACAATGTCACTGACGCCAAAAAGTTCAATCCCGCCAGCAAGTCGTGATTTTTCACGTCGAACCCCACGTGCCATGACACTGAATTTACCAAGTGGCGTGAGTAGTTGCAAGATTCGATCAGCTTCACCATAGTTTGTTCGTCGCAGCACAATAGCCGACGTTCGCTGTGTACTCATGTCAGCACCTTTTTTACCGCATGAACAATATCTTCGGGTTTCATTGTTGTTTTATCGAGCACTTCTTTGACACCATAGATTGACATATCTTCGATCGCCAAATCTGCTGCTGCATTTGTACATAAAATAACCGGTATACTCCCAATATCAACGTGTGATCGTAATTCGTGAAGCAGTGCGAATGCAGTTGATCCAGTCAGTAGTACGTCGAGTACTACTATATCCGGTCGACGACTGTCAATGTCATCGATCGCAGCCAGCGCATGCGACACTGACCATGCATCATAGCCCGCTATAACTAACATGCGCACATAGTGTTCAGCCAACCACGTATCATCTTCGACAACCAAGACTTTTTTGACTGAACTCATAATAGCGATAACTGCGTCGAAGCATCGATAGTCACATGAAACGTAGCGCCATCACGGTGTCTGGTCGCTCCAATTGATCCATGCATTGTTTCGGCAAATTGTGAGGCGATATACAGTCCCAGACCACTACTTGCGGGACGGGCATGAACACTTTGAGCATTTTTACCTAGTTCATTACGTAACCGCTTCCATGCATCAGTCGCCAGTGCCGGTCCGAAATCACGAACCCCAATACGCACTTTTTGACCCATCTGACGGGATGATGTCCGTAGCTCAATTGGCTCGTTAGATTGCCCGTAATGAAGTGCGTTGTCACCAAAGTTTAAAATAATACGACGAAGCAGTTCTTTATTCGCAACAACAAGTAGCGGCTTATTTCGATGTGCAACACGAATTTCACGTCCTTTGGCGGCATAGAGTGGCATCAGTTCATGAGCAACTTCTTCGCAGAGCTGCTGAGGATTCAACGGTTCAAGTTCAAACAGACTCCCATGTAATCGCTGTGCCTTCGTCAGGTCAGTCGTCAACCGAAGCGCGCGCTCGCTTGTTAACGTTATCTGTCGCAGGAGGCGTTGTTTATCCTCTACAGATACGTCAACTGTTTCAAGTTCAAGGGCTAGCTGACGTATTAAGGACAGTGGCGACTTTAACTCATGCGCCGCAGCAACAAGCGACGGTAAGTCATAGTGAAATACTCCACTCACTTCGTTCTGCTGTGCACTCACATCCCCATTCATCCTACCTCTAGTGTAGCATGTGACTTACTGCTATGTATTGAACTTGATCGTCTTGATGATTGTTTCAAAGTCTGGCTTGAATGTATCAGCATCGGTCCGAATAGTCACTGTTTTATCACGAATCTTATAAATAACTGCCGCACCCCTGATATCTTTGCTGAAACTACCGTCAAGTCGAGTTCCGTTATTGCCATCAGAACTGGTCGCACTCGTACGAAGATCACCTTTTTTGACAAGTCCCTGGTATGATTCAACAACCGCATCTAAGGTTTTGTCTTCGATAGTAATACGCAGACCGTACTGCTGTGATGCACTCACTGGAGGCACCGTCACCGGATTAAGATACGCTTCGTAGGTTCCGCCTTTACTGACATCTTTTGCAACATACACGCTCCATGTCTTTGGGTAGTCAAACGTCAAGCGTCCGTAATCCTCGGGGCCAACAAAGGTCCGATTCGGTTCTTTTTCACGTTCTGCAAATCTCTTATCATCAAGTTCTGCTTGTGATTTTTTTGCTTCTGCTTCAGCAACCGATATTTTACCGTCAACATTTGTTTTTTGCTCTGTGTAATTCAGATAGCCCCATATCGCAAGCCCCCCGAATATTGCCGCAATAACGGACAAACCAATAATCGCGATCAACGACCCGCTTACTGCGCCCTGTTCGTTTTTGTGTTTGTGTGTCGTCATGTTGTCATTATACTTATGGTTAAGGTTACTGTAAAGGGTTCATCGTGTAGAGAAAATGCGCTCGCGTCTGTCGTGTCGGGGTCAGGCCAGGAACGGCAAACCCGTAACTAATAAATTCAAGAGGTTTTTGTAGCCGCGTTGCTTCATATTGAATTTTTTCAGCCATTTTTTTGATATCACGAGATTCGCCAAATGTGTACACAACCGTTGTGTCGTCAGGCAACGTAGCTCGCCAAAAATCAGCCAAAATAATTGTGACTTTTGGTTCTTTGCGTGATAAAAATCGTGAAATAACGACGAGTAGTGGGTTAAGTTCATAACCAACCGCGCGCGCTCCACGGTCTGCCGCCATACGTAGCACGACACCATCACCCGACCCAATATCGACGAGCAGATCGTTTTTGCCTATTGGGTATAACTCAGTAAAAACGAGTGCAACGTCTCGTTTCTTACTTGGCACATACGGTGCACCCCAAAAAACAACAAACCCAAATAATAAAATGAGGACGGTAACCAGCCAAAATCCTATAATCACCGTTATACCTCGCTATCAAATTTTTGCTTGATCACTTGCACGTCATTTTTCAGTGACTGGAGATCTTTTTCGATATCAGCAGCAAGTGCTTCGGCTTTTTTAAACCTGTCAAGTGCTCCTTCAAGCTCAAACTTATCACCATCGAACCAGGCAACTAATTGGTCCAGTTCAGTCATCTTTTCTTGGATTGTTTTACTTCTTGTCGACATGTTGTACCTCTGCTTTTATAATAACATCTCTTTTTTCAATCTCGATGATCGAACCGACGGTTGTCTTGCCACGAATCAGCGCGTAACCTCTTTCGAGGACTTTATGAGGGTCAAGTTCGCCTAGTACGCGGCGGACACCTAAAATTACAGTCAAATGGTCAGTAATAACCGTGTCAATCCTACTCACTGTGCGTTCAAGTACCTGATACAGTGTCACTTGTTGACTCACGATTACCTGTTCGACACGTGGGAGTAACCCGACGACACGCCTGCGAACCTGTCGAATATAGTCCTGACGATCTGGAACGAGAATCTGCGCAGCGTTGCTTGGCGTTGCCGCTCGCACGTCAGCCACCAAATCGACTAGACTCGTGTCGACTTCATGACCAACACCGACGAGTGTCGGAATACGGCTTGCCGCGACCGCCCGAACCAGGGGTTCATCGTTAAAGGCACTTAAATCATCCGCACTGCCACCACCACGAATAATAACAATCACTTCTGGTAATACTTCCCTTGTGTTCATATATGTCAGCGCTCGA
Source organism: Saccharimonadales bacterium (SeqCode) (assembly GCA_038319685.1). Taxonomy (GTDB): domain Bacteria; phylum Patescibacteriota; class Saccharimonadia; order Saccharimonadales; family Saccharimonadaceae; genus UBA6022. The sequence goes on from JBBQDN010000001.1 coordinate 144,719, forward strand.
ATCATTTGGTCCGGTGCGTCTGTTCCCTGCACTTGAACATGCGCCACGTCAACCTTCACTCCGCCCCACCGGTCATCTAGAATCTTCATAAAATCCGCGTACCCTGCTGCCTGGGTCGAACTAATGACAGCAACATAAGTTGGAATGGTCGGAAGCATCCGTTTGCGATCTTCAGCAAACAACCCTTCACTATCTAGCTTGGCTTTTAAGAGCTCAAAACTCTTTTTTAGGCTTCCTTCGCCACTCGGTCGAATCGCCCGGACGGTCAGACTAAATTTACCCCACTGCGTCAGTTTAGGTGTTGCTGTCACGATCACCTTCATCCCATCTTCGATAGGAATGCGCAGCTGCCAAACCGTCATGAAACAACCAACGCTCGCACCAATGTCTTTGATATCAAAAAACACATATTTACCTTGGTTAACCTTAAAGCTACTGACTTCACCTTCGACTTCAATAGACGGGTACGCATACTCGAGAGTCTGGTTTGTCAGTGCTATAAAGTCACTAACGCTAAAGGTCGGGTTTTTTATCTTTTCCATATTTTAATATCGCGTGTTGGTAAAATACATAGCCCAGAACAATCGTTCCAAATAGCAAAATAACACGAGTCAGAACTATCCCGGCAATCGCAACGCCACCCGATACACCAGCAAGCGTCACAAACCCAACCATGATCGCTTCGTATGCACCTGCACCACCAGGAGTCACAACAAACACACCGGCAAATGTCGCCACACCAAATGCAATCATAATCGGCGCTGGATTGACCGATTCGCCAAGCGCCCAGAATGTCACCATAAATAGCGACACTTCCAGAACATTCACAACCAGTCCCCATAAAAATGGCTTGAGCAAAATCTTTTTTTCACGACGAAGCTCGACAAAATCAGTATGGATATCGTGAAAAAATACATCCACTTTTTCGCCGTCGAGCACTTTAGATACGCGTTTAAATGTCACCCGACGCACGAGTCCATTCACCGACCTTGTCAGCCATGATCCGAATTTCATAATCCGGGTTGTACTACTCATCAAATACACGCCAGCAACCATCGACCCAATAAGTACCGATATAAGCGCACTACTGACCAGAATAATCCATCGATTAATGTTTCCATCGATCGTCACAGCAAGTAACGCAAGAAGTAGTAGAACAATATAAGCAACAAATCCCATCGTAAACCGAACAACCTGTGCCATTGTAGCCCGGCCCGCAGATACACCGTAGCGACCGAGCCGCCACCCCATATAAGAAATACCACTCACGCCGCCGCTAGGTAAGATGTGATTAACGAAGTTCATTTCGAGCGATAATCGCGCAAGCGTCAGGGGCGCAATATGCTCGATAGAGTTCTTTGACCTCAGATATGAAAACACCATTTCACCCACCGCGTAATAAACGGCAATCTGTAATGGAATCAAAAGTAGCAAAAGCCAGATATTCACTTTACTGAGTAATTCCCAAGCATGAACAAGTTCATGACGGGAAAAATAGATGATAACTGCGATCAACAAAAACGTGATTATACTCATCCATGATCGAAAAGACATGTTTGTATTATATACTATAGACTATGTATATTGCGATCCTTGGACGACAACCAGTTATCGGTGTTGCTGAACTAGAACAACGCTTCGGCCACGACGCCATTCGTTGGTTTTCTGATACGTCTGCGACAATCACGACTGACGATGTTTTTGATATCACCACCCTTGGTGGCACGCTCAAAGCAGGCCGAGTTGTCGCAGAACTACCTGCTGGTGACTGGCATAAAACAAGCACGAAAATCGTGCAAGAATACCTCCGTATCTGGGCGAATATCGAAGGTAAAATCACTCTCGGTATTAGTGTCTATGGATTTGATACGTCAGCCTACGACGTACAAAAAACAGGCATTATCCTAAAACAGAAGCTCAAAAAATCAGGTGTCAGTCTTCGACTCATTCCAAACCCCGATCTTGCACTTAGTTCTGCCACATCACATCATAATAAACTCGGTCTATCCGATAACAAAGTTGAACTTCTGGTTATCAGATCTCGCGGTGGCCGGATTATTATCGCCGAAAGCACTGGTGCGCAAAACATCACTGCTTATACCAGGCGCGATCAACAGCGCCCAAAACGTGATGCATTCGTCGGTATGCTGCCTCCGAAACTTGCGCAGATCATGATTAACCTCGCAACAATACCTAAAACGACGGCAACTCCTCGTATCCTGGATCCGTTTTGTGGAACTGGCGTCGTTCTCCAGGAAGCTGCCCTCATGGGCTACGATGTCTATGGGACTGACCTGTCAGAAAAAATGATCGATTATTCAACCATCAACCTCGACTGGCTCAAAGATACTCATCATGTGACACCCAAAATTACCCTAAAAACCGACGATGCCATGACGGGAAAATGGGATGCACCAATTAGTGCCGTCGTCTGTGAAGGCTATCTCGGCCAACCATTCAGCGCACCACCTTCACCCGTCAAACTCGACCAAGTACGAAAAAACTGCCAACACATAATGGGCAGTTTTCTCGCTAATATCTCTGAACAACTTGAATCAGGTACACCTCTTTGTATCGCAATTCCCGCCTGGCGAGATGCCAGCGGCCGGTTTACACACCTACAGCTCACCCAGGCAGTCGAAAAATACGGCTTTAAACATGTCGAATTCGCTGGCATCGAACAATCAGACCTTCTGTACTACCGCGAAGACCAAATTGTGGCTCGTGAGCTACTTGTCCTCACGAAAATATAACTCCAACCCCTCTACCCTCTTGACGAATCGTGTCAATTTCGCTACAATTGAACAGATTGATTTTAGAAACTATAAGGAGTTTGCTCTATGTCACATGTGAAAGCTGGCGGTTCCGCTAAAAATATCCACAACAACGCCGGTCGACGACTAGGTGTCAAACGCTTCGGCGGTCAAACGGTACGCACTGGTGAAGTCCTCGTACGCCAAACTGGTAGCACGAAAGTTGCTGGTCCTGGTACATTTATCAGCCGTAACTTTACAATTCACGCCGCAATTGACGGTGTTATCGAATTTAGTAAGGTAAAAAAAGGTCACTTTACAGGCAAAAGTGTCGCTCGTACACAAGTCTCAGTTAAATAATATGGCCTCTCGTATAAAAATCACCTGGTACATGCCGGGTGATTTTTATACGTCATTTAGGGTAAAGTTTTGCACTGATGAGTGCAGTGACTCAAGGGTCTGAGCCATATTTTGAAGGATCTGCGGAACACGTGATCGATACTCCAGACCCATGTGACGGTCGGAGTTCATATCAACGGTCAGCCGATCAATTGTACCCAGCTGAGTCATTGCGAGATCATCTAGCATGGACATATAGGTATTGAGACGTTGCTGAATAGTCTGAAGAACTTCTGATGTACGATCGGATGGTCGTAACTCGTCTATACCTACCTTGATGCCACGTATGCCTTCAGTTGCATTCTCGAAAGGCACACGTAGGATCGTCAATCCCGTTCTCATCTCACTAGCTAGACTTTGCATATACTCAAGATTAATCATGTCCCCAGAACTAAGCTGTTGTTCCATCACCCCAAAGAGACTCATGACTGAACGAATGTGACCCGCCACATCTTGCTTCATGCCCTCGAGAATTAACTGCGTTTTAGCAAGTTCTTCATCGTCAGAGAATTCGACTTTCTTTTCTTTTTGTTCATTTTCTTCTATAAAACTTGCGAGTAGGGTATCGGCGGCCTGGCGGTGCTGACCTGCGTGCGCGTGATCGTCTGGTACGGTGAAATTATTTCTCGAATTTGAAGCGACAAAAGAGCCGTCAATTTTTGCTAGTGCGAGCATGGTTACCCATTCGTCTGAAGGATACTTCTCTTTCTCATATCCAAACTCAACAGGAACTGTCATGAGATTATTGGGATCATTGCGCTGTACGCGTTCATGAAATTTTCCGCCTTCACCGAGAAGCATGTGCATACGAACCATCAATGTCGAAAGAATTTCACTTCGTATTTGTTCTGAATCAGGTGATTTTTCAAGCGCCTGACGAATAGCTTCGGGTGTATTACCGTATTGCTTAAGCCTTTCACCAAGCAACCCACCGCCATTTCCATCTTGACCAAGTAGATTTTTTATCATCTCCTCGGCAGCTTTGATATTATCTTTCCTTTCAGGTGTTAGTTCTGGCATCACAGGTTTAATCTTTTCGATCACGGGAGGTACTGAAAATTCAACGGGTTTAGGAATAGGAACTATTTCTGATAGCACTCCTTGTACTGCCGGAGCATTCGCAAGTAATTGTGCAAAATGTGCACGCGGCATGGTATCATCGCTCACTGTTTCAATTACCGGCTGCCACTCGCGAAGCGTAGAAGGACTCACTGCTTTAAGTAGTCCTCTTCCATTATCAATGACAACTGCTACTACTTTACCGGCTTGATCTACTGAGTATACTTGACGTACCCCCCATCCCTCTTCGGATACTGTATTTCGTGCAACAAGCTTCCCTTGCGTGTCGTACTGATTACGCATCGCAGTCACTGCCATCTCCACAGGAAACTCATCGAGAACAGCTCTTACTTCAGGACTACGACGATCATCCGCAAGCTCTTCGGCAAGTCTCTGTTGACTCTCATCACTGAGAAGTGCTTCTGGTACATTTTGCTTACCAGTAACAGAATCTGGATGTGCTACCTGGATTACTTCCCTTTCACCATGCACGTCAATAACACGAATTCTGTTATGCGCTGACTTGACTGCAATTTCACCTGATGCCTGTGGGATCAAAAATGATTGGTCTTTGAAAATTTCTGACATGTTACATCTTTTTTTTTGTTTTTAATAAGTTATAGATATATATTATCACACTTATGCTAATAAGTCAATAAGGTGTCTTAATGGACACCTTATTGTGGTATATCGAAATATCTTTTAAACGGTCAGACCGAGGTGATGCTTAACTCGTTCAACCACATCACCAATCACCACTTGTGATTTCACCAGATAGTCATCAACACCGAGTGCTTCTGCACGCTCTTTATCCTTTGACTGACTAAGCGCAGTAAGCATAATGACGCGAATATTGGTCGTTTCTGGGGTGTTTCGCAAAATATCAAGCACATCAAACCCACTGATTTTTGGCATCATTGCATCTAAAAGAATCAAATCTGGTTTAAATTCAACGGCAGCCGAAAGTGCTTTCTCGCCATTATTGACCTCTTGAATAATAAAGCCTTCGAGCTCGAGTCGGGATTTATATACTGCCGCTAACGCAACATCGTCCTCTACAAGTAAAATCTTTTTCTTTTCGTCCATATATATCCTTATACTACATACTTATCTAAAAAAGCACAAGCGTGGCCTATTTGGTGACAGCCGCTTTTGCTGCATCGAGTTGCGGGTCATGACCGGCATCACTATCCGCCTGGGTCAGTCCGACGCTCGTGTTTGGCATAATACCTTCTTTATGGATATTCTTGCCATTTGGGGTATACCAACGTCCTACGGTAACTTTAAGCCGTGCACCGTTCACCAGGTCAACAATTTGCTGAACCGTTCCCTTGCCGAAAGTCTTGTCGCCAACAAGCAGTGCAGCGTTATTGTCCTGCAAGGCTCCGGCAACAATCTCACTAGCACTGGCGCTCCCACCATTCACAACAACCGCTGTTGGAATTCCTTGGAGAACTGGATTGCGCCCAGAACGTAGTTCATCCGTCACCTTGCCATTCGTCCGCTCAGACACAACTAACTTATCGTCGAGCCACAGACCAGCAACGTCCTGCGCCGCTGTGACATATCCACCGCCGTTGCCACGAAGGTCCAATACAACACCTTTGACACCTGATTGTTTGAATGTTTGCGCAACGCGCTGCGCCTCGTCGCCAGTTTGCTCGTCAAAACGGGTAATCGTCATGATACCGATGTTGTTTTCAATAATCGAACTGACGCTTGGATTATTTACTTTTGCCCGTGTCAGATTAAACTCTTTTGCCTCAGCTCCACGCAAAACGCTCAGTTTGACGGTCGTTCCGGCATCACCTCTTATTTTAGTGGCGGTTTTTTCTGATGTCCACCCAGTCGTCGATTCATCATTAACCGACACGATACTATCACCAGCATGAACACCGGCTTTTTCGGCTGGATTGTCAGGCAACACACGAACAACATACGGTCGGCTATCTTTCATGCCAATTTCTGCACCGACACCAGCACCAATATCACCGCTCAGACTCTTGTCAAACTCTCCAGCCTCGGTTGCATTCATAAAGATCGTGTACTGGTCCCCCGCCGCCTCGACAAGTCCACGGTTGGCACCTTCGATCAGTTTTTTATCGTCAAGCGTGCCGTCAAACCGACCTTTTAGCTGTTGGTACGTTACTTGAACTGATTTTAAATCAAGCGTCCCTGTCTGCACCTTGATGCCAAGCGTTGGGCCGATAAACCCAATGATTTCATCACTCCGCGTGCCACCAATAAAAGCGACCACCGCAGTCAGTGCAATCACGATAAAAAGTGTCGATTTTGATATACCCCGGTCGCGTGGCTGTGTCTCTGCAATATCTTTACTGACGTGCACGTGCATCCCCTTACTTTATCTCAATAACTCTTATGATTATACTACGAAGCGAGGGTAATGCGAACTTGTTCGTATTACCGAGTGAGGACGTATAACACCGTCTTCAGGATGTGATTATAGCGCACATATATCTAGGTGCGTTATATATTTTTGACTACACGAGATTATTTCACGTATACGTATTCTTGGAACACGCTAGAGGACAGTTGCATTTTACTATACATACCCCATCCAGCACCGTAGTTGTAGTTATATTGACTAACAATCAGTGTTCCGTCGCCATTCACCGCTTCGACCCAGGCAACATGGCCTTCGGGTCCGGTACCAGAATGCATCACTGCAAGCGATCCAGCGCGCGGAGAATAGCCCGTCGCAAAACCAGCTGCACGTGCACTTGCAGGGAAATTCGTTGCGTTACCCCAATTCGTCGGATACAGTCCAGTCTCCTTGGCAACACGCCACGCAGCGTAACTTGCACACTGTCGACAGCCGTAGCCATGTCCATCACCCCCGTTACCATCGGCACCGTCAAGTGAGTAGTAGCCTGTCATACGACAGTTTGAATTATTCCAAGGATAGTCTGGCGCAGCACCACCAGCAATAAGCGTGCTTCCTCCACTTGAAGCAATCGCGGCGGCGATCGCTGCCTGTTGCTGTTGGCGAACCTGATCTTGTTTTGAACGTTGGTTCGCTGAGAGCTGCTGGTAAGCCGCTTCTTCACCACGAGTCTGATCAACTAATGCTTGCTGTTCGGCTTCTTTGGCTGCGAGTGCATCACGCGAATTTTTTTGATTCGCAAGAACAACAGTCGTATCGGCTTTTTGTTTTTCGAGATCTTTTTTCAGTGTTTTAATCTTATTGATTGTCGTGCTTAATTGATCACGAATAACCGTACGAAACTCTTGCTTGTCGACATAGTCACCAATATTTTTACTACTAGCGAGCATCTCGAGAGGTGAAATAGCATCATCGACATACATATTAGCGATAATCTCACCCAGTCCGTCCTGATTACTTTTGATATCTTTTTCGGTTTGAGTGATTTTTGCAATCAATTGATCGTATTGTGTCTGACTAATGTCAACTTGAGCCTGAATCTGAGCTTTTTCGATACCGAGTGATGTTAACTTTTGCTGTAACGTGTCGGCTTTACCGCGTAATTCTGCAGCTTGAGCTTCGTACTGATCGATTTCATGCTGAATAGCGTTGATCTGATCATCATATTTATCAGCGTAGGTTTTTGGAGCAATCGCAATAGGGGTCGCGATGACCATTAAAGCAGCGACGGCAACAAGCGAAACCTTGGCCGGGAACAAGAGTGAAACTGGTGTGGCGGACCGGTGTTTCATTGCCTTTATCTTATCATAAGCAGTATTCGATGTCAATGTGTTCTCCCCTGCCTAGATCTTTAAATATTTACGAGTAGCAAACAGCGATGACAGTACACCAATCACACCACCCAGGAGAATCATAGCCAGTAGTACGAGCCCAACATATGACGTCACAAAATTAATCGTCGGCTGGACAAGAACGCCGTAACTCAGTAATTTTTCACTTGATGAATAGAGTATCAAGATACCAAGTCCAGTCGCCACGATCGCCGCAATGAACCCATAGACAACTGCTTCGACGACAAATGGTCCACGAATAAAACTACGGTCAGCACCAATCAGTTTCATCATCTGAATCTCTTCTTTGCGATTGAATATTGCCATGCGGATAGTGTTAAACACGATAAGCGATGAGATGACGACAAATAGTGCGCTTGCCCCAAGTCCAACTTTTTCTGCAAAACCTACCCAACGCCCAATGTTCTGGATTGCATCGCGTCGTTCACCGGCAAATGATGGCGCACGATCAGGATCGATATGCTGTTTTAGGTCTTTATTCGTTTTCACAAATGTATCGAGTTGGCTGGTGTCGTTAATGTCATTGAGGTTAATACGAAGGGTGCTGGGGAGCTTATTGGTCGCTTCTTTGATCGCGTTTAACACGTCGACGTTATCTTTGTTATTATTCGCGTTGTCTTCCCTAGCCTGTTCTGCGCTCACGAATGTGACACGGCGAACCGATGATAATTTCTCAAGTTGAGATTTAATGACGTTGGCATCTCCTTTGGATGTTTCTGCTTTTAGATAGATCGACATATCGACTTTTTCTTTGATTTGATCAACCGTATCAACAAGTGTCTGTCTGGCGGACATCGTCATAAATACGATAAGTAGTGTGATTGTCATGACAGCGGTTGCTGCAACAGTTAGCCATGCGTTACGACTAAAGTTATTCACCCCATAGCGGCACATGCGTAAAAACGTCAACCACTGACGGCGTTTGCGTTTTTGCTGAGCAAATGCGCGGGCATCAAGCTTTCGTTTACTCATTACTGACGATAGCTCCCCTCTGCCTGGTCGCTTGTAATCTTGCCGTGTTCAAGCGTGACCACGCGACGTTTTAACCGATTGACGATTTCGGCATTATGCGTCGTCAGAAGTACTGTCGTCCCGTATTTATTAATCTTTTCGAGTAACCGAACGATGTCCCAACTGTGTCGTGGGTCAAGGTTACCTGTTGGCTCGTCGGCAATCAATATCTTTGGCTGGCGCACAACGGCACGTGCAATTGCCACGCGTTGACGTTCACCGCCAGATAACTGATGTGGGAAGTTTTTTTCCTTGCCAGTTAATCCAACCAGTTCAATGACTTTTGGAACGGTCGAACGGATCTCACGGCCTGTCATACCGGCAATTTCAAGTGCAAACGCAACGTTTTCATATACCGTCCGCTGTGGCAATAATTTAAAGTCCTGAAAAACAACACCTATTTTGCGTCGGAGTAGCGGAATATGTTTATCTTTGAGTGTGTCGTAATCAATACCACCCACAACAATCTTGCCACTGGTTGGTTTTTCTTCGCGGGTGAGTAATTTAAGGAGAGTTGATTTGCCCGCACCAGACGTACCGACAAGGATGACAAATTCTTTTGGTTCGACATGCAAGCTAACACGGTTAATGGCCGGTTTCATGTCTTTGCCATACGTTTTGGTTACCCTATCTAACAGAATCATAACTCTACTTATTATAGCATAAGCATAGGTGCGTCAAGGATTGTCGATGAACAAATCGGCCACTTTATCTATTCCGTTCGTTCAAGATATGCTTCGATAAAGCCATCGAGCTTACCGTCGAGCACCCCGATGGCGTCACGATCTTCGTGTTTTGTACGGGTGTCTTTGACCATTGCGTAAGGATGCAGCACGTAGTTTCTAATTTGACTGCCCCAACTGGCTGATTCACCAGCTTGGAGGTCGCTAATGCTATCCGCATGCTGCTCTAGTTGTAGTTGAGCTAGCTTGGAGCGAAGAATTTTCATAGCTGTCTCACGGTTTTGTAACTGCGAGCGTTCGTTTTGAATCGCAATTACAATCCCCGTCGGGATATGCGTCACGCGAACTGCAGAATCGGTCGTATTCACACTTTGACCACCATGACCTCCTGCACGGTACACGTCAATACGCAGATCTTTTTCTTCAATCTGTACTTCGTCCGGCTTATCGATTTGCGGCAACACCTCGACAAGTGCAAAACTTGTCTGACGCAAATTGTCACTATTGAACGGGCTCAGTCTCACTAGGCGATGGACGCCGTGCTCACTCTGTAATTTACCGTATGCATACGGACCTGTCACTTCGATAACGCTCGATTTTATACCTGCTTCGTCGGCAGCTGATCGCTCAATAATCGTCGTATGAAGGCCTGATTTCTCTGCCCATCTAAGATACATACGTTCTAGCATCTGTGTCCAATCCTGCGCATCAGTTCCGCCCACGCCCGCACTAAGCCGCAATATAGCGTTGTGGTCATCAAACTCACCGTTTAACAGCAGTTCTTTGCGCCGTGTAGTGAACTCTTGTTCAAGTGCACTTATTTGCATATCAAATTCTGCCGCCAGCGAATCGTCGCCAATATCGATCAACTCTGAAATGTCAGTCACTTGTGTACGAAGTGTTGTCCACGGTTCAATTATCGACTGAAGTGCAAATAACTGCTTGCTTTTGTCCTGCGCATAGTTTGGATTATTCCATATTTCCGGTGCAGATAGTTCAGTCTCAATCGACCCGGCAGCCACTAACTTATCGGCAATTTTAAGCCGCATATACGCCAATTCAACGTCGCGCTTCAGTTGACTAATTCTTTTTTCCAAGAGTTGCATGTATATCTATTGTAACATCGCCAGATGATTAATCACCGATAGCAAGTAACAACTTAGCCCAGGTCTGGTGAGGATATGTTTTGCTGTAGTCAAAATCGGACACAGGAACCTCAAAGGAAAGCTGCTTATAGTCACTACGTGCCTGCGCCATATGGTAGGCAACCCGGAGTTCTCCGATTTCACCAACGCATTCAAATGGTTTCATCTGCCCATCAATTCCAAGGAGGCCCTTAAAAGTATCCTGTAGTAATGGTTTTTCAAATAAATCTTGCCCGTTAAAAATACTCTTCAGCTCCTCAGCTGGTAAAAATGCCGAGAATAAAAGGAATGAATTGGCACATTTAGGGCACTCGCCGCACCAACGAAGTGTTGTATTGTCATTACCCTGGGAATAATTTGCTAGGTTACATGAACTAAAAGTGTGGCCAAATTCTGTCCATGCAGTATGTACAAATAGCTCAACGATCTTGAGCTCACTAAACCCCCGTAGTGGTGACCCAATTTGGATATCGGGCGAGATGTACCTCGTGACATATTCTGCAATTGCCTGTTCGGCCGGCCATGTTTTTGACCATTGATGATTGACCGGTAAATTACCAATCCAGCCATGCGGCTCTTCACCTTCATGGCCTATCGACAACAGCACCATATTATCACCCGACAGTATCGCCTCAATAATAGCAAATGATGACACGATATATGTCACCGGGACATGACCGTTCAGTCCGCCCTTCGACATTCCCTCCTGAAGGTTTTTGGTATCAATTGTACGCATTGCGACTTTTAATGGATTCCCGAGTGCCTCAAGTACCGAAGGGTGCTGCAAGGAATTGGTAAGATACCAGGGGTCGAACGGCTGTAAATGTGCACGAAGTAATGACGCGACAAGAAGTGAGTCTTTACCCCCACTTTGCAACGAAAGAACACCTCTATTGATATATTCCAACGGCGCGAGCACTTCCGAAGTTGTCGAATGAAACTGTGCGAGGTCATTGCGAATCAATTTGTTTTCGTATGCAAACTGGCTAAGGCCTTCTTGGTACACGCGGCTAAAGAAATCCGCTTGCCAATCATCAAACCCACCAGTTAATAGTTCAATTTCAGAACTAGGAAAAAGTTTATAGTACGATGTTCCTGCCAATATAAAACTCAGGAATAGTGCCCTGTCGAGCAGCGCCTCATCATAATCACCTGCTTTTTCAAACTGAACCGTTTCTTTAAACTCCGTATCACCCGTCTGGAATCGATATCTGAACACGGCCGTCAGCGTTTCTCTCTCAAAATGATAGTCTTCGAAAATAAATTTATTCATGAATGCCTTTAACTGTCCATTTGAACTTTTCACCGCGTTCGGCAAAGTTTTTAAACATATCAAAACTTGCACACCCTGGGCTAAGAATGACGACATCGTCTTTCATTGCATTCTCTCGGGCCTGATCGACAATACTATCCATATCATTCGCATCTGATACGATAAAATTATCAAAGCCATATTCCTGTAGTATCGCCGCAAGTCTTTGCTTTATTGCACCAATGATAATGACTTTTCTTATATTTGCTGTTTCCTGAATCATATCGGCAAGAGGGTGCAAGTCAATGCCACGGTCAAGCCCGCCAACAATCAGAACGATCGGTTCACTAAAAGCCGATACGGCCGCTATGGTCGCCGTCGGCGCCGATGAATAGCTATCGTTATAAAACTGTATGCCGTTTTTTGTCGCGACATATTCTAGGCGATGTTCAAGTCCCTGAAAACTATGAATAGCGCTAGCAATAACTGTTGCGTCTTGTATGTATACCCAACTGGCAGTTACAGCAGCACACACGTTTTGAAGATTATATTCACCCACTAACGCCACTTCACTGACTGAACAAATATTTTGTTCACCAATGATAATACTCCCTTCGTGTACATAAGCGCCCTCGGGTGTTTGGTAGCGCTGTTTGATGAGAGCTGGTGACCCTGCCGCGATGGATGCACTCGATATATTTGTTGGGTGATAAATAATAATATCTTGGGGCTGTTGGTAGCGTCCTATGTTTGACTTTGCAGCAACATAGTCAGCAAAATCTTTATGAATGTTTAAATGATCCGGTTCAACCATCAATACGACGGCAATATGTGGCGACTTTTGAATATCCCATAACTGAAAACTACTGAGTTCGAATACGACAATATCATCTGGTGAGATGACAGAAATTACATCAAGTGCTGGTACGCCAATATTACCAACGAGATGCACCGTCTTGCCTGCGGCACGCAACATATCTGCGATTAAACTGCAGGTTGTCCCCTTACCTTTAGTACCCGTAACGCCGATAATCGGTACAGGACACCGGATAAAGAACTCGTTTGTCGCTGACCATACTATGCCGTTTGTCGTGATTTTGTGTGGGGATAATCCAGCGGTCCGAACAACCATGTCAAAATCTTGTAATTTCGAAAAGCTTCCTTCGCCGAGTATCGACAATACTCCTTCTGGTAGGTCATCGATCACTGGCTGTTCGTCGACAATTGTCAATTCACCTTGATCACGGAAGTATGCGTAGTTTGCTTTACCTTCGACTCCGTATCCAGCGATTGCGATCTTCATAGTTTTAGTTTAGCGCGTTTCGAATAAAGTTTCGAGTTTGGCATTTAATTCGTTGAGGTGACTTTTTTCGCCGCTTGTCACTCCAGCAAGAACCCAGGCATTATGTTCAATAAATTCACGTGCTGTATTGATCATACAATCACGCGATGTTTTCTTGATTGCATCAGGCACTTTTTCATAATCTTTCACGATGTCATCTGCAAAATAACGACTCGTATAGAAGTTACTGATCTGCGAAACAGTCTGCGCACCCATTTGGTGTCGCCCAAGTGCGTAGGACTTAGCTGCATCGATTTCATCTTCGGTAATTTTACCGTCAAGGACATGTTTCATTTCACGAACGATAATATCAAACAGTCCGTCAGCAGTTTCAAGATTAACCTGTCCGCCAAAATCCCAACTACTGTCGTGAAACCCAACTGACGTATCACTGAACATACCATAGGCAAGGCCTTTTTTGCGAGCAGCACCGTACATACGTGAGTGCATTGTACCGGTGAGGATATGGTCTAGGCAATCCATCGCGTCTGATTCTTCGTCTGATAATTCACGCGGCAGCACCATTGACCATCCAAATGTCAGATTAGACGCTTCTTTGCGACGAATAATAACTGGTTTTGCAATCGACAGTTCATCCCTTGGTACCTCAAAACGCTCACCTACAGGGAGTTCCCATTCTTCGAGCTGACGCTGAATTTCTGCTTTTCGACCGAGTAGTTTTCCGGCTATAACAAAACGCATATTTGCAGCAGTATGTGTTTCGAGGTGGTGCTTTCTGATGTCCCCGAGGGTCACGTTCTGAATTGTCTTGAGTCGTTGCGGGAACGTTAGGATGTCTTCACCTAAAACCTGCTGGACTTTCGGCCACAACACTCGGTTGTGATTATTCAGATAACCAGTGAGTTCACTTCGGACATTGCCCTTTTCGGCTTCAAGCTCGCTCGCATTAAACTTAGGTTGGCAAATCGCGACACGCTGCAAATCGAAAATTCGTTCCCATTCAAAATCAGCACAGTCGGCGACATATACCATCGATAAATCGCTAGTATAGGCATTGTGATATGCGCCGTTCTTGGTAAATTCAGATTCGTAATCATGTTCGGTTTTAAAACGTGCATTTGCACCAAATGCCATGTGCTCCATGATATGAGCTGTCTCGTAAATGTCTTGTGATTTCACATAACGATTACCGGCTCTAAATTGAAATTGAAAACTCATAACAGTCGCACCTGGGACGTCAATGAGTAGCCCCCGCGCGCCATTTTTGAGTCGTACTTCTGTTGTTGTGTGTTGCATATAGTTTCGTTTGTTTTCCTGGAATTTAGATATTAGTTACGGTTCTTTTTACGATTTTGGCGCTGACTTTTCTTTTTTTTGCGAGCGTCATTTTTTACTTTTTGCATTTCAACAGTTGTTTTAGCTTTTTTAGCCTTGAAGTCACCGTCACGGCTCAATTCGCCATCAGTAATTTCGTTAACGCCACGTTCAACAGAGTGTTCCGCCAGGCGGGTTAATTCGGTATCGTGTTCTTCTTCTTCACCAGCGATAACATCGTGTTTATGAACATGGAATATAGCTCTCAAGACTTCATCGCGCAGCGTTGCTTGCAAACTTTCGAATAAATTTTGCGATTCTGATCGATACTCAACCAATGGATCGCGCTGCCCAACGCTGCGCCAGTGAATACCTTCACGAAGATGCTGCATATTTTCGAGATGTTGCATCCAAAGTGTGTCAAGCACCTGCAAATATACTTCGCGTTCAACCTTGCGAATAATATCGCTACCGAGTTCTTTTTCTTTGGTTTTATAGAGAGTATCGACTTCTTTTATCGCAAGTTCCAAACGAAGCTTGTCTTTCTTTTCAAGCCCAATCGTTTCAATTTTTTTATCACTAAGAGGAAAGACACTTTTAAAATTATCGGCAAACTGGGGATTATTCTTGGCAGGTAGAGCGATAACTTCGCGAATTTTTACATCGAGTAGCCGCTGAATTTCTGGTTTAATATCATCGCCTTCGAGAATCTTACGACGGATAACGTATACAACACGGCGGTGACGGTTAATGACATTGTCGTACTGCACAACATTTTTACGAGTATCGAAATTATAACCTTCGACGCGCTTTTGGGCTGCTTCGAGTGTTTTACTGACTGCACTGTTTTGAATTGGCTGATCTTCATCAACGCCCAATCGGTCCATCAGGCTTGCAATACGCTCACCCTGGAAAATACGCATTAGGTCATCTTCGGTCGAAACATAGAACTGTGTTTCACCAGGATCACCCTGGCGTCCGCCACGACCACGTAGCTGATTGTCAATGCGACGAGATTCGTGACGCTCAGAACCGATAACGACAAGTCCACCAAGCTCAACAACTCCTTCGCCAAGTTTAATATCGGTGCCTCGACCGGCGATATTGGTTGCAAGTGTAATGGCACCTTTTTCACCAGCTTTTTCGATGATAGCGGCTTCACGTTCGTTATTTTTCGCGTTTAGTAGTTCATAAGGAACCTTTTCTTTGTCAAGCCACGCTGCGATTAGTTCGTTTTTCGCAATCGACGCAGACCCAACCAGCACAGGACGACCATCTTTATGGTACTGTTTAATCGCATCGGCAACTGCTTTGAGTTTGCCCTTTTCTGATTTAAAAATCAGATCTTGATGGTCGGTACGCTTAATAGGCTTGTTAGATGGAATTTGAATTACATCTAAACTATAGATTTGCTGGAATTCTTCGGCTTCCGTAAAAGCCGTACCGGTCATACCTGACAGCTTACTATACAGGCGAAAATAGTTCTGGAATGAGACTGTCGCAAGTGTCATACTTTCCTGAAGCACAGGGACGCCTTCTTTGGCTTCGATTGCCTGGTGAAGACCTTCGTTGTAACGACGACCTTGCATCAAACGACCAGTATGCTCATCGACAATGATAACTTCGCCATCGGTTGTGACGACGTAATCTTTGTCGCGTTTAAATAATGTCTGGGCACGGAGTGACTGATCCATGTGGTACACGGAACGAACGTAATCTGGTGTGTATAAGTTTTTTATACCAAGTAGTTTCTGGACTTTTTCGACACCTTCGTCGGTCAGCGCAACACTCCGACGTTTTTCGTCGAGTGTAAAATCTTCGTCGGTAAGTTTTGCCGCAATTTTACTGAACTGATAGTAGCTTTCCGGGTTTTCAGCTGCCGGTGCACTAATAATAAGCGGGGTTCGCGCTTCATCAATCAGAATTGAGTCAACCTCGTCCACAATCGCAAAATGAAGATCACGCTGGCGCAGGAGATCAACTTCGTTCACCATGTTGTCACGTAAATAATCAAATCCGAACTCATTGTTTGTGCCGTAGGTAATATCAGCAGCATACGCTTCTTTACGGGTTACGGGGCGTAATTTACGCATGCGTGGATCGTTATGATCCTGATTATCAAAATCCTTGTCGTACACGAATGACGCATCGTTCACAATCACGCCTGTTGCCATACCCAGAAAGTCGTATAACTCTCCCATCCAGCTAGCGTCACGCTGCGCCAGATAATCGTTAACCGTCACAACATGAACGCCTTTGGCTTCGAGTGCATTTAAGTATGTCGGAAGAGTCGCAACTAGCGTTTTGCCTTCACCAGTCTTCATTTCGGCAACATTTCCCTCGTGAAGTGCCATACCACCGATTAACTGCACGTCAAAATGACGCATTCCAAGTACGCGGTCACTTGCCTCACGGACAAGCGCAAATGCGTCTGACAAAAGTGCATCGACTGATTCACCTTTTTCAAGCCGTTTTTTTAGAACGTCAGTCTGTTTTTTTAATTCAGGCTTACTTAGCTTTTTATACTTATCGGCAAGATCATTAATGGCACCGACTTTTTTCTGTAACGTCTTTAAAATTCGAACTTGTGGATCGCCGAACACTTTTGTTAACGCTGATTGTCTACTAATCATAAGGAACCCCTCGCAGTCTCGTGAAACTTCTGTAAAATACTACGTATTAGTATACGCTGTTTCGACCAGATAGAAAAGAGATAAACGTGCCTACATTTCGCGGGCGTAACTACGTTTAAACCTGCTGAGAACACCCCGACGGCCTACGTGCGGAATAGTTGCTTCTTTGTATTTGTGCAGCTGTGCGACAATTTTTGCTTCGACGATATCGAGCGCAGCCAGGATATTAACAGTTGAGTCCCTAGCGGTTAACATTTTGTCAGGTACATGCATAATAACTTCGGCTTCATATTTGTTGCCGTGAGCTTTATTGACCTCTCGGAGTTTCACCTCAGCCGTGACACTTTTGCGTGCATGGCGTGGGAGGTAGCGATCGAGTCTGCCTATCTTTCTGGTGACGTATTTTCTTGTTGCGTCGTCGAGTTCAAATTTGACACCAGTGATATCGATTGTTTTAATCATGCTACCCTCCTGTTTATTAGGTTCGGTACTCTTATTATAGCACTCCTGCTTTAGAGTTACAGACTGAATTAAATAGTTTCTCTGTTACCCATATACGGACGGAGTGCTGCAGGAACAATTACATGGCCGTCAGCAGTTTGGAAATTTTCGAGTATGGCGACAAGTGGTCGTTCGGAAAATACAGTCGCATCATTTGTATGAACATACTCTACTTCTCCACTCTCGCGACGAACACGAGTTTTCATTGGTCGTGCCTGATAATCAGTAATGTAGTCGGCGGTATGCGTCTCGCGATATTCGCCTTGGCTAGGAAGCCATGTGTTGATATCAACACCTTTTGCGTTTGGCCGACCAATATCTGCAGTACACTTCTCAAGTGTCTGGAATGGCAAACCGAGTTGAGTCATCAGGTACTCTTGTATCGCTACCATCAACAGATGTTCACTGAGTGATGTTTCGGGAGTACTAAAACTCTCCATCTCAAGTTTATTAAACTGATGGAGGCGAAAAATCCCTTCAGCATCCTTGCCGTACGTCCCCGCCTCGCGACGAAACGCTGTCGTATAGCCAACCATACGAATAGGCAACTTTGCTTGCGGCAAGATCTCATTCATATACATCGGTGCCATCGTATGTTCAGCGCTCGCGTTCAACCACAGGTCTTCGTCTTCAATCTTGTAGGTCTGCTCTTCTTTGTTAAGCCGTCCTGTCGCCTGGAAAACATCTGTCCTTGCGACTGCGGGAGGGATAATTGGCGTAAATGGCTTGCTGCTAATACCCTGCAGACCATTGTCATCGATAATTTTCTGCAGTGTCACTTCAGAGCCAAGCACATCCATACCGTACTGCCATAACGCCATCTCGAGCCGCACGAGATCACCCTTTAAATAGGCAAACCGAGCGCCAGCAATCTTAGCAGCACGTTCTTTATCGATCCAATCTCGTGCCCCGGCAAGTTCCCAGTGACTTTTTGGCGTAAAGTCAAATTCCGGTTTGTCACCAACGGTTTTGATAACGACATTCTCGTCTTCGGTGGTTCCCACAGGAACACTATCGAGTGCCATATTTGGTAATTTTTTAAATTCTTCAATAAACGTTTCTTCGGCGCTGCAAAGTGCGTCCTCAATCTCAGTAAGTTTAATTTTCAGCTGCTTGCCTTCTTCGACTAATTCATCAGATGGCTTGCCACCTTTCATTGCATTCGAAATCGTATTCCGTCTGGTACGTAGCTCATCAACCTGCTGGCCAAGAGTTCGACGCGAGTCATCCAACCGCAAAATAGCCGCAACATCCAGGTTGTAGCCTTTATTTTTAGCATTTTGCTCAACTTTTTCGGAATTTTCCCGAACGAAACGAATATCTAACATAATGAACCTTATTATACCCTTCTCGTTAGTAAAGGGCTAGGCTTTCGTGTCAGTCCTACTAACACCACGTTGCATAAATGCCCGTCGAGCAAGATCACGAAGAGTTGCCTTCCGTGATAACGTATCACTCTGACCAATTAAACTTGCGAGAGCTTCTCTGCGTTCTGGTGTCAAATGTTTGTTATTCTGAATCCAAAGTGTATCATATGCAAGTTTCCTCAGTAAAATAGAGCCCTTGTCAAACGTATCATTTGCCTCGAACACAAGAGCAACATCTTCAAAGCCATTTTTTGATAACAATTTTCTGAGAGAATTGGGCTTATAGACGGGAAATATACCGATATGGCCGATTTTTCCGTCACTAGGCATGGTTACTTTTACCATCTCCTGAATGGCTTTCGCCTGGTCTTCTGGCGACAAATGTTGCATTAAAAATGATGAAATCGTCACATCAAAAGGATCTCCATAAAAATGACTCAAGTCTCGTACATCGACACCATGCCAATCTATACCGTCAGGAGGGTCTGTTGCGTAATCACTATCAACTCGAGCCACCCTTTGGCCAGTTGCATCTCTGGCTGTCTGCGCAAAATTACTATCACCCGCACCGACGTCTAATACGGAGCTTGCAATCTCTCGACTAATAAATTGACCAAAGGCTGCGTGATAAAGCCCGGGAGTATGGGACGTTCGTTCAATTTTTTTTAATAATTTTATTTCTTGGTCTAACATTTTAATCTAAATTAACATAAGTAGTATGAAAAGTCAATCCCCTACTCTGTTCGTAGCGCTTCAATCGGATCAAGCTTTGCTGCTTTACGGGCTGGTAAAATACCGGCAGCGACCGATACAATCGTTAGCCCAAGGATGATCGCCCCGACACTGAGTGGTTCAAAGATAAGTAAGTTTGTCCCGTCGCTCAGCGAAAGCACGTCCCGGATCCACGGGTTGAGCGCAATCCCAAGCAAAATCGCAGCCAGGGCGCCAATACTTCCGCCCAAAAATCCGATCCAAGCTGCTTCGAACTTAAACAAACGGCCAACATCTCGGCGGCGCATGCCGAGCGCTTTCATTAGCCCGATCTGCTGCGTGCGCTCCAGTACGCTAATATACTGAGTGTTAATGATCCCAAAGATCGATGTAATCACTGCCAGCACACCAAATCCGATCAAAATACCTTGCAACACATTGATAAACTGGAAAATTGTGCTCATCAAATCCTCTGCGGTCTGCGCCTGATAACCTTTCGCTGTAATACTCTCTTTCACCGCCTGCGTATCTTCGCTTGATGTCGCCTGCACGCTTGCTGCCATAAATTTACCATATCCAGCCGTACCCTGTTGATTATAGGTGTAAATATCCTTTGCGAGTTGCGGTGACGCTTGAAGAGATGAGTTACCGGTAAACGATAATGATGACGCTTTATAGACGCCACTGACAGGCACGACATACGTTTTTGTCGTACGAACTGCCGAACTTGCCTGAACGACAACGAGGTCTATCGTCTGTCCCACGGCCGCTTCATTAGATGCAAACCCGAGTGCTTGACGGAAACCTTCAGTGATCGTAATTGAGTTAGCTACGGTTGCACCTGTTCCAGCTAAGTATTCCTGAGTGATATTTTCATCAAAGGTTGCGACCTGAGCCTGATATTTCTTTTGGTCAGCTCGTGTTACATACTCAACATTCAACGCATAGACCGGCGCAACTGACGCGACCTTTGGTAACGTCGCGATGTCATCCAATTCAGCCTGTGTCAGTTGTTTGATTGTGAATCCATTACCAAATACCTGTGTTGAACCACCGGTATATTCTTGTGGTTTCGAACTATCGAACGACTGTTTTTGAGAAACGCGAAGTTCACTCGTATTAGTGTTCGCGCTAATCAGATCTTCGGCATATAGTCGACCACCGGCTCCGGCTGCGAGGCTAAGTGTAATTGTAAACGCACCAACTGCGATAGCCAGGCTTGTCAGGAGTGTGCGGGCTTTGGCTTGTCGCAGACTACGTCCGGCACGGCGTACTGTGTCGATTAATTTCATAGCTGAATCCTCCGTGGTTTGTGTGGCTTCACATTACTACTCACCGATTCGACCTTACCGTCTTTGATATTGATCAGTATGTCGCATTTTTTCGCCAGGTCGTCGTCGTGCGTCACGATAATAAGCGTCACGCCATTATCACGGTTATACCCGAACAGCATATCCTCAACCTTTCCACCAGTGACACTATCGAGGTTACCGGTGGGTTCATCGGCAAAAATAATTTGTGGTTTATTGACGATCGCACGTGCGATTGCCAGTCGTTGTTTTTGACCACCGGATAGGTTTTTGGCTTTGCTCCTCGTTTTATCAGTCAACTCGACACTTTCGAGTGCCTCGGCAATCAGTTTTTTACGGGTGGCCAGCGGTACATCGCCAACTTCCAGCGGCAGGCTGACGTTATCACTGACTGTTTCATTCGCTTGGACGAAAAAGCTTTGAAAAATAAAACCAATTTTTTGCGCTCGGAACAGGTCAACTGCTTTTTGTTTTAGTTTCAAGATATCTTGGCCATCGACAATGACTTCGCCAGTTTCTGGACGATCAAGTCCGCTCATGGCGTGCATCAGAGTTGATTTACCCGACCCACTTTTACCAAGGATGGCTACACTTGCACCGTCAGGAATAGTAAAGTTGATATCGTCGAGGGCAATAAAGCTATTTTGCTTCTTGCCGTACGTTTTTGTCACATGCTTAACTTCGATCACCGGCCACCTCCGCCTATTAGTTCACTATATCAAGTATACGCTTATATTGCCCTGTCCGTATAGACTATCGTTCGCGGCGACGATCATATTTTCGTTTATGTGGCGGTTGCCAGCCGTGCTGTGGCCGTCGTTCATGGTGCGGCTCACGACGCGTCGTCCCAAGCTGCGCCATAAACTGCGGTCCTAGATGTGTGTCGAGCTTTGTCAGCCCCATCAAACTACGACGACTGTCTGGGCTGAGTTCGTCGAGTGATATCGCCCCGTCGGCTAGTGCTTTTACTTGTTGTTGCAGTTGCCGTAATGGGATCGATGGGATACGTCCTTTGTGATGACGCCCCAGGTTACGACGTTCTTTTTCCAGTTGTTCCTGGATCCAGGCGGCCAGTGCATCAATAAATAGTCGCTTTGTTTCAGGAGTCCTCTCGACAAGCGGCATACCACTACCTTCAAGTACTTGCCCGCCATACCGTACAAGTTGGCGCATAGATAGTGTCCCGGACCGAGGATCGTAGTACGGTTTACCACGGCGCGGCGCAAACAAATGCGGCGCTAGTTCAGTCAACCAATCAGTACTGACTGCGGTGATCCCCTGTAGTAAATGGAGTGTTTCCAGGTCACCACTTCGGGTTGGTACCTGTAGATCAAACGGGGTGCCGGTGATCAGTTTTGGATTTCGTACCACCGTACTGCTCGATAATTCCCGGTGAGCATTCGTCGAAATATGCACTGCTTCACCGTGGTCGCCCATCATCCATAATTGATCAATTTGGCCAGCGACAATACAACGAAACAGCTGGTCCTGCTCGTCGATCGTCGCAGGAATCAGCGAGTCATTACTCAAACCAAGATCACGATTTAAACGCTCCATTACCTCACTAGCTTTATCAACATTTTTACTGATGATGCCGATTTCCTCATATATCTCAGGGTCCACCTGCGGTAATGCCAAATAAACGTCGTAGTGCGCCAATAAGTCAGACTTGGTCTGCTTCGTATATTTATGCCAACCGGTATAGCGTGGCCCGCCTTTGACGATGCCCCCGATTTCCTGAATGGCGATGATTGCTGCCAGCTTCAACTGAACTGATTTGCTGTATTTTTGGGCTTCGACAATCATGCGACCATAGTTTGACTCAACTGGGAATTGTTCCATCTGTCGACCAATTTTAGTCACATCACCCGATTTTGTCAGCGCACCGAGTGCAATTAATGTCTGTTTCGCCCGCGCAATCGCCTTGTTGCTGGGATCGTGATAAAAATCGAGTAGTTCAATATCAATACCGACATTTGCGAGGCGTAGTGTCAGACGGTCGATGTGTTTTCGCATAATTTCCGGCGTCGCGTAGGGCTGCCGCTCTTCAAAATCGAGGCATGGCATCGTGTCATACGGCGCCAAGATATATTCGCCAGGTTTAGTTCGCCCCGCTCGGCCTGCTCGCTGTAAACAGTCTGCTTGTGAAGTCTGGGCGATAAATAAACCCTCAACACCACTACGGACTTCGCTCTGCCTAGCTAGACCTGAATCGATCACGACGTCAATGTCGTCAATCGTCACGCTTGTCTGCGCAATATTTGTCGCGAGGATAATTTTACCTTTGGAATAGCTGGCGAATGCTTCCTGCTGGGCAGTTGCTTCTAGCTGTGAATGGAGTGGAATCACCGGTACACCCGCCTCTGTTGCCTTCATCATAACCGCATCACTCACATTTTGAATCTCAGACTTACCCGGCAGAAACACCAACATGTTACTCTGCGTCGTTGTTAGCTGATGAAGTATCTCACTAATAACATCAGTACCTCGTCGTTTGGTGACTTCGTGCGTACGACCCGGTACATTAATAATTGCATCGGTGTCAAAATACGCAGCCAACGCCTCTGTTTCGATTGTGGCGCTCATGATAACTACTTTAAACCGTGACTCTTCCTGACAGCGCTTTTTCGCCCAAGCAACCAGGACTTCCATATTTTCATTCCACTCATGTACCTCATCGAGCACGAGCACCTGACGATCATCAATCCCCGACCCAGTAATTTCACGGACAAGCTGTAGACCATCAGTACAATATAGTACCTGAGTGTCCGGGTCGTCGTCACGTTCGTGTGCTGTCCGGTAGCCAATCACCCGGTCACCGTCTTTACCGGTCCTCATCGCCCATTCTTCGCGGACACGCCGACTTAGATTTCGTGCCGCCAAGATTCGTGGCTGCGTCACAATTACTTTTTGATAGCCGTGTTCAGCCAGATACTGCGGTACTTGAGTACTTTTACCCGCACCAGTCTCGGCAGTAATAATTGTCACCTGGTGACTATCAACCGCATCGACAATTGCCGTACGAAAATCATAAATTGGGAGTGATTTGGTAGTATCGTCCATAGCTTAGCGACCGCCACCTCCGCCACCACCACCTCCGCCACCCGAGAAACCACCACCAAATCCGCTTGAGCCTGAATTACTCGGTGCGCTAAAGTTTGTTGCTGTCGACGTAAAACTGCCAATAGATGAGGCAAAAATTGCCGCATTGAATGCACCTGACCCGCTATACCAATCTGGCTGAGAGCTCGTTTGGCTATACTGTATAGCCAGTTCATTCGCCCATTCTTTTTCGAGACCAAACAACACAGCATATGGCAAAACCCTCTCATACAATTTCACAATCTGAGCGGTATCGTCAGTGTTAACTGGTGTTTTTTCAGCTCCAGCCGGACTCTGCAATACACGTAACCTGTCGACTTCGGCCAGTTTAATATACATCTCTAGACCTTTGAGATAATCGTAGACTTCACGACCCTTTTCAGTCAATGGCAACATATGCGCGGTTGCTATTACCATCACAAAAATGGCGATAAGACCAACAACCGTCGATACGCCACTTATAATTCCGACTGTGTCACTAGCCGTGAAGAACATAATAGTTAACGCCACAATCACCACACTGATACCAGCACCAAGGAGCTTCATGATTAACTTGTTTGCTTCTCGGTAGCCCTGACTAATAGCTATTTTAGTTGTCGTTGTCTGCGTCCTGTGTAGACTTTGGCCAACGACTCTATCTGTTTTCTTGAACGTGTACGTCTGACCAGTTTCGTGTGAGGTAAATATATCTGTCATCACTTCCAGCTCGATGTCGTCAAGGCCGCTGACGTCCAATAATTCTACAGTGTATTCACTTGACATACCAAATAATCCGCTTTTTTCTGTCTCAATGAGGCGAATTTTATGACGAACCGCGAAGTCAATAATCTGTGCTGTCACACCTTTTGACGATGCACCGCACAACTCGCTCGCGAGTAATACAGACATGTCTTTTGGCGGTATGTATTCAGGAATGATCGTTCCTTTTCCTTGAGCATTACGACCGTACTTGATCCATACATAAAGCGCGAGGGTAATCGCAATACTCGAAATGACAAGTGGCACATATATGAGCATATCGAGGATTGACCATGGTCGAGAGGCAAATGTGGCTGCATTAAATTTAAGCACTGCTGTCACATTTTCGTGCGAGCCAAGCCGTCCATTCGCAGTAAACGTACTGTCTCTACCGTCAACCTTATCCACGAGGCATGATCGATTCTGTCCTTGTTCTCCCTCGTAACAGGCGACCTCACCTGCAAAGGCACCTTCGATCGCTGCATCCAAGTGAACACGAGCGGTAACATGATCAAACGACTGACCCCACCCAGTCCCATTCGTATCCCAATAAAATTCCTGATGATCGCCAAAATTTTTCGTCACATCACGAAGTGTGTAGGTTAATTGATAGACCTGTTTGCCACGAACATATTCCTCGGTACCTGTCCCGATGACGACATTATTGTTCTTTATCTCCTGACTATAGACTGGTTCTGGCTGCCCATTGCGTGTGAGTGAGTCGAGTTTAAACGACACCGAATGGCCATCGTATACAGCAGGGATTGCTCGTTCTATACCCCTGTTCTGGTCAAAATCAGGAAAAACCGCCGTTAGTTGTTCAACTACACGTAATACCGAACGATTCTCACTATCCTTGGACAAATAATAGTCAGCTTGAAAATCACTAAAATAAAAGTTTTGAACATCAGCCGATGCTGTCGACGGCGATAACAGTACGCTACCGAGGATAGCTACTGCAACAAGAATACTCCCTATTCGTTTCATATCTTTAACTATACGTGAGTCAGCCTGAAATAAACATATCCACTACTATTGACTTTTATTAATGTTTATGATTAAATGTCTACAGATTCACCGCAAAACAAAAAACCAAAGGAACATTAACAATTATGACAACGACACATGAATGGGCTCCACCAGCATCTTACGACAACGATGATAAGACACCAGCATTTGATCCTAACGATCCTCGCTATGATGTTACCGACACAGAACCACCCACTGACTTAGGCCAGGGTCTCGCACCTGATGTCATTGACGATACACTCGAGTCATCTACTGACGGCGCTCCCACTAACGTATACGATCGTATCGCTCAACGTATGGGTCGCCTATCAGAAGGTGCTGCGGAGCGCAAAGAAAACCGTGCTGCAATGAAAGCAAAACTTATCGGTTTTGGAAAAAGTGCGCTTCGTATTTCAGCAACAACCGGCGCTGTTATTGTCGGTGCTCCTTTTGTCGCAGTTGGTGGCGCTGGTTACCTTGCCTACAAAGGTGGACAAAAAAGTGCTGAACTTGCCAAAGGTGCAGCTCAAACAATTGGTTCAGAGCTAAAATATGCCGCAAGTGAACTTGGCGCTGACACTCGTATTGCGATTGATAACGTCAAAGAATCATACCAAGACACCAAAGAGTCAGCGATTAAATTCTTTAAAGAAAAGGCACAGAACGCAAAAGATCGTAAAAATGACCGATTAGCAAAGATTAGTGGCGGATTCAATAGAATCAAAGATAACGTTGCTGAGCGTGCCTCAACAATAAAGCGTCGCCGTCGCGCACTTGGTGCTCGTGCTGTTTCTGTCGTTGATCGTGCTCGTATGGTAAAAAATGCAGCCAAAAGTGCATGGAATGAAACTGGCGACGAAAATCAACTATACTAATAGCATATAGTAACTATAACTTTACGAAAGAATTCCTCACATGCAACTTATTACTACACAAAACCTCATTGATCTCGGCATTTCCGAGGATAAACACGAAGCACTCCTTGACCACCTCAATGAACAATTGCAAGAGCGTATTGGCATTGCGATTACCGATCTTCTCGATGACCAGCAAGTCGCTACCCTCCTCGACCTCCAGGAAACAGGTACTGATGAACAAGTTGATACCTGGCTACAGGAACATATCCCAGACATGGAAGCAGTTGTTCAGGACGAAGTCGCCATTCTGCTCGGCGAACTTGCCGACAGCAGTGATTCCATTAGCGAAACTGCTTAAGTCCCTCTTTACGTAACTGGCCAGACTGATGTCATCATCTCTGGCCAGTTTTATTTGTTGTAATTTGTTTATAG
This sequence comes from Saccharimonadales bacterium (SeqCode), assembly GCA_038319685.1. Classification (GTDB taxonomy): domain Bacteria; phylum Patescibacteriota; class Saccharimonadia; order Saccharimonadales; family Saccharimonadaceae; genus UBA6022. Next base: position 172,053 of record JBBQDN010000001.1, read on the forward strand.
ATTGATTTCAGGATATATAGCACGGGTCGTATCGTCAGTTTCAGCGCGCAAATGAGGAAAAGGTACGCCTTCACGTGCAGTCACACCTTCGAGTGACCAGAAGATACGTTCCGAAAAACCAAGGCCACAGGCTGGTGGCATTGCATACTCAAGTGCTTCGACGTAATCAATGTCCATCATCTGCGCCTCATCATCACCCGCTTTACGCATTTTTTCCTGCTCAAGAAAACGATTATATTGATCGATCGGGTCATTGAGTTCTGAAAACGCTTTACACATCTCGCTCCCGCCAAATACAAGATTGAACTGTTCAGTGAGGAGCGGGTTATCAGGTTGAACCTTTGCGAGTGGCTGCATAAATGTCGGCATATCAATCAGAAACGCTGGACCACCAAGCGTTTTTCGATACTTTTTCCACAATTTATCCAGACTTCGCTGACGGTTGTCTTGTTTTTCAACTTCGAGGCCGTTTTCTTTGAGCTTCGCCGCAATATCATCGATTGACGATTCAAACACATCAATACTGTACTGATCTTTTAGGACCTGTACAAAACTAATCCTTGGGAAATGAACACTGTCAGCGCCAAAATCAATCGTTTGACCATCTGCAAGCGTAAACTGACGCGTACCCCAGGTTTTATCGACAATCGAGCGAATCATCTGCTCGGTGAGATCCATGCCCTTTTCCCAGTCGGCGTATGCCCAGTACCACTCCATAGCAATATGCTCTGGAAGATGTTCGTCACTGTAGTTTTCATTACGAAAACGTGCACCGATATCAAATACTTTTTCATACCCTGCAACCAGTAGTCGTTTTAATGGCAGTTCGTGACTAATGCGGAGGTAAAAATCTTGATCAAGCGCGTCCATATGGGTCACAAATGGGTTAGCGTCCGCACCGCCGGCGGTATTTTCTAGCACAGGAATATTAATTTCGAGAAAGCCGTTATCAATCAAGAAACTACGTGTCGCCTGCCAAAAGTTTGAACGACGAACAAATCGATCGCGAACATCCTGATTGACGTTGATGTCAATGTAACGACGGCGAAAACGTTCTTCTTTATTAATGAGCTCGGTCGGCATTGGACGGAGCGCTTTTGTGAGTAATCGAAGTGTCCTGACACTAATTGATATCTCGTTTGTTTGTGTCCGAATCACTTCACCTGTTGCTTCAATGAAATCACCCGTGTCAAGTAGTGGCAATTGTGCTAAACCAAGAAATCCGTTCGCAGCATCAAGTTCAGTAATTTGTCCGGCACGAATAAATAATTGGATCTGGCCACTAAAATCTTTGATGACAATAAAGGCAAGTTTACCGAATTTACGGATACTTTGAATCCGTCCAGCGACAGTTGCCGTCTGACCTTGAAGAGTTTCGAATTGCATAACAACATCACCTGCATTATGGGTACGGTGTGCGCCTGCTGGAAAAGGATCCACTCCGAGCTGCTTAAGTTCGGTTAGTTTTCGTACACGTTCATCTCGGTAGTCTTTAAGTGTTGCCATATCTGTTATAGTATAACTTTGTTATACACAAAAGGCCATAGCTTGACGAGATGATGACTAACGAATTGCAACAATTTTATATGTCAGAGAAGTTTTCGGGGTATTGATCGTCACGTCTTCATCGACTTTTTTACCCATCAGCGCCAGGCCGATTGGTGATTCGTTGCTGACTTTTCCTTCGATTGGGTTAGCTTCAACTGGGCCAACAACACTATAGGTTACTGTTTTTGCGCCAATCGTAAGGTCAACAGTACTCCCAAGTGTGACGTGTGAGTTTTTGCCAGCCTTGATGATATCGGCGTTTAGCAAAATGTCTTCAATCTCGGCGATACGGCTTTCGAGGAGGCCCTGTGCTTCGCGCGCGCTATCATATTCAGCATTTTCACTAAGGTCACCAAAATCACGAGCATCAGCAATCTTATCCGCAATCCCACCACGCTGAGATTTTAGTCCAACGAGTTCTGATTCGAGTTCTTTTTTGCCGTCCTCAGTTATCTGATAGAGCTTTTTCATAGTTATATTCCTGTTAGTTTAATAAAAAGCGCATGTATGCGCATCATAATCATAAAAATGTCACCACAAACCCCTACTGGTGTTCCTGTAGTTAACTTATTTTATCAATCAGTTCATCGTGTGTCAAGATGATCGTTTCGCCACTGGACCTGACTGTGTATTCGTACTGATTGGCTTCAATCAATCGATCACTGACCGTCACCCGATACGGAATACCCATTAATTCAGCATCAGCAAATTTCGCACCTGGTCGTTCGTCGCGATCATCATATAAAACTTCGATCCCCTTGCTCGTTAGCTCAACATAAAGTTCATCAGCATGTTTGACTGCATCATCGCCACCAATTCGAACAAGATAAACTTTGTACGGAGCAACACTTTCTGGCCACACAATTCCTTTTTCGTCAGCAAATTTCTCTACCAGTACACCCATTACTCGAGTAATACCGACGCCGTACGATGCCAGATAGATCGGCTGCTTTGCGCCAGTTGCATCAATATAATAAATACCCATTTTGTCAGATTTTTCGGTACCAAATTTAAATATATTTCCTACTTCAGCACTTTTAATAGCGGTAAGAGTGGCTTTGTCGACACCAAGTTCCGTTGTCGCGTCATCAAGCACTTCTTCATTAACTGCAACACTGCGATCTTCATTCACGTAGAGAATATCTTCACCCGCATCGCAAATCGTCTGAAATTCATGACTAAACTTCGTAAATGACCCACCGCTCGCGAATGTAACAAACGTGCTGTCACCAATACCAAGTCGCGTGTAAATCTTGTTGTACGCAGTGATGACTGACTCGTAATACTGATCCATATCTTCCTGGGTGGCATGAAGCGAGTACATATCTTTCATCACGAATTCACGGCCACGCATAATACCACTTTTGGCGCGAAGTTCATTACGTAATTTCGTCTGGAACTGATAGACACTAGTTGGGAGATCTTTGTAACTCTTGACGTACTGTTGCATCATTTCCATAATTGCCTCTTCATGACTCCAGGCAAGTCCAAGTTCAGTCTCGTCTTGAAGCTTTGTCTTAAACCATACATCAACAGCTTCATCACTCCAACGACCAGTTCCTTCCCAGGTCGTCTTATTTTGAAGGCTCGTCATGATCAGCTCTTGACCACCAACAGCGTTCATCTCTTCGCGAACAATCTGCTTAATTTTTTCAAGCGTACGAAGTCCGAGTGGCGTATAGGCATACACGCCAGCCATTACTTTGTAAACGAAACCGGCACGAATAAGTAATTGGGCGTTTTTTGCTACCTCATCAGCTGGTGCATTTTTACTAGTTCTGGTAAATAATTTTGATACTCTCATGATAATTCTTCTTTCTTAAGCGAGTTTTATATAAAAAAATAGATAATGAAAAATACTACCGGCATACCGGGATAAGAGCAAATGAATGGAATAGTTGTATGTTCATTATCCTCCTAGTGTAGTTAAAAGTGACGGATTTATAAAGAGGAAATAAAATGCGATACCATTTTTTAGCATATGGACTAAAATCCCAGCAGTGATACTTCCTGTAATTTCACGCAAACTACAGAGAACGAGGCTGAGGATAAAAACATCAATACTAACGTTCCACTGTAAATGAACGAACCCGAATAGCAAACTTGTAGCAAGGATTGCGGCCCAGGTTGGCACCGCCTGACGCAACTTCCCATACAAATAGCCCCTAAAGAGTACTTCCTCTGCAATAGGTGCAATCACAACAAGCGCGAGAAATGCGAGTACAAACTCATACTGAGCTGACAATGACTTAAACCCGACATCCTGTACTTCGTTCAAATTGACACCTGGAATAAAATTACTAACAAGCATCATGACAATCGCTGAAACGATGAAATAGATGACAAATCCTGCAGGCGCCAGCCCAATATCTTTCCAGGATGGAAGTCTCGTTAGCCCAATAAGTGCACGTGTGACCGGAGATTTTTTCGCCAGCAAAGGAAGTCCCATGACAAACACGAGCGTCAATGCATATACTACTGCCGACACAATTAGTCCGTAAATTGCTTGATTCATTAAACCTATCGGTATGCCAAGTTTCTGACATGCCATTATAATAAGTCCCGTTAGGATAGATGCTATGACAAATCCTGCCAAAACCCATGCCGGAACAATAATCAGCTTTGACCACGGGTATGACGACTGGCCAACCGGCTTATTTAAAAAGTTTTGTAACATCAAGTACCGTTATCACGACGACGAGCGCCATTAATACCATAAATCCTGCGCCTTGGATCTTTTCTTCGCGCTCTTTGGTGAGTGGTTTCTTAAGCAGACGAAATAGCACCATCACAAACCATCGACCACCATCAAGTGCAGGAATAGGCAACACATTCATAACGGCAAGTGTCAGTGAAATAATCGCGCTAAGGAAAATCAGCTGCGTCGGGCCAGCAGCACTGGCCGCCGGAAAGATCGTTCCTAAAATACCAACCGGACCAGCGACGCTGTCACTCGCTGACTGCAGATCAGTTTTAGCCTGCGTGCGCTCTGTCTGATCAGGACTAAATTGCAACACAAAACCCTTGGCGGTATTTGCAACTAAATTACCAAGTCCTTGAAGAGTCACGATCGTAAACTGACCCGTCGTCACAACTCCGACGATAGGTGCTGACCAGGTTGCATAAATCTGTTCACGCTGGGATGGACCGACCCCAAGGTAACCTTGACCGTTTTCGTTAGACGCACGAAGTGCAACCTGCGTTGCGTACTCAACGCCTTTTCGTGTATAAATAACTTTGACAGTTTTCCCTTTGTTTACTTTTGTCTGTTCAACCAGACTCGTCGGATTTACAACCGGTTCACCTGCAAAACGAGTAATTTGATCCCCTACTTTGAGGCCGGCCTTTTCAGCTGGAGACTCCTTCGTCACGCTTGCTGCTTCGACAGGTTGCTTAGAAATAGTGGTGTCATTTGCAACCGAAAATTGATCTGGTAGTACTTTGGGTAGTCCAGTCCAGGCCAAGATTGTCAACAACAGGACGGCGACAATCCAGTTCATCGTTACGCCAGCGAGCAAAATTCTTGTTTTTTGCCAGAACGACGCCGCACCATAATCACCTTTTTTGTTTGCAGCATCGTGTTCACCCTGAAGCTTCACGAACCCTCCAAGCGGTAGCCAGTTCAACGTAAACAACACACCATTTTTTAATGTTTTCGCCCAAGCTCGTGGGGGAAATCCAATACCGAACTCTTCGACAACGACGCCATTACGACGAGCAGCGATAGCATGGCCAAGTTCATGAACCACAACCAACATCACCAGAATAAGCAGACCGACGATAATACCAAATAGGATTCCAAACATATATTCCACCCTTCAGGTTAGATCGTTAAAATATCTTTTTCTTTTTGTTTGAACGCGAAATCGATTTTTTCCTGGAACTCACTCATTGATTTATCAATATCTTTTTCCACAATCTTAAGATCATCTTCGCTCAGTTCTTTGGCATCTTTTTTACGTTTCGCTTCTTTTAAAGCATCCTGACGAACAGTTCGAAGGACGATACGAGTGTCTTCGACTTTGTCACCCGTCTGTTTGACCAGCATTTTACGGCGATCTTCGGTCAGAGGCGGCACCGGAACACGGATAATACGACCGTCGTCACTAGGATTAAAACCAAGTGACTGATTAGCACGAATCGCACCGGCAATCGCCTGAATGTTTCCTGGGTCAAACGGAGTAATCTGCAACAGTTGTGCTTCGGGCGCGGTAATATTAGCCGCTTGGTTCAGTGGTGTCTTCGCCCCATATACTTCCACCATCACACCATCTAACATGCTAGGGTGGGCACGGCCAGTACGGACTTTCTTTAATTCTTGCTCGAAATGATCAAGTGCTGCGGTCATTTTATCTTCATAGGGTTTCGTATCGAACATGTATATATTTTAGCATAGATTCATCACCTACCGTACGTATAGACACCCACGGGTGTACCCGTGGGTGTCTATTTCAAACGCGTGTTAACATGCTATGCAAAAGATGGTGGTACAACGGCTTGCTATCCGTGATGAATTTTATACTGCAATAAATAACGGTGCTTCACCTCAGGATGCACTGGAAGGTGCTCTTGACCGCGCCAGTGAAGATGCAGAGTCTGATAAAGAATCAGCCACTGGTCGTTTCGGCTACCTTAAGGCCGTCACCGAAGAAGGTGCACGACAAGTACGGGGATAGACACCTACTTCATAAAAAATAGCCTGTGCAATACAGGCTATTTTTTAAGTTAGTAAGGATCTATTCGTTCACACCAAGTTCAATACGTTTGAACTGGCGAACAACAACGTTTTCGCCTAGTTTTGCAATATTTTCTTTGATGTAATCACCAACTGTCTGCTTTTCGTTTTTGATGTACGTCTGTGAGTAGAGTACTTTTTCAGCAAAGTATTTTTTCACCTGACCATCAACGATTTTGGCAGCAATTTCTACTTGTTTACCTTCGGCTGCAACTTTTTCTTCGCACTCTTTGCGAACGCGAGCAAGTTCAGACTCTGGAATGTCAGCTTCGGTGATATAGACAGGTGACATCGCCGCGATTTGGAGAGCGATTTCGTGTGCAACTTGCTTGAACCCGTCAAGACGAGCCACGAAGTCGGTTTCACAGTTCACTTCGACAATCACACCGATACGGCCACTGTGGACGTAGCTATCAATGAGACCCTCGCGAGCCTCACGATCACCCTTTTTCTCGGCTTTGGTCAGACCTTTTTTTCGCATCGCTTCAAGAGCTTTGTCAAAATTGCCATCAGCTTCCACCAAAGCAACCTTAGCGTCAGTTAGACCAACGCCGGTAAGTTCTTTGAGTTTTTTAATGTCGTCGATTGATACGCCCATCGTTTACTTCTCCTCTGTTTTATCAGCTGGTTTATCTGCTTGCTTGACAGTACCTGCGCCTTCGGCGACAGCAGCGACAAAGTAATCAAGGAGCAACTGCAGGCCTTTGATAGCGTCGTCGTTACCTGGAACAACATAATCAATCAGAGTCGGGTCTGCGTTGGTATCAACCACAGCAACAACTGGAACACCTAGTGTTTTGGCTTCTTTAATCGCGTTGGCTTCAGTAATCGCATCGAGCACAACAACGGCACCTGGTTTGCCATTAAGATCTTTGATACCACTATATTTAAGGTTGAGTTCGTCGATTTCTTCCTGAAAACGCTGCACTTCTAGTTTGTTGTACCGTTTTTCAAGATCACCACTCACCATACGGCTTTCAAGATCTTTGAGTTTCTTGATTTGTTGACCCATAGTCGCAACGTTTGTCAGCATTCCGCCAACCCATCGTTCAGTAACGTATGGTTGGTTGATCGATTCAGCCGCCAGCTTGACGATGTCTTTGGCTTGTTTTTTAGTTCCCACGAAAAGAATTTGCTTCCCACTTGCAGCAACCTTCGTCAGAAATGGTAGGGCAACTTCAAGGCCTTCGACTGTTTTTGTCAGGTCAATAATGTGACTATCCTGACGTTTGCTATGGATGTATGGGGCCATTTTAGGGCTCCAACGACTCGTTTTATGTCCAAAATGAACACCCGCTTCGAGTAGCGCTTTAATATCGACAGTAACTGCCATATTGTTTACTCCTTTTTCCTCACCCGATACCCTGAATATTCAGGAGTATGCATCGAGTTGTGTCATTAAAAATTGTTACATGGTAATAATACCACGTATCTACCCCTGTCGTCAAGATGTTACGACAAAGCAATAACCCTTATATCTGCGTGCCCCATCCTTTATAGGGAATGATACCGGCATACGCGGCAGGTGGTGTTGGTGCTGGTCCAGAATATGCCCCAATAAAACTACTCGAGCCTATCGACAGGGCTATATCATCCAGGTTAAATGGGGCAACCCACGTGTTAGAGTTCAACTTACCTAGACGGAGCTGAGTAAAGTTACCACTCCCCAGATTTGCACTTGACGTCGTAAAACTATCGACAGCAGTTCCACCGTCACCCGTATAATACGCGAACTGCGCGCTACCTGTCGTCGGTGCGCCACCTATTGTCGATGATAATTCTAATCGAATCCATGTGCTCAGAGCAAGCCCCGAGGTTGATGTCCATAAGATCGTTCCACTACTATCCATGAAATTAAGTTGTCCACTAGAGTCTAGATATACGCGACTGAGAAGTGTTTGCACGGTAGCAACATAACTATTTAGTTGTATTAGTTCGGTCGTATTAGCTAATGGCGGATAGGCAGTGAGGTACAAATACAGCCGTACTGCTGCCGCTGGTGCTGAAAAACCAGTCCATATGAACATGGCTTTATTACCAGTTGTCGGCTGAAAAAGATACGACTTGGTTCCATGTGCCGAACGAGCGCTTGAAAAAGTTATTTCACTTGGCCCACTGACCTGCACACTGTTAAAAAATATTCCTGACGTGCCATCCGTATTGCTTGTCGTCACCCCGACACCATCCGTCCCACCTTCGGCGGTATTAAAGCGCTGTAAAGGTGCCATTACAGTCTGGTCGGCTGGACCAAGATACCCCACATCCGTCATTCCTACACCATCGATAAGATAATTGTAATTCGCTATATTCAAACTTGCGAGCCCGACCCGTAATGTGTCTGCCGGGGTTGCCTGTGTGTTGAAACTAGCACTTGATACGATTTTTTCAACATAATACGGTGAGTCGGCATCGGTGTATATCCGTACTTCACACTGTCCGGTTGTCGTGCTGTTGACACATTTTGACTCGATACGTAGCCAACGACCAACCGGCAAGACGACAGTCGACGCCCCCATGGATGTTCCAGCACTATCTCGAATGCTAAGTCGTCCGGTGTTTTGCATCCCAATAGACATGCAAAATCCACTCCCATTTGCTAGTTCAGTTAGTCGGACAGAACCAGTCGGATATGACGGAAGATAAAGATATATTCGCGTATAGGTCGTCAGTGAAGCCGTTTCATATGCTGTATTCCAGGTTGTAAAACAAGTCGATGCAGTTGCGGTAGTCGTAAACTGATATGAAAGGCTGCCTCGAGCTTTTGTATTCGAAAAAGTGACCGCAGCTCCCGTCCCAAGTGTCACAAGGTCCCAGACAGAGCCCGACACACCGCCACTCGTATCCATGGTGACATTTGCTCCGTTCGTCCCGCCTTCTGCGTTATTGAGTAGCGTTGGCATGTTACTGCAGCCTTACTGAGACGGTGAGGTCGGCTCCTGCGACTGCTGAACCAACCTGTGTCACGCTAACAGTAATGTAGTCACCTGTCGTAAAGGTAGTTGTGTCGGGCGACCCAGCGACGGCCGTATTTGTCCCTGCTGTGATCGTTGCTCGATTTGCCGGTGTGACGTTAAAAATCGATGTACCATTTTTCAGCACATCAACAATTATGCTTGCGCCTGTCGGTGCAGTACCGACAGATGCACGGACCAAAGTTACTGTTCGTGACGATTCGACATACATTCTTGCCTGACCTGTTGTGACATAGACTGCACCAGAGATTGAAAATGGATAAACAAGATCAACTCCTGGAGGAAATGTCCAGGTACCGTCACCTCGCCAATAGGTAGTGGCTGATGCACTTGTCCCTGAGTTAAAGTGTGAGACTGTTAAGTTGCCCGTTACTGCTGTCGCAAGCGGAACGTTTGTAAACGTATTGCTACTTCCACTGAGTGATTTATTTGTCACCGTATCAGTGCTGCTTGCGGTCAAAATATTAACTGTGCTACTTTTGAGTCGTCCGGTGCCTTTTGGATTGATGTTAAGGTCGATATCGGTATCGGACCCGACGGTTGCTATGGTTGGTCCGGCACCGGCAATCGTATTGCGCACGTCAAGGTAGTTCACAGCACTCCCGATGGCAGTGAGAGCAAGCAAGTTAGCGCCATTGCTATCGTTAATACCTGAAAGCCGTGGATTGGCCGTAAAAATCTTTGAACCAGTAATGGTTTCGAAACCAGCTAAATGAACAACTGTACTGTCCGTAGCTTTCAGCCCGAGATCCGTGACTAGGTTATTGACGTCACTTTCATTAATCGAAAGAAGTGTTTTCACTTGAGATGGTGTTAAATCAACAGCGTTAGCGGTCGAACCTGTATTGTTGCCTTTGATCGTTGCGGAGGGCATCTGTGACAGCTTTGCATTAGTGACAGCACTGGCGGCTATAGTTGTCGCAAAACTCCCCGCTCCACTTCCTGTGACATCACCTGTCAAAGTGATCGTTTGGTCGCCGGTATTTGTGCCGCTCACATTCGAACCCGTGACTGTTCCTGTTGCTGCGACACTCGACGGCGTAATCGCACCGAGTGTTAATGATACAGCGGGGGTTGTTGTTGAGTTGGCAACAGACCCAGACACTCCATTTGCCGTTGTCACAGAAACAGTCGTGACAGTTCCACCGGACGATGCAACAGTCCCCCATGTACCGTCACCTTTAAGATATTTGCCGCCATCACCTGTCGTCGGCGCAGGAACAAGCCCTTTGGTTCCGCCGGCACCACTATCGCCGATAAATGCAGGAAGGAGCGTCGTCGCTTGACTAGGAGTGATATCGACTGCATTTGCAGTCGCACCAGTGTTATTTGCTTTGAATGTATTCGAAGGCATCTGTGCAAGCTTAGTATTCGTCACAGCATTCAGTGCGATTGTCGGTACAGCAGCAGTGCCGGCAAGATCACCACTCAGCTGCAACTTCCCTTTTGTCGCGCCGGTCGCATCAGGTGTTGCAACACCAGCAACTGCCGTGTCAACATAGCTCTTTGTGGTAGCATCAGTAGTATTCGTCGGTACCGGGACCGTGACAGTCCCAGTAAATGTCGGAGATGCAGAGGGTGATTTTGCGCTCAGTGCTGTCTGCGTCGCCGTCGAAACTGGCTTATTAACGTCGCTCGTATTATCAACGCTTCCGAGCCCAACACTGGTTTTATCTAATGTTTGCCATGATTTATCGCCGCGATAGTACTGGGTAGTTGTGCCTGCAGTCACAGTTACTTCTTTGGCATTTAGCGCAGTCTGCGTGAGGGACGAAATGGGTTTTGAAACATCAGACGTATTGTCGACGTTTGACAAACCGACATCGGCCTTAGCAAGTACAACCGAACCCGTTTTACCAGCAACGGATACTACCGGTGCAGACGGAAGGGCCGACCAGCTAGCCGCCGTTCCAGAGGCAGCGGTCAGGACTTGACCAGTAGTTGGAGTACCGGTCACGCCTACGCCACTTATCTTAACAACGGACGGGCTTGCAGCAGTACCACTAAGGTCTCCTGCAAGCTGAACAAGACCTTTTGTGGTTGCGTCAGCATCAGGAACTGACCCTGAGCCACTCGGTGTCGACCATGTTAAACTACTACCGCCATAAGAAAGGACTTGACCAGTAGTTGGGATACCAGCAGCAAGTTTTACCGTCGATATGCTCCCGTCTTGGAGATTCGTTGCTGCAACAGCATCCGGCCTAAGTGTCCCATCGGAGTTATGCGCCTGACTTAAAAAGTCATTTAATATGCTACCCCATTGTCCTAGGTCACCGCCGGGTTGTGGTAAACGAGTCATCTATCCCCTCCTCATGATTCACAAAAGGCTTGTGCTTTTATTTCTGCTGTTAATAATAGCACAGTATGTCACCTTTGTGGACACGCTTAGGGCGTTTTATTGACAAAGAATCGCACTTCGATGGATCTGCGTTAGATGCTATAATCGTACTCATGAAGTTACTCTTTCGCCGTATTGCAAGCCGCATATCAGTCTGGGCTGGGACTGCTACTGTATTTCTAGGTGCAATTGTTGTCGTATTCATATGGGCAGGAACAGGACCACTGTTCCATTTTTCAGATACCTGGCAATTAGTCATCAACACCAGCACGACTATCATCACCTTCCTGATGGTATTTTTAATTCAAAACACTCAGAATCGTGATGGTAAAGCAGTCCAGTTGAAACTTGACGAATTGATCCATGCAACAAAAGGCGCCCGAACATCTTTTGTTGGCCTCGAGGACTTTAGTGATGAAGACCTGGCCGAACTTGATCATGAATTTAAACTCTTGACACAAAGCCCTTCAACAGTCCGGTCCATCGCAAAACTACACGCTAAAATCGATGCCGAACACAACAGGCGTCAAAGTCTAAGAGGACCGACGAACGGCGTTCTCCATATGTTCCATCACGAAGAAACAGTATCAAGTCCGAAATCACCCACTACTAATTGAAATCTTTGACTTTTTCATAAAAAACAGATACAATAATCCAGATATGAAAAGCAGTTTACACCCAACAACGTACCGCCCTGTCGTATTTAGCGATGATGTGGCTGGGTTTGCCTTTTTGACACAGTCAACAGCGCAAACCACCGATACAATCAAATGGGAAGATGGAAATGAATACCCACTTGTGAAAGTCCATATTTCCAGTGCATCTCACCCGTTCTTTACTGGTGAAGAGAAAATCATCGACACCGAAGGTCGTGTCGACAGATTCAAGGCTAAATTTGCCGCTGCGCAGGCACGTAAAGAAGCACTCGCCAGCAAAGCCAAGAAGGCTGCAGCTGTCAAAGCTAAGAAAACAAGCGACGATAAATAACTTCGTCCTAAAAAGAGGTCGTCCACTTGTGGCGACCTCTTTTTATATGTAGTATAGGATTATATGCCAACGATCAACCTCAATATCGATGAACTTACCGCCGAAAAAAAATTGCTCGGTGAGTTCCTTGCTACCCCGAATGCGTATGCAGACCCTGATTTTAGCACCAAAAATAAACGACTAGGCGACCTCGAAGATATCCTCGAAATGGCGATTCTGCGTGAAACCCTCGAACAGCAACTGATTGAAGCAAAAGAACTGAGTACTGGCAACGACGAACTAGCGGAGCTAGCGAAAAGCGACGCAACCGAAACTGAACAAAAATTGTTAACGCTCGAAAATGAGCTGTTCGTGATGTTAGCACCCCGCGATCCAAACGACAACAAAAATGTCATCTTGGAAATCCGAGCCGGTGCCGGAGGTGACGAAGCCAGCTTGTTCGCGGCAGAACTCTACCGAATGTACCTCCGATACTGTGAGGCAAACGGGCTCAAAACTGAACTCATTTCAGAAAGTGCCAACGATACTGGCGGCTATAAAGAAGTTGTTTTCAGTATTAAAGGCAGTGCGCCATATGCACGTCTGAAGTTTGAATCAGGAGTTCATCGTGTCCAGCGCGTTCCCTCTACCGAATCTCAAGGCCGCATCCATACTAGTACAGTCACTGTTGCGGTCCTCCCCGAAGCCGAAGAAACCGATATTGAGATCCTCGCAGGTGATCTCAAAATTGATGTTTACCGAGCTGGTGGTCATGGTGGCCAATCCGTCAACACAACCGATTCCGCCGTCCGTATTACCCACCTCCCGACGGGTCTTGTAGTCACAAACCAAGATGAAAAATCGCAGTTTAAAAACAAAGACAAAGCCATGAGTGTCCTTCGTAGCCGTCTGCTCCAGGCAAAAATTGATGCCGAACAGTCGAAACAAGATGCGCAGCGTCGTAGTTTGATTGGATCAGGTGATCGATCAGAAAAAATCCGTACCTACAACTTTCCGCAAGATCGAATTACTGACCACCGCATCGGCTATAGCCGTAGCGGTATCCCTATCGCGATGAATGGCGCCATTGATGACATAATTGAGCACTTACAGGCATATGAACGTGAACTGGCTGCTGCAAACGCCAGCAATTAGAGACTGGCTGCGTGGTGCTTCTACGAGTCTTGCTGCTATTGGAATTCCATCGGCACGTCTCGATGCAGAGATTATACTTGCTCACACTATTCACAAACCACGCACCTACTTACATGCCCACGAGAATGATCTACTATCACATCGCGAACGTGACGTCGCTGATGCGCGCCTAGAACTTCGTCTCGACCGCGTCCCGATTGCCTACATCATCGGCCATAAAGAATTTTATGGCCGTCCGTTTCGCGTGACGACAGCAACGCTGATTCCTCGCCCTGAGTCAGAAATAATGATAGACGTTCTAAAGGACCTCTTTGCAAAACCCAATGCACCCACCTACGCGACGCTTGTCGATATAGGAAGTGGGAGTGGCTGCCTGGGGATCACAGCAAAGCTTGAATACCCTGAGTTATCGGTCACACTGCTTGATATCAGTAATCATGCCCTACAGATAGCGGCGTTCAATGCCAAAAAACTCCATGCAGATGTTGATCTTATACAGAGTAATCTTCTCGTCCAATACCCATTACCGTCGGACATTATTCTAGCGAATCTCCCATATGTTGATTCGTCGTGGGAACTATCACCTGAAATCCGTCACGAGCCAGCTCTGGCACTTTTTGCCGAACGAAACGGCCGTGATCTTATCGAAAAACTCATCATCCAAGCATCGAACGAGCAACCCCCTCGCGGCTTACTCTTACTTGAAGCCGATCCTTGGCAACACAGCAATATAATTGCATTTGCAAAACGATACAGTTACCATCACATCGAAACACGTGACTACATCATCGCCCTGTCAAAAACTTAGCCGTTATACGCAGCAAGTGTCACTTTTAGTGTGTTCATCTGGCCATCATGAAGAATCGTTATCTGGATCGTATCACCAGGTGCGTACTCACCAATAAGACTCGACACACTCCCTTTTTCGCCTACATCAATATCACCAATTTTTGTGATGATATCTTTGTCTTTGATCCCCGCTTTATCAGCTGGGCTACCTGCTCCAACAGCCGAACCTGTTTCCTTCGATACATAGGCACCTTTTTTCACCGGAAGGTTATACTGTTTCGCAACATCAGCAGTAATAGATAGATAATTAACCCCCAGGAACGCACGCTGCACTTTTCCTCCGGCGAGAACACCCTTTAAAATACCTTTCGTCGCATTGATTGGAATCGAAAAACCAATGCCCTGGGCATCCTGGGCAATCGCTGTATTAATACCGATAACCTGTCCTTGCATATTGAGGAGTGGGCCGCCCGAGTTACCTGGATTGATCGCAGCGTCAGTCTGCATTAAGTCAGTTAAGGTCTCCACTGCATTACCAGATTGTGCTGATATTGGTCGACCGACTCCGGAAATAATGCCGCTTGTGACGGTATTGTCATACTGACCCAGCGAATTACCGATCGCAACTACTTTCTGTCCGATCTTGACCGATGTCGAATCGCCAAGCTGTGCCGCAGGGAGGCCGTTGACGTTTTTAATTTTCAAGAACGCAACATCATTTAACGGATCGGTCCCGAGAACGTCAACGGTGTCATAGACCATTCCATCCGAAAGCGTTACTCGAACACTCGTGGCGCCATCAATGACGTGCTTATTAGTCAAAATGTAACCGTCACTTCCGACAATAATGCCCGTTCCAGCGCTTTCCTGAACGGCCGTACTATACCCCGCACTTGCCACTTTTGTCACAATCGACACGACGCTTGGTCCTACTTTCGAGGCGACGGATGCAATATCTTCTTCTTCCTTCGTCGTAAGCTGATTCCCGTCTCGGATCTGAGATCGTGAAGTCATGGCTGTACTATTATTCAGCGTTGAGTAAAGTATACTTCCCCCGAAACCAGCCCCGAAACACAGCACGATAAGAGTACATGCAGCGACAATAAGTCGCACTGAATGATTTTTTTTATGTATTGGAATCCGAGACTCCGGACTAACTGTTTGCGCGACTGGCTCTATTGATTTTGGTATCCGTTCGTGATTCATATTTCCCACTTTCTCGTTACGATTATAAGTCAGTTACCTGAACGCTTCCTTAAAGCACACTACTTGCTATATCATTAAATCGTACCAAAAGTACAAGAACAATACTGGTCGTCAGCAAAATAGGCAAAATTATTTCACCGAGCTTCAAGCCATTATTCTTGTCGTAATTTGCGTAAAGACGTTCAGCAGCAAACGAAAGCGCTAGCATAATAATTGCCACTTGAGCAAGTTTAATATGGCCAACGCCAGGCAAATCGTAGGCAATCATCCAGTGATACATCACCCATCCAAGCTCCGCCAGGACGAGTCCCCAGATCAAACTAAAGAAATGGGCATGTGGTTCCTCGTACGATCCGAGAATATGACGAACCGCACTATATCCAATAATCCACACGATCGAAACAACGACTGGGACCGGCCAACTAAAAGCCACGATGCTAAGCGCTAAGATACCAAAAAATAGTGCAATCCCCGCCTGAAGAGTCACAAGACTCCGCTTTGAACGAGGTTTTAAAAATAGCAACCATGCAGTATAGAGAGCGGTGATAAAACACTGAGCGACAAATGCGCCACCCGCAGCATACAGTAATGTTACGTAGCTCAGACTCACGATAATATCAACGGTATTCGCTTGAACATTCGCAAACCAATAGCGTGGACGTACGGCAAGGATACGCCATTTACTCAGCAGTACGATAGCAATTGCCGCAACTGGTGATTCAATCACGAGCACAACAACAAGGATAGCAATCGCTAGCCCGATATTGAGCGCAATGTACGTCAGCTCACTTAGTACCGTACGCCTTTTGGCGGCTTTTAGAAACTCCATAATCTATAGTTCATTATACCACTGCGATACTAATTTGACGATCGACTCTTACCAAAAATAACGACAAAATCCGTTTCTGCCGATACCGAAACGGGTGGTTTTGTTGTTTTAACCGTGACTTTATAAAGATCTTCAAGTCGAGCTTTGGTTGCAGGCTTATCTTTCGCAACCATATATACTTCAATGTCTGCATACGCTCCACCTGGTGCGTTTCCTACGACTGTCACATTGAGGCCTTTTTCGGTCAGTAAGTTTGCTTCCGTTTGTGCAGTTCCTGGAGTGTTTGAGCCATTCAGTACTTCTATGTTTGCCTGTTCCTTGGCGACAGGATCACTCGATAATGCTTTTTTGACGGTTGTTTGAATAGCGCTATAGTCATATAGTCCAGCAACTGGCTGAACTATGCTCATCCCGCCCGTATTACCTGTCGTCATAAGCGGCTTGTCACCATCAATCAGACTAATCGATTGAATATTTTCACTTTTTATGTCCTTGAGTAAATCGACAAGAGTACGTATTTCTTTCGTTTCAAAGGTCGTTCGAAGATTATTACCAAGTGCGTCAACAATACCCGTCACCTTGCCAAGATCACTCAATGTACCAGCACTGACGGCTTTTTCACGAAGCGCTTTGACGATTTTTTGTTGGTTTTTCTCGCGGTCAAAGTTTGATTGTTCAAACCCATAGGTTGGTGCGATGTCGCCCCTTGCCTGTGCAAGATAGAGCGCATGCTCTGCGTCAAGTGTCACGGGACCATTTGGATAGTCGATAAAGTGACCACTTGGCGGACAACGACGAAGCACCTCGGCACGACTTACTTTTCGATCGCCAACACCACATTTCCAGTCAAAGTTGCTGTCCATCTGACCACGAGGATCGCGACTATCGATCGTTACCGTGATACCCCCAACTGCTGTCACGAGTTCACGCATGACAGTGTAATTGACGTTAACACCGTATTGAACATTCAATCCAAAAATCCCCCCAACGAAACTACCAGTCTTAAGCAGTGCAGCTCGCTGCTGATCAAGACTATTCCCTTCTTTAACACAACCATAATACTCATTAATTTTACCACTGTAGCCAGCGTTACAGGCTTCGCCATACTTTACATAAAGATCACGAGGAACACTTATCATATAAGCATTTTTTTTCGTTTGATCAATACTCATGATCATGATCGAATCAGTCAGGCTTCCACCTTCATGACCAGGGTCGTCTTCTGACGTTCCAACAATCAATATGTTCGTTCGACCGTTTGCGTCTTGTTTGAGCGGCTGAGCCTGTACTAAATCAAAGATACTTCCTTTGAATACGCTACCACTAGCAGAAAGAACTTTATACCCTAAGTAGGCAGCGACCGAAGCTAACCCAACAATAATAACGATACTAATCCACTTGATAACACGCTTTGTCTTTGATCTTGGTGCACCCTTTTTCAGTCGACGACGACGGTCTCTTTTTGACTCTGGAACGTGTTCGCCGTCGATATCTCGGAGTGAGTCATTAATATCACTCCGGTTCAGTCCCTGGTTCTCTTTGACAAGTACTGGTGCGCTAAGTGTTTCGTTTGCCTTTCCTAGGTGACCAGAAAGTGGCTTGACTAGTTGGGCTTTCTTGCGTGGGTCATGAAACTCACCCAGTTGGCTGGCAGATCGGCGCGGCATAAAGCCGTCGATAGAAGGTCGTTGTCTCGTCATAAATACTCACTCTATAATACACAAAAAAACAAAAAAGATGAACTAAGCGTAGGCACATTTGTACTTTTAGGTCAGCGCAAAACAGTGTATAGTGGATAAAAGTGGAAGCGACTTACTTACAACGACACCCCGCCCTAAAGGACGTTCTTGGCATCGTCATCTTCATTGTGTGCGTCCTTGTCGGAACATTATTAATCAATACATTCGTATTTCGTAGCTATAACGTTGTTGGACCAAGCATGGAAGCAACGATGTACACTGGCGACCGACTTATAGTGAATCGCCTTCCGGTCACTTGGGCTCAGTTACAAAATAAAAGTTACATCCCCAGTCGTGGTCAGATTATCGTTTTCAAAAACCCTCGCTATAACGTCGGGACAGGTGATGAGTTTATCGTCAAACGCGTGATCGCCTTCCCCGGCGAACGTGTCACCGTCGCTGATGGCACCATAACCGTCTACAACACTGAACATCCCGAAGGATTCCATCCTGATGATGATAACCACGGCGAACCTGGGTCACCGACAAGTGGAAACGTGAACACAGTTGTCACGGATAATACGCTGTTTGTTTCGGGTGACCATCGCCAAGGTGACTATTCGTATGATTCACGAAGTGGACTCGGTCTTATTCCCTATTATGATGTCGTCGGACCGGTCAGTTTACGAATATATCCGTTCAACAAAATACGAGGATTCTAAAGGCCTCAGCCTGCCACTGGTCTTGCAATCTGATTTACTTCTAAAGTTTATACCGCAGACGCCAATACATTGTGGGGTGAATTCACCAATGTCTTCGTCGGTGAAAGATGAATACGAAGTACTAAAAGGCCCGGTCAAGCATCTTTTGAATGCGCTTGAAATCAGAATCACTTCTAAAATTGATCGTAATCTGCCCAGCACCTTTGGCGTTGGTTTTTACCTGAATAGGTGTTGCAAATTTCTTAGCAAGTCGCTCAGTATCAGTCGCGTAAGGCTGTACGATGATTGGCTCTTTGGTCTGCGGTGCATTAGCGGCTTTTTTCAATTGAACGATAAACTGTTCGATTTTACGAGCGCTCCACTCTTCACTTAGGATGCGCGGTAAAACATCGTCGATAATTTTTTCGTCTAGTCCGACAAGTGGTCTTGCCTGGCCTTCACGGAGTTTGCCTTCGGCAATTGCCGTACGAACATTCTGTGGCAAACGTAATAGTCGTAACGTATTGCTAATACTACTGACAGCTTTACCGCCCACGCGCTGGCCGATTTCATCAAGTGTCAGATTAAATTGATCACGTAATTTCAAATACGCCGTCGCAGTTTCGAGAACGTTCAGATCACGACGCTGAAGATTTTCGATCAGTGATAACTCGAGTTTGTGTTGATTGCTAAGCGTACGCACAAGAGCAGGGATTTTATCGAGTCCCGCTTGACGCGCGGCACGAAAACGACGCTCACCGGCAACTATCATATAACCGCCACGGTGTGGAGTCACAACAATTGGCTGCAAGATACCGTGTGCTTTGATTGAGTGAGCTAATTCATCAAGAGAAACTTCGTCAAATATCCGGCGAGGTTGGTCGGGGTCAGCTTCTATCTCACTCAGTTTAATATTGCGTAACTCTGAAATCTGCTCATCCTGTGACGCAGTCGGGTCAAACGATTCGTCGAGTAATTCGGTAGGAATAAGTGAATCAAAGCCTCGTCCGAGACCTTTTTTATTGGCTGACACGATCAAGCACCTCCTTTGTCACTGCTTTGTATGCACGAGAACCTTTTGAAAATCGATCGTACGCGCCGACCGGTAGCCCATGGCTAGGCGCTTCGGCTAGGCGGATATTGCGTGGAATAGTTGTTTTAAACACCTTACCTGGAAAATGTTTTTTAATTTCTTCGTGTACTTGATTACTGAGTGTCGTGCGACTGTCCATCATAGTCGGCAAAACGCCGAGTAATTCTAATGTTGGGTTCATACTCTTGCGAACAAGTTTCATCGTTTCTAAGAGCTGTCCAAGGCCCTCTAAGGCATAAAACTCTGCCTGGACTGGCAATAGAACATAACGGGCAGCGATCAGGCCATTGACTGTTAACAGACTCAGACTTGGGGGACTGTCGATAATGATAAAATCATAGCCGTGTACATTATCAACAGCGTTTTTGAGCCGACTAAACCGGCGACTAGCCTGAGCGAGCTCAACTTCGGTGTTCGCCAGGTGAGGAGTCGTCGGAGCAAGATAAAGATTTTTGTGATCGGTTGCAATAATTACCTCCGCTAGTGTCTTTGTTTCCAAAACAACATCGGTCATCGTCGCTTCGAGTTTTTGCTTATCGACACCAAGACCGCTCGTTGCATTGCCCTGAGGGTCAAAATCAATCAGCAGTGTTTTACTGCCTTGTTTTGCTAAAAAATAGGCGATATTGACGGCGCTGGTGGTCTTACCAACGCCACCTTTTTGATTGGTTACTGAAATAACTGTGGTCACTGTTTATATCTTCCCTCTTCGTTCCCTTCATTGTAGCACGAGCGCAATAAAAAAACCTCGCTTTTTAGGAGCGAGGTTTTGACAATTACTTGATTGAAACGATTTCAATCTTGCTATATTTTTGGCGATGTCCGTTTTCTGTGTGAACGCGCTTTTTGGCTTTGTAGCGGATCACTCGAATTTTCACACCGGCTACCTTGTCTTCGACAACTTTAGCGGTGACAACCACCCCTTTTACCGTTGGCGTGCCGACTGTGGTTTTATCACCGTCAATGACCAACAGTGCATCAAGCGTGAGCTCTTTTGTTCCTTCTTGGAGGAGGTCCACCAGGAGGGTCTCTTTTTCGCTGGCAATAAACTGTTTGCCACCGATCTTAACGACTGCTTTTTTCATATAATTCCTTTAATAATTAATCCTACCCATTGTAACAGATATAAGTGATCAAATCAAGCTACCGGCAAACAACGTTGTTTGCGTATAGCCAACCCTCGACACTACCACCATCGAGATATTGCCCCCGTGCTGGTACAACACGAACGATTCCGCCAGCAGTGACATACTCATTAATTGCGTCTGGCAATTGATATTCACCATTATGCGCAGGTGGAAGCCGAGCAGCCAGGTCAATAACTTTTTTGGTCAGAACATATTTGCTGATATTAATCAGATTACTCGGCGCATTTTCAGGTGTCGGCTGGTCGATAATTCGCATGTAGTTCCCTTCTTGGTCTTGTTCGACAACACCGTATTTTGACACGGCTTCGCGGGGAACCGTTGCAGCTAGAATTCCACAGCTTCCGTCAGGAGTCGCCTCAAGAAGTCGTTTTACTTCACTACTCCCGTCCTCATTGTAAATAAAATCATCACCCATAAGTACAACTACAGATTCATTATCGTCGACAATTGACGCGGCCAATGCAACTGGCACTGCCGTGCCATACTTACCGGAGCTCGACTGAACTATATAGTGTAATTTGACGTCTTTTAGCGGCGCAATCAGAGGTAATTTATCTTCTTTACCATTGCCACGAAGATAATCATTGAGGCTACTATTTGAACGGTAGTAATTTTGTAGCTGCGTACTGTCCTCGCTAACCACAAAATAGATTTCCCTTATGCCAGCAGCCAGACAATCCTGCACCACATAATCAACTAGTGGGCGGTTACCAATTGGTAACATACACTTTTCGATCGCTTTTGTAATTGGTAGCCGGCGAGTTCCCCATCCGGCAACTGGGATAATTGCTTTTGTTACTGTCATCCATCTAGTGTACTAGATTTGGCCACCACCATACAAAGTAATAACAAAAACCGTCAATGACAATAGCCCAATCGCTTTGTAAGCACCATGATGACGATACCATGAATTCTGAAGCGGTTTTGGCAACTTGTGACGATAAGTGTGAGCAAGAAGCGCCAGACCTGCCACAACCACGAGTAACACAGCTGCGCCAATTGCGGCAGGTGTGAGTGACTGCACCGCGATGCCTAGCCGTGACAGTGGACCAATTGACTGTGCTGTCATAGGTACTGCACTGACCTTTTTCGTTGCAACAATTCCTTTGACGCTGCCTACGCTCGGGCTAGCATAGAGTGCCACGACAAGCGTCGTTGCTTTGCCGTTAAGTACACCATCAACAACCCCAAACCCAACATCCGTGTAATGAGGACTCATAATATTATCCCTGTGTTCGGCAGAATTCATCCATGCCGTCATAACACCATTATTGGTGGTAAAGTTTCGTGCCAGGTTTTCACCAGCATAGTCGTAATCATACCCAGTATCCGCAATCCATTTCCACGGCAGTGTTCCATCGGGCGCATCATGCGCCCAGTACTGGCGAGCCAACATATCCTTCCCCTTAGCTGCAGCCGCTCGTGTCAATTCGGGATTAGCCGTTAAATTAGGAAGTCCTTTGGTTGATCGTTGCTGATTAGTATCCTGTAACAGTTCCGATTGCGTGATCTGATTTACTTGTCCCAACACAGAGCCCTGCGTGATTGTGTTATAGCCAACTTGTACTGCGATCACGATCAACAAAACAGCGACGAGTCCATGACGTCGAATGATATGCGGACGATACTGGTTACCTTTATGCGGAATCAGGACCATTTTTGCATGTCGAATGAGCGGTTTTTTCACTGTTTGTTTTGTTTTTTTCACTCTGGCCTTAGTATACAAAATCGAACAAAAAAAAGCGAGAGCACTTTGACGATATGCTCTCGCAAGTTATCTGTTTTCAGGTATCAGGCTAGACGTCTTGGGCTTGTCGACGACGTGCAGCTATTAGCCACCATGCGCTACCGATAAGTGCAAGAATCAGAATCCACCAATACCAGAGAAGTCCGAATATTTTCCAACCCTCTGTTGTTGGCGCAATCACCGCTGTCGTTTCGGCGGCAGTTTTTGTGTCACTATTTTTAGTTTGAGCACCAAGCACGTCTTCAGTCACTGCGCCGTCATTAGTATTTTGAATAATCGTAGAGACGCTGTTTGGTGTCCCAGAAGCCACTGTCGTAATACCGCCGACAATACTGACAGGAAGTTCTTCGGCTAACGGGATACTCAGTGTTGGCGTCGCAATATTATCTTCACCTGCAGTCGCCTCGGTAACTATCAGTGTTGCGCCTGAAGTTGCACTATTACCAGCTGAGTCAGTACTTTTTACTGAGATGGTGTATGTCCCAGGAACAAGCGCCTTGCTGACGTTAGTGTACCATGTGCCGTTCGAGTTTACGGTCGCTACATAATCGACACCTTCAACAGTAACGATCACCGGCTGATCAATTTCATTGGTTGTACCAGTAATAGTTGGCGTTTTGTCACTTGAATCGGCAATTGGATCAATCGTCAGTACAGGTGGGGTTATGTCATAGGTAACAGTAAAAGTACTCGACCATGATGATGGATTACCCGCAGCATCAAACGCACGAACCTGAATATGGTGCGTACCTTCACCCTGGTTAAATACACCACTTCTCATTAGGTTATTGCCATTGTTAACGATATATGCAGAACTTTCTGTGTTGTACGCTGACGATGAAATGTTATTCCAATATTTATATTCATAACTTACAGCATCGTTAACGCCATCCCACCCCGCAGTCACTTCGTAAGATTTGGTTGTTCCATTGTTCACAATTAAGGTACCGTGTGAGTCTTTTAAGGTAAGGTTTTGTGGTGCAGATGGAGCGACGGTATCAATTGTTACTTTCCACGGGCTAGTCCATGCGCTTTTGTTACCTGCAGCATCAACTGCGCGGACCTGCCAATACCAAGTACCACTTGCACCAAGAGAACGAGCTTTTGACTCAGTAGGCTGGATTTGTTGATAATCACCCGTCCACATCACGTTCTGGAATGAACCGTCAGCACCTACGGCTGGATTTGTAGAATTTTGCATCTCATAACTTACCGCACCGTCAACATCGGTCCAGTCGAACCAGAAGTCGTTCGTAGCAATGAATGCGTTGTCTGATGGTGAAAGCAGTAAGGGTACCGCAGGAGCGGCCACGTCATATGTCACGACATATGGATCACTAAAAGCAGAGCAGACATGTGCGGCATTACAGCTACTAAACGCAAAGTAGTGTTTGCCTTCTCCCTGAGTGAAATTATCCTTATAGACACCAAATGATGATGAGTATGGGCTGAGATCCGTAGGTGACCAAGGAGTCGCCTCTTTATACGGTGATCCTGGGATATCATTCCAGTATTTTAATTGGTATCTCGTTGCACCTGGTGATGTAAGCTGAAATGTGAAATACTTTGAGTTTGTATATCCGTTGCTGGCAATAGAATTACCACTATTATCCGCTTTCAATAAAGCCGCTGGAACTACCGGAGGTGCAAGACCAAACGTATAGTCAGTACAACCAAGTGAAATCTTTTTGATAACACCGTCAGCATTCACGCCAGAACCGAGACTATAGCCAATCGCCTTTACGTTTGCATCTGGGAATGACGCGAGCCATTCGTTCGGCGTACCGTACCACAGCGATCCGTTACCTCCACCATTATGTGGTGCAGCGTCTTTCGCAAACTGTGCTGATCCACTAGTAAGCCACCAATTATTACCGTAGACTGATTCACCGACCAGTATACCGTCATTCGTACCGTTATTATCTAGATCGACAACTAATTGTAGTCCTGGTGTTATACCAGTGGTCGCTTGATAATCAATTGATTGGGCAATTGTCTTATCGCTTAGTGCACTAAGCGCGAAGTCAGTCGCATAATATCCAGCTGCTTTTCTTGGATCAGGTGATCCCGTGGCGTCCGTGTCGGTCCAGACATGCAACCCAGTACTCTCGATGTTATTATGGCCGTTTGCACGTGTTTCTGACGTATTCCAAGTTGAGATATCTGTCGTATGAATACTCTTTGTTACTAAACAAGGGGCTACGGTCGCTGATGCTGCGATATCACCAATTGCAAGATTGCTCCAGCGGGCTGCATAATCAAATGCGGCATTATTATTAGCTGCATTAAAATTATTTAGGATAACAGCACTTATGTTTGCAGTTCCACCGCCAGCTTTTGAAGTAATCTGTGCGCCATTTACAAACACATTAAATTGATCGGTATTAGTATTGAGTGAAATTTCTAAAGTATTCCATGCATTCGAGTTATATGGAGTTGTTGTGTTTGTCCACCCACCGTTAACACCATCCCAAATACGCCAACCCGTATAACTGCCTCCGTTTCCTGAAATAAATTCTACAATCGGGTAGGCCGAAATGGTATCACTTGCGTCTTTACCAACTGCCCATAAGCCAGCCCGAACATCCTTAGCTGCCCAGTCACCTTCAACATAAAGATCTGCTTTGACCGTGTCGCTTGCGGCAATTTGTCGCTGTAGACCCTCGGTTCGGTAGAAACCAGTTGTCGGGCTTGCGTTTGCTGTATTGACGCGCATCTCAAGGACATCACTACGTCCGCCAAATGCTACTGATTCGTGACCACCAGACGGAGCGGTGCGATCCGTAGACCAGTTAGTCGAAACTTCCGATGGTGTAAAAGGTATAGCCGTATACGCGGTTGTCGCTTTAGCTACTTGGCTAAAAAACTGCGGTGCAGCAAAACTCACACTGCCAATAACCAATGCAAAAGACATCGTCATCATAATGATTGATTTAAATTTACTCAAAATACTTCGCTCAATTCGCAATCCCATAACTCTCGGCCTCTTCTCCACACTCCACATGCGGTGTTAGTTCTGGGTCTAGTCTACCATAGACGGGTGCATTGCGACACCGTATGGCGTTGTGGTCTTAACGTTGCTGTAAATGTTCCATGCGTTCATGCGATAGCCCATAATAATGAGCAATTTCATGCCAAAGCGTACGTTTTATTTGTTCAAATAGACTAGCCGGGTCACGCGACACAGCTAGGATTGAATTTTTAAACAGTGTAATTTTGTCTGGTAACACAAAACTATACCCGCCGCCACGTTGTGTAAGTGGAATACCTTCGTATAGCCCCAAAAGCACTTGCCCGTGTGTGATCTTCATTTTTTCTATTTGTTCGGGTGTTGGTTCGTCGGCATACACGATTGCAACATTTTCAAGCCCAGCAATATAATTCTGTGGTAGTTCGTCCATGGCTTTGGTAATAAGCGTATCGAATTCTTGGTCGGTCATGTCAAAAATTCGGTTATTGGATAAGTTTATTTACTTTTTTTGATATCGTGCCGGCGGTGTCTTTGGTTTGTGCGACCGTTTCACTGATTGACTGATACGCATCAGTGGCATGTTCTTTTACATCCGCGATTGGCTGAGCTATCTCATCCTTTAACCCAAGGATGTCTTCGGTAAATTCAGTACCTATAGCCTTTACGTCGTTTACTGCAGCCATTAAGTCGTCAAATAATCCCATATATATAAGCATAACAAAAAAAGCCGTCTATGACGACTATTTCATAAAAGTTCCCTATTCTTCTTTGTCGAATGTGAACCAGTCAGGATCCTGGTGAATGTCTTCTTCGACGACTTTCCAGAATGATTCACTCTGGCCTTCGTCCAAACCTTCTTCCAAAGTGATTGCTTCTGATTCTTGCTGTTCAGCAACAATTTCTTCACGAAGTCCGTTATCGATCGGGTCGATAGGTTGAAAACGAATTGATTTGAATAATTGAAATGTCATATATTTTTGTGTTGAGTGTATTTATATACATATTAGCATAAACAGGATAAAATGTCAATATATGGCTATAAACCTCAATCCTTACTTTGATCCCTCAAAGTAACAAAGCGGCTTCTTTCGTACCGACGAAAGAAGCAAAGACTCCTGGGGTTGCTTCCCGTCGCCGAGAACGGATGAACCAAACAACTGGTCGCTGCGAAACTCCCTTTGGGAGGTCCAGAATGATTATTTGAGTTATTTATTCTGGACACGTCCTCGCGAATTACTCCAGTTGTTTCATCCCTCCATCCTCGGGTCGGTCCAGATACCCCAGACCCCGGGGCATGGTTAGAAAATAGAATATAGCAGGGTGGTAGTTGGTATGTAGTCAATGGTAGATCGTGAGCGGAGCTCTGCGACTACAAGCCGTAGCGGCTTGCCAGGGTTTGGGACTGTGAGCGTCCCCGAGAACGATGAATGACGGTTTCCTGGATCGTCGAGGACTGTCTGAACCCGGGCAGCAGGCGCCTGTCGGCGTGAGTTTCGCAGACGACCAAGAAGGCGGAGTGAATCGTTCCCGGAGAACGTGAGTTGTCCCGGGAACTTTTGTTTCTTTTGTTGGCACAAAAGAAAACTGTTTGTTACTTTGCAGTTACAAAGTAAGGATCGAGATTAACCATTTAGGCTAAACCTACAGATGGTGCCGCTGATCCTCAAGCCCATCTTCCATCACCGCATCATCCCTCGTGTATTCAACAATATCTTTGGAATCGATCACGCCGAAGTAACGAGTGATCTTGCCGGCTGCTTTTGCTTGGATAACTTCTGCTAGAACACCGTCGCTGATTGGGCCAAATATCCATATTTGGTCAGAACGTGCAACAACGACATTGTTTGCCTGCCGAATAACATCTCGATCAACAGTATCGAGCATAAAGTAGCCTGAAATCATAAATGGATTAAGCGGAACACCACCCTGCTCAAATACAAATTTTGAAATATACTCACGAAAGTAAAATAGATGTTTTGACATAGCCGTATAAACAAGTGGTTTATCTACTTTCTCAAGTGTAAGTGCTTTATGTTGGAATGAATTACTCATTCTGCTTCCTCCAGATTAATTGTTAGTTCCACGCCTTCAACTTTCACGGTCACTTCGTAATCGTACTTTGCGTCCTGGAGTGAGTCCGCAAGAGTCTCGGACAAAATGACTTTCTGGTGTTCCGTAATGGCTTTTAGTAGATCACCATCATCCGTCGTAAGACTTAGTTTAATATGATCATCGACATTTAGCCCAGCTGCTTTGCGACTGGTTTGGATATGACGAACAACTTCGCGCATCAGGCCTTCACGTTTCAGTTCAGGCGTCAGTTCGAGGTCAAGTTTTAATAGTTTGCCTTTTTTCACCTTTTTGACGTTTAGCTCTTCGGTCAAAATATCCTGGAAATCAACGAACTCACCAAATGTAGGAATCGTCACACTCGCCAGTGGCTGACGAACTTTCATATGTTCCTTGGCACGGATGGATAGACCTTGGTTGACATAGTCACGGACGGTTTCCATGTCGGATACAACCAGTTCGTTGACATGACCAACCGATGGCCAATCAAGTAAGTGAACTGATTCACCGCCGGTCAGTTTCTGGTACAGTTCTTCGGACAAAAACGGCGTAAACGGTGCCATCACCTGCGCGAGCTGGACGAGGACATAATGAAGCGTCCGGTAAGCGTTATTTTTATCCTGATCATCACCTGATTTCCAAAAACGACGACGTGAACGACGCACGTACCAGTTGCTGGCGTCTTCGATGAACGGCAGGATCGGTTTCGTGGCATTCGGGATATCGTAGGCGTCCATATGCGTGCCAACTTCGGCCGTCAATTGATGCATACGGCTAATAATCCATTGGTCGAGTGGGTTGTCACAGGTCGGTGACGGATCAGACAGATCACCGGTAAATTCCCAACCATCGACTTCGGCGTACATGGTAAAGAAATCGTACATGTTCCAGATCATACTGAGTTTACGAGCAACGTCACCAACTTCTTTGTCCTGCAAGGCAAAATCTTCACCGTTTAGTAGCGGGCTTTGGAGTAGGAGGAATCGTAAACTATCAGCCGAGAATTTATCCATCAACTCGTTTGGATCAGTAAAGTTACCGTAGCTTTTGCTCATCTTGCGGCCGTCATTACCAGCGACATTACCAGTCACGATGACGTTCCTAAATGAGTGTTCACCAAATAGTGCGACACTCATCGAATGCATATAATAGAACCAAGCGCGGACCTGACCGATATATTCCACGATGAAATCACCAGGAAAATTCTGTTCGAATTTTTGCTTGTTTTCAAACGGATAATGGAACTGAGCAAATGGCATACTGCCAGCTTCGAACCAGCTATCCATTACCTTGTCGATACGTTCGTAGGTGACGCCGTCGATCGTAAAGGTCACATCGTCGACCCATGGGCGGTGATAATCATCCAGTCGCGTGCCGCTGAGTTTTTCGAGCTCATTGTAGCTACCGACGACTTTGACATGCACATTCCCTTCGCTATCTGTTCCCTTCCAGACAGGCATAGCCGTTGCCCAGAATCGGTCACGTGATAGGTTCCAGTCAGGTGCTGATTCGATCGTTTTGGCAAACCGACCGTTTTTGACATGCGATGGGAACCATTCGATGTTGCCGTTTTTTTCTAACATCGTGTCGCGCTGACTATCAATGTCCATAAACCAGCTCGGATGTGCACGGTACATCAGGCGCGTGCCACAGCGGTGACAGTGCGGATAGCTGTGACGATAGTAGTCTATCTTCCAGACGATACCGCGTTCGAGCAGTGTTTTGGCGATTGGTTTGTTCACTTCCCAGACATTCTGGCCGATCCAGTCACCTTCGGTATAGTTACCGTTTTCGTCGATGACATGAACGACAGGGATCTTTTCGGCACGAGCGAGTGCAAAGTCCTCTTCACCATATGCCGGCGCCAGGTGGACAATGCCCGATCCACTTTCGAGGGTAACGTAGTCGGCGTGGAAGATTTTGTTGGATCCTTCGCCGCGATCAACACCCAGCAGTGGTTCGTATGCTTCACCGACCAGCGCGCTGCCTTTGAAGGTCCGAATAATATTTGTATTCAGTGTCTGGTGTTTTTCATCTGTTAATACTTTTTCAACTAAGTCTTTAGCGAGTATTAATCGTTCATCCCCTACTTCGACTTCGACATAATCGAAATCTTTGTTGATGGCGATAGCGGTGTTTGCTGGTAGCGTCCACGGTGTTGTCGTCCAGGCGAGCAGACTGACATTTTCACCAACAAGTTTGAATTTAACGTAGACCGATGGGTCGGTTACGTCCTGATACGCACCGGCGTCCATGGTGACTTCGGCCTTTGAAAGTGGTGTTGCATCTAGCGTACAGTACATCAGTACCTTTTCGCCTTCGTAAATCTTGCCTTTTTCATACAGTGTTTTAAACGCCCACCAAACAGATTCCATGTACTCTTTGTCCATGGTTTTGTAGGCCCCCTTGAAATCAACCCAACGTCCAATACGGTCAACCGTACTTTCCCATAGCCCGCTGGTTTGGACCATGTTTTCGCGGCAGGCAATGATGTATTTTTCGATGCCAAATTTTAGGACTTCTTCGCGCGAGTTAATGCCGAGCTTCTTCTCGGTGTAGCGTTCGGCCGGCAGCCCATGACAGTCCCAACCCCAGACACGTTCAACTCGTTTGCCTTTCATAGTTTGGTAACGAGGTACAGCGTCTTTGACGATCGAGCTCAGAAGCGTGCCGTGATGTGGCACACCGGAAATAAACGGCGGGCCATCGTAAAATACATATGAATTATCGATCGGACGCTGATCAACTGATTTTTCGAATGTCTTGTTCTTTTTCCACTGAACAACGATGTCTTTTT
Organism: Saccharimonadales bacterium (SeqCode); assembly: GCA_038319685.1. GTDB lineage: Bacteria > Patescibacteriota > Saccharimonadia > Saccharimonadales > Saccharimonadaceae > UBA6022. The sequence continues at coordinate 202,797 of JBBQDN010000001.1, forward strand.
CGTATTCGAGTGCACGGCGACGAGTGTTGGCTTTGAATTTCATAGTGTTCCTTTGGTTATAATTAATAAAACAAAAAATCCCTATTTAGTCACTGGAATCCGCATATCGCGGACGGTACCATCCAGTTTCCAAAAAGAGATTCTTTTTAGCGCTTAGTTGTCTGCTATAACGTCGCATGCACGTCTGGGGTCTAGTCTCTTTTCGATTTCTTCCCTGAAAACCTTCGTGGCTGATAACCACTCACCTACTCATATAAAGTTGGATGTCTGTCTATATTCTACCTTGTTTAGATAGCTAGTTCAAGTTTCTTCGGAACCAAGGAACAAATACACTCGTTCGTTTTCTGTATTCATCCCAGCCTGAACGACCGGTGAATCTTTTTTCGGTTGGTGGTACACCTGATACGAACAGTAGTAGATACGTGATGACAAGCGGGCTGATGATTGCTGCCCAGCCAAACGGAACGCTCAGTGCGATCAGGTAAATCCCCCACCATTGTATTGACTCACCAAAATAGTTTGGATGACGGGTATATTTCCAGAGCCCGCTGGTCATAAGCGTGCCTTTTTTACTTGGGTCTGCCAGATGTTTCTTTAGCTGGGCATCACCAATTGATTCGAACACAAACCCAATTATCCATATAACGAGTCCAGTAACAACAAGTAGCGAAATACCCATCGTATTCGACAAGTTTACCATTATAACTGCGGCGGAAACGATGGTTGCTAGGATCCCCTGGGTCACAAAAATGCGGAAATACGCATTAACCGCCGCATTACCTTTCCAGGTTTTACGTAGTTCGGTATAGCGAGGATCTTCACCCTGCGCAGCCAACGTCCGACGAAAAATACTATATGCCAATCGAACACCCCAAATGATTACCAATCCTGTGACAAGAAGCTGCAATAGCCCCTGCTGTCCCATGAAAAAACTTACAAGTGCTGCAACAATAAATCCCCCACCCCAGGCAATATCAACAATATCAAGTCGTCTGCGCGACCATGCAATCGAAAATACGATCGAAATATATACAAGAACACTCCCAAGGATAATGATTAATTCAGCCATTTAGAAACCTTGGGCGAATAAACCTTCGCCGTACTTTAATACAATTCCAGCAACAACAAAAACAATAAGACTTGCGAGAAGAAGCTTGTCGTAATCTTTATGAATGAATGATTGTAGTTGTTTTGATAATTGTTTTGGTAGATACAAATTACCTTCACGAATGTTATACCTGGTAATTGCAAAAAATACCAATGTTGTCGTCAGTGTCACCAACAGACACCATGGACAAAGTGCCTGAATAATGAAAAAACTTACGTAGAAAAGATAGTAGGCAAAGATCACACCAGCTGTATATCCAATTTGTGCACTGAACATAAACAAACGAGGAAATCTCACACCAGCAAGTCCAGCAATCGCGACCGTAATAACAATCGGCTCGGCCATCATCCCTAAATAACTGTTCGGAAAACCAAGTAACTCTGCCGACGGGTGTTTTGCAACTGTTGCACAGTTAAGAATAATGTTAATACTACAACTTAGGATGGTATTCGGGTCTTTGGCGAGTTGGTACGATTCAACCGACAGAACAAACGCAGCAATTAAGCTAAGTACTGCACCGATCAGCATGCTCATAAATATCCAGCGATTATCCCGAAGGTTTTTGTCTTCGTGACGGAAAAAGGCGTGTACTTTTTTAAACATAATAGCTGACCTCACTAATCGTCGGAAGTGGAAGTCCGCGCCAGCTATTCAGCGCCATGCCTTCGTCAGACATAGCAACAATGGTTGGGTATTCAACGATATCATATACCCGACATAGGTCAATTCCGTCGGGTGAGTCAGGGTCTATTGTCGCAAGCTGACGACCTGTCTGTCGTTCGAAGTCACGGAGATAGTCGAGCACAGCCCTAGCGTGGTCACTTTCGTTTTTATAGACAATAACTGCTTTCATGCGATTTTCTTGCGGCGCTGCGTTAAAATTGCTTCGAATTCATCGAGAGTTTTGAACTCATGGTAGACACTAGCAAAACGCACATAGGCAACTTCATTACGGAGGGCAAGTTCGTCCAAAACCTTGTCACCCACAGTTTTTGAATCAATCTCTGATTCACCAAGTTCATATAAAGCATCTTCGACATTAGAAATGATCTCTTCAACTTCTACCTCTGATGAAAAGAATTTTCCAACGGATCGTTTGATCGCTATTGCAAGTTTATCACGGTCAAATAGTTCGCGTGTCCCGTCTTTTTTGATGATGGCAAGGTTTGGTTTCTCAATCCGTTCATAGGTAGTAAAACGATGCTTCCCGTCCAGAGTTTCACGGCGACGGCGAATTGTCACACCGTCACCAACTTCACGTGATTCAATCACTCTTGTATCACCGATTTTATATGCCCGACTCATAGCGCTTCTTGCTCCTATTCGTCAGAATTATTTTTTTTACGGCGGCGAAGAAATGCAGGTGTATCAGATTCGTCGTCGTCATCAGCTGGTTGGTTCCAGATATCGTGCGTGTCTTCTGCGGCAAATGCTGCTGCAGCATCAGATTTATCTAGATCAAGATCAATAGATTCAACTGCGGCGTCACTGACACTCTTCGGCGCCGGTACTGCACTTGGATTTTCAAGTTGTGCTGCTTGTTCATGAAAGTATGCACTATCAAAACCCGTTGCAATAACAGTGATAATCAGTTCATCTTCGAGGTCAGGCTTGAGTGTTGCACCAAAAATGATATTTGCATCAGGAGAAACAGCGCTGGTGATAATCTCAGCCGCTTCCTGAATCTCGCTCATACTCATATCATAACCGCCTGTTACATTAAACAGGACACCCTTGGCACCATCGATTGAGACTTCGATGAGTGGTGATTCAATCGCTTGTTGTGCAGCCTGAGCAGCACGGTCGTCACCACTGGCGCGGCCAATACCCATAAGTGCCGAACCAGCGTTACTCATGATGGCTTTAACGTCAGCAAAGTCGAGATTGATCAGACCATGTTCGGTGATCAATTCTGAGATACCCTGGACACCCTGTCGGAGCACGTCATCGGCGATCTTGAATGTTTCAAGTAGTGGTGTTCGACGATCAATTGTCTGAAGGAGACGATCATTTGGAATCGTAATGAGTGTATCGACTTGGCGACCAAGTTGTGCAATTGCCCACTCGGCATTTTGACGTCGTTTTTCACCTTCGAAACTAAATGGCTTCGTCGCAACACCAACGACAAGGATACCCATGTCACGCGCAATTTCGGCAACGACATGACCCGCACCTGACCCTGTGCCACCACCAGCGCCAATCGTCACAAAGACCATATCGGCACCCTCAAGTGCTTCGCGAATTTGATCACGTGATTCTTCGGCTGCTTGCTCGCCCACACTTGGGTTAGCGCCCGCACCGAGCCCACCGGTCGTTGAATGACCTAAATGGATTTTTACATCCGCTTTTGAATTATGAAGTGCCTGAGCATCAGTGTTCATCGCAATGAACTGAACACCGTTTAATCCGGCATCTTTCATGCGGTTAACAGCAGAGCCGCCGGCGCCGCCGACGCCAACAACTTTAATGCTTGCAAATGTTTGTATCTCGCTTGGTGTTACTTCCGGCATGGAATTAGTTTCTCCCCGATATTCTATTCTTATCTAGTATAGCATTTATCATTTAAAAACAAATTACGCCTTAAAACGAGCAAGGAATTTGCTCACAAACCCACTTGCGCTTTTAATTGCTGCCTTACCACTGACGACTTTTACGCGGGAAACTGCCTCGTTTCCACCTTGTGCGTCAGCAAGCATGAGACCGATTGCAGTCGCGAATTGTGGTTCTTCGATATGATCGGCCACGCCAGCATAACCAGTTGCCTTGCCGATTCGCGCAGCTACTCCGAGTTTTGTTTTAGCAAACTCGGCAATTCCCTTTAGCCGTGCCGTGCCACCAGTGAGTACAACGCCGCTTGGTAGACGTCCAGCTCGACCAGCTTTTTTGAGTTCTTTGTTGATTGCATCAAAAATCTCATCAAGTCGCGCCTCAATGATTTCATCAACATCAGCTGGATTAAAAGTGAGCACGTCTTTTTCGTGTTTGACTTGAATCTTTGCGTGATCAACTCGGCCGCCAAGTTGACCATGTGACACTTTGACCTTTTCTGCGATTTCAGGATCAGTTTTAAGCCCAATCGCAAGATCATTCGTAATATTCACTCCTCCTACAGGGAGCACTGAAACATACTGCAAATCACCTTCTTCAAATATGACAATGCTGGTTGTTGCGCCCCCAATATCAAGGAGTGCGACGCCATTTTCAATCTGTTGCTCACTGAGAACTGCTCTGGAAGCGGCGATACCAGCAGCAATAAGTGAATGTGGCGCAACCTTAGCCATATCAGCTGTTTTCTGCAAATTAGCCACATGTGGACCAAGTGCCGATACGACGTTAGCGCTAATTTCCAGACGAGTGCCTATCATGCCAAGTGGATCTTTGATATTATCCTGTCCATCGAGCCGATAGCTATGGGGTACAACCTCAAGAATCTCGCGATTGGCTGGCACTTTACCTAGCGTGGCGACTTCTTCGATACGCTCAATATCACTGTGGGCAATTTCGTGATCAGCACTCCCGACGGCAATCATACCGTCAGCTTTGGTACTCATGATATGTGCGCCGTTAATACTCATTGTCGCACCGTCGACCTGGTAGCCACTCATGCGCTCGGCCTCACCCAGAGCATCATCGATTGCTCTGGCAGGTCCAGTCAGGTTTGCAACTACACCTTTGCGCATGCCGCTGTTTGGTGCTTGACCGACTCCAACGATCGTTGGAGTTCCACTTGTCACGTCGATGTGACCAACGACGCAGCGAACTGTCGTTGTCCCAATATCAATACCGACAGCGTATCTAGATATTTCTTGCATAGTCTTTAGTATACCGCTTACGGTGGGTTTTAAGCAACTGTTACCTGCCTAGAGCTTGGTAAGGATTTCGGCACCATTTTCGGTGATAAGAACAGTATGTTCAAAATGCGCCGCCAAACTACCGTCACGTGTTCGAATTGTCCAGCCATCTTCTTGATCAGTCAGGATCTTTTCACTGCCTAGAGTCGCCATCGGCTCGATTGCAATCGTGTCACCAGGTTGCAAAACTGTTCCACTGCCTTTTTTGCCATAGTTTGGGACTTCGGGCGGCATGTGCATCTCAAACCCCACGCCATGTCCTACTAATTCGCGAATAATCCCTAGCTTCCCGCTGCTCAGTATTTTTTCGATAGCGGCACTAATATCACCCGACCTTGTGCCTCGACCTTTAATCGCGTCAATACCTGCATACAAACTTCGTTCCGTCACTGATAAGAGATGTTTTTTGACACCTGTTGGTTTTTCATCAACAATCATCGTGAATGCCGCATCGGTTTTCATATTTTTATAGGTAATAACGAGATCAAAACTGACAATATCGCCTTTTTCGAGGACATAATTACTTGGCACACTATGAACAATCTGATCATTGGTCGAAATGCAAATTGCCGCTGGGAACTTTACTTCACTCGTTTTATACGTTGCTATCGCACCATGTCGAGCAATCTCACCTGCGACCCATTTATCAATGCTCTTTTCAGTCATACCAGCATGGACATAGCCTTGAAGATCACGATATATAGTGGCTATAATTTTACCACCGTCACGCATTGCCTGAATTTCAGCCTCTGTTTTTAAGCGAGCTTGCACGCGACCAATTCCTCCATGATACGATCATGAACTTGTCCGACAGTACCCGTACCGTCAATATGAGCGATATTGACACGTTCGTCCGTAAAATAACTCAAAATTGGATACATTTCTTGGCGGTAAATACGAAGTCGTTTGTCGACTGCTTCAGTTGTATCGTCAAGCCGGCCACGTACTTCGAGACGTTTTAAAAGCTCAGCACGCGGGACTTCAAGCACAATAACAAGCGCGATTGAACGTTGATGATCAGGACGTGACGCAATCAGCCATTTTGCCTGAGAAAGTTCCCTAGGAAAACCATCGAGAATAACGCGATTCATATTTACTGCACGTTTTAATGCTTCTCCCATAAGTGCATTGACCTTTTCACTATTTACAAGTGCACCAGTCTGCATTTCCCTGATTAATTCAAGGTCATGCGTGTCACGTAGTAGTTGACCCGCACTTAACCAGCGCCATTCGTGACGCGCTGCAAGCATTTGTCCTTGAACGCTTTTTCCAGCACCAGCTGGACCAAAAAATACAATCATTTACTGCTCCTTTTTGTGTTAATTTAAGCGTGTTTTTACAAGTCTCGCAACCGTTGCACCGTCGGCTGTGTTGCCTACTTTTTGTTTGACAGCACCAATTACTTGACCCATACCAGCAGGTCCGCTAACGCCCATATCAGCAATAGTCTGGTGAACGATTGCCTGGATATCTTCTTCAGAAAGTTGCTTAGGGAGATAGACTGACAGAATTTCAATTTCTTTTCGCTCATCCGCAGCAGACTCTGCGCGATCATTTTGCTCGTAAATCATTGCGCTTTCATTCCGTTTTTTCACTTCGCGGGCAACGATTTGTTCAATCGCCGCATCGTCCAGTCCTGTCTCGCGTTTGTTTTCGGCAACTTCAACATTTAACACTGCAGCTTTGAGGCCACGGAGTGTTTGCGCGGCAAAACGATCGCCGCCCAAAAGAGCGGCTTTTAAATCGTCTTGAATACGCTGATTGAGCGTACCAGGCATGATGGACTAGCGAATTCCCAAACGGGCGTTTGCTAGTTTTTCTTGTTTGCGAGCGCGGCGGATAATCGCTTTTGTGCGACGTTCTGGTTTGCTCAGTGGTTTTGCAAAACGCATGACAGCTTTAGCTTCAGCTAAAACGCCGCTCTGCAATACTTTGCGGTTGAAACGACGAATAATATTCTCGTTTGCTTCTCGTTCATCTTTACGTGTGACTTGTACCATAATGAGTTAATTATAACAGAGATGTATGACTGGTGCAACTGGATTCATCATTTCAAACATTTCAATAGTTCGTAGCTAGACATTAGATTATATAGCCTACCTTGATTAAGATCATCGTTCATAGGTTTAGTTTTTGCAGTATCTATTGACTTCGTTGTTAATTCCAGAGCTCCATCAAGCGTGAGCCAAGTTTTAGTAAACTGAGCCTCACCTACATCCTGAAAGTTTGTAGCTCCTCCGATTGATATAAGATTTGCCGAATAGCCTTTGATAATATATCGCTTTCCTAAAAGATTACGGTATTGAATCACAACTCCAATACTACGTATATCACTCACTGTCGCACCCAGTTCTTCTTGGAGCTCACGAAAAATTGTGTCTAGATCAGACTCGCCATCGTTAATCCCGCCGCCAGGAAGTAGACCATCATTAAGAATTAAAATAAAATCATCTTTTCTGATGACAACCTTTACGGTTGGACGATTCGTATACGTCATAAATTCGTCAACTGCGCCGATGGTTGTAATAGTATTCACATATTCATTGTATCAGTTAAAAATGGAACAGCCCCGAGCTCCAAACCATTCTGTCTACGTAATCCGATTAGGTTGAATTGTCTTTAGCAAAATCGTCCATACTAAGATGGAGTAGCATGCCCTCAACACTCCGCCTGCCCTGCCATTCGTTAATCGTTGGTTGAAACCATATCGTCACCGTTTCACCCGGTTCAACAAAATAATGATCGGGTGCATTAAATTTCAACACCTGCATTCGAAACCTCTTTTTGTCCTGGACGTCGAGTTTGACGTGCTGCGCGTCGGCGCCCATTCGCCTAACTGCAATCACCGTTACTTCTTCGATTCTTAAGATCGGTTCGGGATTAGCACTGCCAAATGGTTCCATGCTTTTTAGCAGGTCGAGTAACTGCTCATCAACTTCTGATAAATCATCGATGGTGACATCGGCTTTTGGAAGCAGAAGCGCAGCTTGATTCAATAATTTTTGTGATCGATAAAACTCATTCACACGTCGACGAAATGTAGCAATATTTGCCGTTGGCATAGTGACACCAGCTGCTAGTTTATGACCCCCGCCTTTGGTGATAATGTCGTCAGCTGCCCTAATCGCATCGGCCGCGCTAAAATCACCATAACTGCGCGCAGACCCCTTTGATTCTTCACCCATTTCTTGCAGAACATAGGCTGGTTTCTTGTATTTTTCGAGGAGTTTTGCCGCTACAATACCAATAATCCCGTGATTCCAGCCCGGTGCGCTGACGACCAACACAGGATCCTGTAAAAATTGCTCCGCCTGAATAATTGCTGCTTTAAAAATCTTGTCTTGATCCGTTCGGCGATTCATATTAAGTTCATCAAGCAGTCTCGCCTTCTCGAGTGCCACCATGCCCTCACTAGATCGCAACATATCAAGTGCATGCTGAGCAGTTTCTAATCGACCGGCTGCATTCATCCGTGGACCAAGCCCGAATCCTAGATGTCGCGCTGATATCTGCGATGGCTCGATACCCGCAACTGCCATGAGTGCTCTCAGGCCCGGCCGTCGAGTCTGAGCTAATACCTTCAGACCCCAATAGACATGCGTTCGGTTCTCATTGACCAGGGTGACGACGTCACAAACCGTTCCCAGTGCGACAAGATCAAGTAACCATTTTTCCTGCCCTTTCTCAAGTCCTGGAAGCCGGGTCTGGAGAGCCTGCACTAATTTAAATGCCACACCAACACCCGGGAGATCAATAAATGGATAAAGTTTAGAATATGGAATATGGCTATGAGAATTTGGTGATTGCACTCCACTATCTTCCATCTTCCAGCTTCCATCTTGTGTTTTGAGAACATATTTCTCATAGCACCCCGGATAATCCGCCAAGAGTCGTTTCGGATTAATCACCGCAACCGCTGGTGGCTGAGTGGGTGCAACATTATGATGATCCGTCACGATCACATCAACCCCCAGTTCATTTGCTCTGATGATTTCTTTTTCACTTAAACTGCCGCAATCTACGGTCACGATCAACTGCGTGCCAGCTGCGGCAATACGCTCGACTGCATCAACCGTCAATCCGTAACCTTCGACGAATCGGTTAGGGATAAATGCATCGATGTTTTCGAATCCAAACGAGTCAAACGCATCAAGCAAAACAGTCGTTGCCGTTAGCCCATCGATATCGTAGTCACCATAGATGGTAATTATTTCTCTTTTATTGTGCGCGGCCACAAGTCGCTCGATCGCCTTGTCCATGTCGGGGAGTAAAAATGGGTCATGGCCTGATTCGTAGCTTGGAGATAAAAAAAGCTCACGTACCTCACCTTCGAGGCCGCGTGCCTTCAAAATATCGTCAAATAATGTCATTACAGATCAGCAGGTGAACGTTTCGGACGACCAGATTGCTGTTGTGATTTAATGACAATGCTCTGTAATTCTTTAAAGATCGGGAATTGTTTATTCGTCGAATAAATCTTGGTATTTCCCTGTTTTTCACTCGTCAGGAAACCAACTTTTTCGAGACGCTTAAGCTCACGCTGGATATTCCCTGGGTCTTCTTTGATGAGTTTGGCGAGGCCACGAACGTGTGTATGAAAGTCTGGGTATTTCGCATACACCACCACAATCTTACGTCGTACCCTTGAGGTAATAAAAACGTCTAACATACTCTCCCTTAATCACTTGTTGTCGTATTCGTTATGATTAATCTTAGCACAATCTTACAACATTCTACAAGTATGATTTAGCGCCAGTTAAGAACAATTTCATTGATTCTTGCAATCGTATCTTCATGTGACGGTATTTCATTTTGCGTGTAATAATGGTTCACGCCCATGAAGTTCTCCTTAACGTCGAGTACATGGAGCTCATCCGCCACCATATGAAGCTTGTCGACTGCAGGTACACTCGCAAGAGGTGTTGCGATAACCAAACGCTGAAGTCTGAGTGGCTTTAAAAAGTCCATCGCAACATCAATCGACGCTCCGTTGTCGAGTCCGTCAGACACCAAAATAACAACGTGGTCTCGTAACATCTCATTGTCAATCACGCCACCATCACCAATCAGACGATTGATTTTTTGAAATGCTTCACGTTTTTTCTCTTCTAGATAGCCATGAAACTCGCTAGTATATTCTTCGATTTCACCAGCCGAAAAAGCACCGTTGTACGTAAACCCACCGGACTGCGAAACACCACCAAAACTCGTGCTTTCGCCCGGAACTTCAATATCCTCAATAATAAGCAGTGTTAAAAGACAATGAAGCGCCGCTGCAATCTGTTCACCGACAAGAACACCACCGTCACCAAGTGCAACGACAACACAATTTTCATATCGATAGTGATCGCTCATTTGCTGAGCGAGTAACTGTCCAGCCTCCGCACGATTTTCGAAATACATATGCTTATTAGTGTAACAGGCAAAGCAAAAACCATAAAGCGGCGCTATAATAGAACATATGTATTATTACGAGGTCGCGCCCACTCAAATCATTCGTGCCGGGAGTGACACATTCACCTACGCCTCAACCAATCGCGTATTAGTCGGCGCAATCGTCGTCATTGAAGTCGGGAAAAAGAAATTAGTCGGACTAGTCATGAACGAGGTCAAAAAACCTACATATACTACCAAACTAATCGTTGACACTATCGAATCATCACCCCTTCCTGCTCAGCTCGTTTCGCTTGCCAGCTGGCTGAGTATCTATTACAAAACACCGCTTGCGACGGTTCTGCAGACAATTCTGCCCCGTGGATTACAAAAATCACGACGCGTGCAACAGAATATACCGCACGTGTCATCACGCGATCGAACACAAATTGTATTCACTGACGATCAGGTTGCTGCCCTCGCAAAAATTGAGTCGATGTCGCCAGGATCAGCCATTTTACATGGCGTCACAGGTTCGGGAAAAACTCACGTCTATATCGAACTCGTCCGACGTACACTAGAAAGAGTAGAGTCAGCGATCGTGCTTGTCCCAGAAATTGCTCTGACTTCGCAACTCATCGATGAATTTTCGCATCATTTTGAAAACATTCTTCTGACCCATTCGCGTCAAACCGAAGCAACACGCCATATCATCTGGAAACAAGCGCTTGATTCTAAAATGCCTCTGGTAGTAATCGGTCCACGATCTGCACTTTTTTTGCCACTGAAGAAAATCGGACTTATCGTAATTGACGAAGCGCATGAACCAGCTTTTAAGCAAGAACAGGCTCCGCGCTACTCGGCACTTCGTGCTGCCAGCATACTCGCGACCGCTCATCATGGCAAGGTCATCCTAGGGAGCGCCACACCCCTCGTCACCGACTACTCTACTGCCCTTTCTCATAATCGACCAATTATCGAATTACCGATTCCTGCGCGCCGTGATACGGTCAAGCCGGTTGTGACATTAGTTGACATGACAAAACGTACCGAATTCAAACACCATCGGTTTCTGTCTGACAAATTACTTTCTCGGTTAAAGGAAACATTCGCCACCGGCAAACAAGCCCTGATATTCCACAACCGTCGCGGTAGTGCATCGACAACATTGTGTGAAAATTGTGGTTGGTCAGCGATGTGTTCACACTGTTTTATCCCACTCACACTTCACGCGGACCAACATATCCTGCGCTGCCATATTTGCGGTATTACCGACAAAGTCCCGACAAGCTGTCCTGTATGTCACCATGCTGATATCGTTCACAAAGGCATCGGTACAAAACTCATCGAATCAGAGCTTCGTAAGTTGTTTCCTGACAAAATCATCGTACGATTTGATGGTGATAGTGAGTCGGGTGAATCAGTTGATCAAAAATACAAACAACTCTACGACGGTAATATTGACCTAATTATCGGGACACAAGTTGTTGCCAAGGGTCTCGACCTGCCACATCTCCGTACTGTTGGAGTCATTCAAGCAGATGCCGGTCTGTCGCTTCCAGACTACACATCCAGCGAACGAACATTTCAATTGCTCGCACAGGTTATTGGTCGTGTTGGGCGCTCGCATCACACGACACATGTTATCGTGCAAAGCTACCAGCCTACCCACCAAGCCGTCGTCGATGGACTCACCCAGAACTACGCAGATTTTTATGTAAAAACAATTGCCGAGCGTAAAAAAGCTCACTTTCCTCCATTTTGTTACCTCCTCCGACTCACTTGTGTATATAAAACAGAAAAGGCCGCTGTCAATCACACTCGTCAACTCGCCACGCTCCTACGTGAAAAAATACCATCGACTATTGAAATTCTCGGTCCTGTACCAGCTTTTTATGAACGACAACACGATACCTACAGATGGCAACTGACGCTCAAATCAACAAAACGCCAGCTGCTCGTTGATGCACTCGACCATGTACCGTCGACACATTGGCAGACGGAGTTAGACCCGATAAGTTTACTGTAACATCTGATATACTGGTAATAATGAAAAAAGAAGATATCATCACACTGCCCAGTCCTCACCTTCGGCAAAAATCCCAAAAAATCCACGTCATTGATGACGACACCATCAAACTTGTCGATGATATGACATCAGCCGCACTGGACTGGGAAGCGTCGCGTCCTCACGAAATTAGTGCTGCGCTCGCTGCAGTTCAAATTGATCGGCTTGATCGTGTTGTCATTGTCCGTAGCGACTTTGATGATAAAAGCCTGCCTGAATTTACGGCACTGATCAACCCAGAGGTCGTCAAATACGAAGGTGAGCTTATTGCCGAATTTGAGGGCTGTCTCAGCGTGAGTCATGTCTATGGTAAAGTTCCACGCTATACAAAAATACGCGTCAAAGCCGTCGATCTCGAAGGTAATGAGGTGCGGTTCAAAGCCGATGGATTCCTTGCGCGTGTTATCCAGCACGAAATTGATCACACGAACGGCATCGTTTTTATTGATCATATCCGCGACGAAACAGATGCATTTTACACACTCGATCAGAAAGGCGAACTCCAACCACTTGATTATGATGAACACATCAAAGACTCTTCTATTCTTTGGCAATGAGCGCTTAGTTAGCGGCCTCAAAAAAACCAACACGCCTATCTTGCAGGGCCTGATTGATCGTGGCTATGTAATCAAAGCGGTCGTTTCCCATCACACCGATGGACAATCACGTACGGCACGCCCCCTTGAGGTTGCCGAGATTGCCAAGGCGAATAACATCCCCGTTCTCCTTCCGAACCGACCGACCGATATCGCCGAGCAACTTGCGAACTACCAAGCCGATGCAGCTATTTTGGTCGCGTACGGCAGAATAATCCCTCAGAGTATTATCGATCTCTTCCCTCTTGGGATTATCAATATTCACCCCTCGCTGCTTCCGATGTACCGTGGTCCAACACCTATAGAGTCCGCGATTATAAATGGCGACCAGGAAACCGGTGTTTCAATCATGCAGCTGACCGCAGGGATGGACTCGGGACCTGTTTATGCACAAACAAACTTTACATTGACAGGACACGAAACGAAATTCGACCTTTACGATACAGTTGTTAGTGAGAGCGCCGATCTCCTATTCGACATTCTGCCGCGTATTCTCGACGGATCATTGATTCCAACGCCTCAAGATGACACCAAGGCTACGCACTGTAAACTTCTTCAAAAATCTGACGGGAGAATTGATCTCACTCGGCTAACGGCTGTCGAAGCCGATCGACGTGTCCGGGCATATCTCGGGTTCCCAAAAACAAAGCTCGTACTGCTTGGTCAGGAATGTGTGATTACAAAAAGCCATATCGAATCAACTAAAAAAACACCGCTCGACGTTATATGTCAGGACGGTGCTTTCTTATCAATCGATGAACTTGTTGCTCCGAGTGGCCGACTCATGAATGCAACAGCCTTTTTAAACGGTTACGCGGCCTGATCGGTGCTAAGAATTTTATCGCTATGACCGATGATCTCTTTTTTGAGTTCATCAAGTACTGCGGCAACAACAACTCGGTAATCTGGTCGGTTAATTTCTAACCATTTTGTTGAAGCATATTCAGCTTTCAGTGAAGGATCGTTGGCGGGAAGTTTTGTAACTTCTTGCATACGGATAAACATGTTGTCGGTCTGGTAGTTCGGAGCATGAGTTGCGAGCCATGCAGCGACCGTCGGATCATCCTTGTCGATAATCTTCTCGAACTCTTCGAGCTGCTCATCACTGAGTCCGTCCGACAGTTTAATGCCGACTCGTTCTTCCAGTGTTGCATAAATATGCTGCAAAAACGCTTCTTTTTGATCGTCCGGCAAATCTGCCATACCGATATCTTTGAGAAATGCATCGTCTAATTGAAACATATTGGTTTCCTATTCTACTTTAGTTCTGTTTATATTATATACTATGAGCCAGCTTTAGCTAAAAGGCATAATATTAGTATACTCAACCATCTATGATACAAATAACAATCTATCGTTACTTTAGCGTACGCTTTACCAGTTCACGGCTAAAGAATTCGAGCGTATCACCTTCTTCAATAGCCATTTTGTGCTTCAATTTAATGGACAAGCCACACATTTCGCCTTCGAATACTTCTTTGGCTTCTTGTTGTTGACGTTGTACCTTGGTGACTTCTGCCTCAGCGATCTGTTCTTTACCTCGTTTAACACGTACCAAAACATTTGGAACCGCTTTACCGCTTGTGACTTCACCGCCGGCGATAATCTCATCCTTAAGCGTTCGGAAGATACCTTTAATAGTTAGTTTGCCTATTTCGGTCTCGACTACTTCAGGTGCAAGCATCGCTTCCATTGAGTTACGAGCATCGTCAAGCAGTTCGTAGATAACCTTAAAGATACGAACCTGAACTTTGTCGCGCATCGCCGTACGTTTGACCGCAGGCGGCAATTCGACGTTGAAACCGTAGATTATCGTGTTTTCGTTGGCAGCCAGGCGAATATCATTTTCGGAAATACTCCCAACTCCACTACCAATCACACGAAGAGTGATTTCTCCACCGGTATCAACCAGTCGAAGACTATCCATCACGGAGGTAAGTGAACCTTGCACATCAGCTTTTACAATCACATTCAGATCTTGTGATTCATGTTTTTGAGACATCATCTTCAGTAAGTCAGCACCGGTCACATTGGTACTCGCCGCGTTCTTGTCATGCTCTGTTTTAGCGAGTGCCGTCTGATTACGAGCAATTTTTTCGTTCGCAACCACTGAAAAGACATTGCCGAACTGAGGAAGCTCCTTGAATCCGGTAACGGTAACAGGGGTCGCCGGACCAGCACTTTTGATTGGTTTACCTGAAAAATCAAGTAATGTACGAATTTTGGCGTACGTCGTGCCAGCAATAAGGAACTGACCAGGTTTTAAAACACCCTGTTCAACCAAAAGACCAACAACTGAACCACGACCCGTTTCCATGTGCGACTCGATGACCAAACCTTCACCTGGAACGTCAATGTCGGCCTTTAGTTCTTCGATGTCAGCAACCAAAAGCACAGTATCGAGTAATTCCTCGATATTAGACCCTGTTTTTGCACTCACTTCAACCATTGGCACGTCCCCGCCCCACGTTTTATCGTCAGAAATGACTTGGTGTTCAGCCAACTGACCTTTCACAAGACCAGGGTTGGCGGTTTCTTTGTCCATCTTGTTGATGGCGACAACAATCTTCGCATTTGCAGATTTGGCAAAACGAATTGCTTCGATCGTCTGAGGTTTAACCCCGTCATCAGCGGCAACCACAATAATAACAACGTCAGTCAGAGCAGCACCGTGCTGACGGAGGGCAGCAAAAGCTTCATGACCGGGTGTATCAAGCAATGTAATCGAGCGGCCCTTACGGACTGTCTGGTAGGCACTAATGTGCTGTGTAATACCGCCAGCTTCACCGTCGACGACTTTTTGCTGCAAGATAGCATCGAGAAGGCTCGTTTTACCATGGTCAACATGACCCATGACAGCAACGATTGGCGGACGATCGACTGCCTTATCGCTTAAGGTGTGGACCTTGCGTTCACTCGCCGTACTAGCGACTTTTTTTTCTAGTTCGACATCAAGGCCAAGTTCTTCGACGATGATCGTGGCGGTCTCGAAATCAATCCGTTGATTGATAGTGGCAACGATACCATTTTTGAACAGTTCACCAATAAGCGAAGTTACCGGTAAATTAAGCGTTTCGGCCAATTCACCCACTGTAATCGAGTCGGCGACAACAACTACTTTTTCAGCCATACACGCTCCTTTCTATCCGGTCTCCCGAGAATTTATTTTTTCTTATCAGCAAGGCTGAGTGAAATCTTGCGACTGTCTTTTTCGACATCAAGAACGACAAATTTTTTGCGTTCGTTTAAAGTAAAGACTTTTTCTGGATCAGCATCACTGCCTTCGCCAAGTTCACTAATATGCACAAGTGCCTCAACAGCCGGGCTAATCTGTACGAATGCGCCAAATGGGGTGATTCGTGTGACCGTTCCTTCAACGCTGCTACCAGGTTTAAATTGATCAACCTCTGAAAGCCATGGGTCTTCAGAAAGTTGTTTAATACTGAGGCTTAAACGATCTTTATCGATTGAGATAATCTTTGCATCGATCGTCTGACCAACCTTAACATAATCACCAGGGTTATTCACACGTTCCCAGCTAATTTCTGAGATGTGTACCAAGCCCTCAATACCTTCGACGTTCACAAATACACCGAAGTCAACAACCCCGGTCACAACACCAGTTACCTTGTCACCGATAGCAAGTTTTTCAAACCTAGCAGCAAGACCATCTTTGATGGCTTCCTTTTCAGAAAAGATAAGTTTGTTTGCTTTACGATCACAGTCGAGAATACGAACTTTGAAACTTACGCCAACAAGCACGTTAAGGCGTTGCAAAATCTCGTCTTTGTCGCTCGAACCAACACGCGGGTAATGTTCGGCCGATAATTGTGAAACTGGCAAGAACCCACGGACGCCTTCGAATTCTACCAATAGTCCACCACGGTTAGCATCATATGGAGTAATGTCTATTACTTCGCCAGTTTCTTGACGGGCAATCACGTCTTCCCAGCCGCGATCTTTAGCTGCTTTTCGGAGTGACAGAAGTGAGTATCCATTGTCCATTTCAGCATCAACGACACTTGCAGTGACATCATCACCTTCCTTAAGGGCACGTGAGAATCCCACTTCGCGGCGTGGAACAAATCCAACGCCTTGCGCACCAAGGTCGATCAGTACTTCGTGTTTACGAAGTGAAAGAACTTTTCCTGTAATTACTTCTCCTGCTGTTAGTTGCTTAGCACCACTTTCGTCGGCGAGCAAATCATCCATTGTTATTGCGGCTTTTGTTGCCATAAGTCTTGTTAAGACTCCTTCCTTAATTGATATTCTGATGCGCATTAAACATAGCACACCTAGACTAAGGTCTATTGTACCTCAGATGAGAACGGAAGTCAAAGTGATGACAAGCTTCGTTTTGAGCGACCGTATGACACGACAGTACCTGTCAAAATCGCAAAGATTATCCCACTTATCGTAGTTTCTACTGGACCGGTTTGCGGAAGCGTTGCTGGCGATTGCTTAGATGGAGAAGGTGTTGTTGTATTC
Organism: Saccharimonadales bacterium (SeqCode); assembly: GCA_038319685.1. Lineage (GTDB taxonomy): Bacteria > Patescibacteriota > Saccharimonadia > Saccharimonadales > Saccharimonadaceae > UBA6022. The sequence goes on from JBBQDN010000001.1 coordinate 220,281, forward strand.
TGAGGAGTTGACGGTTGAGAAGCTGGCGGAGTCGCATCTTTTTTATCATCCGTCGGAACAACTGGGGCTGGTGTCGTTTCCGGTGACGTACGTGAAGCATCAGGACTAACAGCTTGATCTTGGGCCGTACCAGTCGTCCGACGGACAAGATAAATACCCCCCACGACAACAAGTAGCAGAACGACTGCAACGATTATAAAACTTAGTACCGAACCACCCTGATTTGTTCGTACTCGCTGACTCACGTATATACCTCTTGTTTACTTTTCTCTACTATACTGTTTTTTCATATCTGATGCAACTGACAAAAGCATTATGCTACACTAGATAGTATGTTAGTGACGGTAGACACAGGTGGCACAAAAACGCTGATAGCGAGCTTTTCGCCGGATGGTGTCATTCAAAAACAGGTTAAATTTGCCACTCCTAGTGATCAGATTGAGTATGTCTCGCTGCTTGCGACGACAATCAGTGAACAATTTAGCGACGAGACGATCGATGCCATCTCTATCGCACTACCTGGTACTATTGTAAACAACATAGTCACTTGGTGTAATAATCTTGGATGGGAGAATTTTGATATAGCAAGTGCACTTCTTCCCTATTTCGGAGCGATACGAATCTTTATCGAAAATGACGCCAATCTTGCCGGACTCGCCGAAACACGTATCCTTGACCCTATCCCAATATCATCTCTGTATGTCACAGTCAGTACAGGCATCGGTACTGGAGTAACGACGAATGGTCAAATCGATCCCGGATTAAAACATAGTGAGGGTGGTCGTATCTTAGTTGAATTTGAAGGCAGAGTCCAAGAATGGGAAGATTTTGCATCTGGAAAAGCAATATATAATACATTTGGTCAATATGCCAGAGATATTACTGATCGGGCTATTTGGGATCAAATTAGTGATCGCATTAGTCGTGGCTTTCTGGCGGTCATTCCGATGATTCAACCTGACGTCGTCATTATTGGAGGAAGTATTGGGACATATTTCGAACATTTCGGACCTGATCTCGACGCTATTTTGCGCGATAAACTTCCCTCACACATCCCGTGTCCACGGATCATGCAAGCGGTCCACCCCGAAGAAGCAGTTATCTACGGTTGTTATTACTATGCACTCGACTGCCTCGCTCGTTAAGCGACTTGCTATTGATTTTCCCGATATCCACTTCATGGTCGGAGGTGACTTTCGTTGGTCGGCCGAAGAATCGACGATCTATTACCCGGATAAGTCAACTCATGCTGCGTCACTCCTGCATGAACTTGCCCATAGCCTCCTCGGCCATACTGACTATTCCAGAGATATTCAACTACTAGAAATGGAGCGTGATGCCTGGGAATACGCCACAGTTAATCTCGGGCCACGCTATGATACAACCGTTGCGGATACAGATGTGCAGCATGCACTTGATAGCTACCGCGACTGGGTACACGCGCGGAGCAGCTGTCCTGTCTGTCATGCAACCGGATATCAGACTAAAAAACAGCGCTACTCCTGCGCTGCATGTGGACAACCGTGGCGTGTCAATGAGGCGAGACTCTGCAGGCTCAAAAGGTATAGCATGAAGATATAAAATTCACTCCAAACTTTGGGGTGAATTTTATATCAATAGATACTACTATTTTTGGACAACAACGGTTTTTTTACGACGGCTTATGCGGCCACCTTTTGCACCAGCAATACGAGCTAGTTCTGGATTAGCTGCGAAGCCACCAGTTTTACCATTTTGACCACCTTTAGCGCCGATTTTAGCGTAAAAATCAGATCCGTATTTTGCTTTGTTTGCGGCAGCCGCTTTTTGGCCGCCTAGTTTTGTTCCTGCCATGGTACGTTTCTCCTTATTAAAAAGGGCCCATCGGCATTAAAAATAACACCTATGGACCCTCCGATTACCTCACATATGACATGTGTATGAATTCATATTAGCATAGCTTATGCTTTTTGTCAAGGTTTACATAAGCATCTTTTATTATAATGCTAGTGTTGCAAATACTCACATGGTGCTATATTATGAATAAGCACCTGTTTGAATCCCAAATTTAGATTCAAACCAATAAACGACCACGTCTGCGAGATTGGTCGTTTTTTATAGTTCTACTGATTTAGTGAGCTAGTGCTATGTAGTCTAGTTGAAGCTCTTTTTGCAGGGCATTAAACGTATCGTTGCTAAGCTGTGTTATATCCTTGAAGGTTCCGTATGTGCTACTCAGTTCATCCTTCGCTATCTGAAAACGTGTCCTATCTTTGGCGGTATTTGCCGCTAATACCTCCTGCCAACAAGAGTCCAGATGCGCTGTCCCCGTTATTGATCGCTGCAATATAGCATCAAACGCCTTACTAGTTTTTAGATCCTTTGTCTTCATGGCGAGCGAATGCCATTTGGTGGCTGTTTCATTCCATGTCGCTTCATCAAGATCACCCAGTCCGCTACCGGCAACTGCGACTAATTCAGCGAACATTTTCTCGTCATGTAAATAGCCGTTCACTACCATTAAACTATGGTCGACTGCGACAAGTTTCGCCAAAACAGCCTTGCACTCATTCTGAGTTTTCTTTACTGTATCAAACCTATCTTGCCAACTAAGAGATCCTGGAACGTCACATATCGTTTGGTGTTTACTGTTAAAATCATGAACCGCTTCTAACGCGGCACGTTTTTTTGCTTTTTCCTCACTTGTACGTGCCGGCAATGCGATTGCACTATCAACCTGTCGGTGTGTCTCTGTCTGTACGACCACATAGTTTTTATCGATACCTGTCCACACTGCAATGCTCCACCAGGCGTACGCAACCGCAGCAATAAGCAACACCCCAAGGATACTACTAAAAATCATGAGTTTCTTATGCCTGGTAGCAAATCCACCCAAAGAAAGTGTCCTATGTAGTTGTTTCATCTCGTAATACCTAGCTGTGTTGACCATATCTCGCTCGCAAGTGGCCAGGGATTGAATGAACAGCCCTGTAAATCAATTGACTGTTGTTGCATAACTGGGGCAGCTTGACCTGGTCCACCGCAAAACTCATGTGAATGACCAAGCCAATGACCAGTTTCGTGATTCACGACCATATGACGGTAGTCACGGAGTGAACCCTTTGCATCATTCCATGAAGGTGTCGCACCAAGCCAGCGATCTTGATTAATGATAACGTATTGACCGGCGTTACAGCTATAGTCGGCGCTGCATCCGGACGAAAAAGTCGGTAATTGACTGGCTTCACTCAGTACAAGTGTAAAGTTTCCCCCTGTCGCGATCTGCTGGAACGATACGCCGAGTCGAGCCCAGCCGCGGCCATCATTTAACGTCGCGCTGGCCTGTTGCTGAAACTCGGCGAGTGACGCGCTGACTGTACCTTTTGTCGTCACACTATATGTCACGGTTCGCGTAATGGGTCTCGCCGCGTTTTGTTCAGCGACCTTTATTGCCGTTAGCCAGGCAGGATCTGCAAGAGTTGGTAACTTAACCGCATCAAGTGTCGCAGGCAGATCCTGGAGTTCAGTAAGACTCGTAGTGGCACTACTCCGAGTAGTGTCCGTCGCTGCTAGATTAATAATTGGCATACCAAACGAAGACATTAAAATAACCAAACTCATCCCTCCGTAGCCCACAGAACATATAATGCACATAACCTCTATTGTATCCTAGCTATAAGTATTTAACCAACGAAAAAGACCATCCTATTCGGATGGTCTTTTTATAATTCGGCACCGTGCTAGTTTCCCACTTGTGGCAGTATAATCGCCGCTGCTGAGCTTAACTTCTGTGTTCGGAATGAGAACAGGTGTTTCCCCAGCGCCATGGGCACCGAAGTAAGGCTGAGACACTTTCTGAGCGATATATCAACGCTAGGATGGGTCTCGAAACCTCGCTTCGATGTCCAAACTAATGGACACGGTAGTTTGAATGTAAGTCTTTTTAAAAAACTGACGTTGATGAATTAACACCAATTACTAGTTAAGTCTACCTTATCACCTATATTAATGCAAGCATTAACAGGGGTGAAAAGGACATAAAAAGGCGATGGGACTGTTAGTATGCTTCAGCTACACGCATTACTGCGCTTCCACCTTGCACCTATTAAACTGATAGTCTTTCAGTGTCCTCATAGGGAAATCTTATCTTGAAGTTAGTTTCGCGCTTAATATGCTTTCAGCGCTTATCTATTCCGAACGTAGCTACTCGACAATGCAGCAGGTGGCCACAATCGATACACCAGAGGTTCGTCCGCCCCGGTCCTCTCGTACTAGGGGTAGATCTTCTCAAATTTCCTTGCGTCCGTACCGGATATAAACCGAACTGTCTCACGACGTTCTGAACCCAGCTCGCGTACCACTTTAATCGGCGAACAGCCGAACCCTTGGAAGGTGCTCCCCCTCCAGGATGTGATGAGCCGACATCGAGGTGCCAAACAGCGCCGTCTATGTGAACTATTGGGCGCTATAAGCCTGTTATCCCCAGGGTAACTTTTATCCGTGTGCGCTGTCGATCCCACATTCATCGTACATAAGTACTATACAGCGGGTCACTTGCTCCGACTTTCGTCTCTGATTGGATTGTAATCCTCACAGTCAAGCTGGCTTGTGCGCATACACTATCACTTCGATTTCCATCCGAAGCTAGCCAACCTTTGAACGCCTCCGCTACTCTTTAGGAGGCAACCGCCCCAGTTAAACTATCCACCATACACGGTCCTCATACCGGATAACGGTATAAGTGAGACCAAAATCTTGCCAAGGTTGGTATTTCACATTTCGACTCCACCAATACTAGCGTATCGGCTTCAAAGTCTCCCAACTATACTACACATGGCAAAACCCGGGTCAATGTAAAGCTATAGTAAAGCTCCATGGGGTCTTCTCGTCCTGGTATGGACAGACGGCATCTTTACCGCCAATGCACTTTCACCGAGGCCCTCGCTGAGACAGTGCCCACATGATTACTCCATTCGTGCGGGTCAGAACTTACCTGACAAGGAATTTCGCTACCTTAGGACGGTTATAGTTACCGCCGCCGTTCACTGGGGCTTCAGTTCAGACCGTAAAGCCTTCCCCTTAACCTTCCAGCACCGGGCAGGAGTCACCCCCTATACATCCACTTTCGTGTTAGCAGAGAGCTGTGTTTTTGATAAACAGTTCCGTGGGCTCTTTTGCTGCGGCCCCCCATATCAAAAGATATATTGGACATCAGTTTCAAGCTTAGAATAAATCTAGTTTTGTACTATCTCAGTAAGAAGTTTCGTTAAAAATTAAAGGTATACTCATTTTTTTAACCGTTACTCTATTTTATTCGCTTGAATCTGACAATATACCCATTGAAATGGGGGGCGGACCTTATCCCGAAGTTACGGTCGCTGTATTGCCGAGTTCCTTAGCGAGGGTTCTCTCGTAAGCCTGAGTCTACTCGACTCGAGCACCTGTGTTGGTTTGCGGTACGGGCGGCTATATCCACGCGTACATCTGCTTTTCTAGCCAGAGCCTTTTCCAAAATCGTCATTCCGAAGAATAACTTTCACTCCCTTCGCCTTCCGGCTTGGTTGGACGGATAAAAACCATTAATCCGCTTCGAATATCTCTCCGTGAACAGTGTACAAAATATAACCGGTTCAGGAATATCAACCTGATGTCCATCGCCTACGCTATGCGCCTCGGCTTAGGCCCGACTAACCCTGAGATGATTAACATGGCTCAGGAAACCTTGCTCTTACGGCCGACAGGATTCTCACCTGTCTTATGGTTACTCATTCCAGCATTCTCACTTCCTAACGCTCCACAACACTTTCCAATGTTGCTTCACCGCAGATAGGAACGCTCCTCTACCACGTGCAAAATAAATTGCACATCCAAAGCTTCGGTATTACGTTTAGCCCCGTTACATTTTCCACGCAAGATCTCTTGACTAGTGAGCTGTTACGCACTCTTTAAATGAATGGCTGCTTCTAAGCCAACATCCTAGCTGTTTAAGAAATCTCACCTTGTTTCCCACTTAACGTAAATTTAGGGACCTTAG
>JBBQDN010000002.1:0-202613 GCA_038319685.1 Saccharimonadales bacterium (SeqCode)
CCCGTTGCGAGCCACTCCTCTCATCTTCTTCATGAGGGCTTGCGAAGCAGCAAAGCTGCGGAGGCCGAACGCCACGGGATGACCCTGCGGGTCACCCGTAGAGTGACCCTGATGAAGGACGGTGAGAGGGGTGGTGAACGGTCATACGGTATTGTCTAAATTGAGTAATTTATGAAATCTTTGTCAGCCGTAGCCAGTCATCAAGCGACAGACTTTCGGCACGATCATCAGGGCTGATACTTACCTGCCCTAGCTGTTTTTCAACTTCTTCTTTACTGATACCAAGTCCGGCTGACAGGCTTGATCGAAGTTTTTTGCGCTTCGACGAGAAACCCGCTTTGACGACACGAAAGAATTCTTTTTCAGACACATCACCCAGGAAATCTTCGGACCTAGTTTTTAACACGACCACCTGACTATCCACTTTTGGTGGTGGTGTAAAGAAACTAGCCGGAACAATATTACCCAGACTGACGTCGGCAAATAACTGAGCACTGACTGCTAAAATACTCATGTCGCCCGGTTTTGCCGCCAATCGCTGGGCAACTTCTTTTTGCACTAATAATACTGCTGCGGTTGGTTTGTTTTCAGCCGTCATCAGCAACTGGACGATTTTGCTCGTAATGTAATAGGGGACATTGGCCACAACTTTGTAACCTTTTGGTAAATCGGATAAATCAAACGACAATATATCCCCTGTTTTAACTTCGAGGTTTTTGCCAGGGAACTGACCCGGTAATTTACGTGCCAGGTCTTCATCGAACTCAACTGCAATGACCTTTTCGGCTCGACGGAGTAATTCCGACGTGAGTGTCCCCAGCCCTGGGCCGATTTCAAGCACTGTATCGGTTGGTTGAATATCGGCAAGATCGGCAATATGTGAAAGGACTGCGCGGTCGCGCAGCCAGTGTTGACCCAAAGATTTATTGGTCGGCATTAATACCAGCCGAACTGACGATGGTGATTGGCGGCGGCGGCCCAACTCCCGTATCGGCCCATCACGTAACTATTCATCCATATCGTCTGACACGCACCGTCACCCATGGCACACCCAGTTTTGCTACACGGTAACGCCTGACCGACACCACATGCACCAGAGCTTTTATTAACAGAATATGGATTACAGCCACTTTCTTTGCCGATAAGGTAGTTTGCGTTATTAAGATCAGTGATCCCCGCTGCAGCCATCCACTCACTACAACTTCCGCCAAAGCTTTTAGCTTTTGCGCCCACCACTTCAACCTGTTTCTTTGCTTCCTGCGTAACAACACTCTGGATTTCAACCCGACCGACTTCAGTCCCATTACGCATCTCGATTTCATACGTTACATTCTTTTTGCCGTTTTCACCGGCTGTTTTGACCTCACGATAACCAAGGTCACGATCGGCATCTTGAATTTTGTCGGTGTCAAATGCAATCACCTTTTCTTCGGTCACCGTTTGTTTGCCATTACGCCAAATTTCGACGTTCATACCAGCAATGATTGGGGTCGTCGCAGGAACAGATAATGTATCGTCTTTGCCTAGGCTAATGCTTTTTTTCGCCATCATATCGCCAACCGTTGTTGACTGCGTATATGCATCAATTTTTTTGCCGTATAGTACGAGTGTCAATGCAGTCGCTCGATCAATCGTCAACCGAAGCCCACTGCCATCAGTCACAATATCTTCGCTTCGACTAATCGTTGTCGTGTCTTCGTCGTGCAGTGTCACGCCAGCATTTTTCGTAATCTGCTCGGCAGTCTGATACGGTGACATGACTTTTTGGCGAACCGCACCGTCAACAATCATAACGGGACGAGCACGGTACACGTTCACTTCGTAGTTATTCGCAACGAGTTGTTCGTCAAGTCCAGGCTCGACTAAATCATTTTTATCAAGAGGAATATTGGCTTCTTTGAATGCATCACGTAGTGAGGTGGCATTCGTCATCAATCCCCTGTCCTGACCACGATCATGAATAGTGATAAGTCGTGAGCCATTTGTCGAACGGTCAGTCAGTGCCCTTGCCGTCAGTACATTACTAAATAAGGTAAAAAGTAACAAGACAACGCTTGTCAGGGCGAAAAAACGAAATATCGGAGTGGTCTTATGGTAGGATAAACTTCTCATACACAAGGTAGCATTCATTTCAGAACGTACTTTGATTAATTATAGCAAATTTAGCGATATGTCGCTAATTTCTCGGCATTATATCTTTTCAAGTCTGGCATATTCGACGTTCAGTTTTTTGCGCTGACCACTATCAAATTGTACAGTCACAGCCATACCATCAATATCGATTATTTCACCGGCGCCAAATTGATTCGACCGAACACGATCGGCAATATCAAACTGGGGCATGTCAAAAAAATCTTCCTCGGACGCCCGACGCCCAAATGATGGCGACGATACTGCCGCAAGCTCATAGCCCATATCTGTTAAAAACCTCGATGCAGGGTTATAGCCACGTTGACCAAATTGTAGACGCGACTGAGCATAACTTAGGTGCAATTCTTCGCGGGCGCGGGTCATCCCAACGTAACATAGGCGACGTTCTTCTTCGAGTTCGCTCGGGCCTGCTTCGTAGACACGCGAATGTGGAAAAATACCTTCTTCCATACCAACCATGAACACGACCGGAAATTCCAAACCTTTGGCGGCGTGAATAGTCATAAGTGTCACACTTTGGTCATTACTACTTGTATCGGCGCTGGACATTAATGCCACTTCTTCGAGGAAATCCGGTAACGACGCGAAGGATGCAGCATCAGAAATCAGTGCACCAATGTTGGCCTCTCGTTCTTCGGCCTGGGGTGTGCCGTCAAGCAAATAGTCACGATAGCCTGTTTTGTCGATCAGATATTCGATAATATCCGTTGGTGACTGTTCGGCCTCAACTTTTGCCTGAAGCATGCGCAGTAATTCACCAAATCCTTCAAGGGAGAGTTTAGCACGAGGTGTCAAACTACTGGTTTGCTGAACATTCGAAAGGGCAGTGATAATATCCATGCCACTCCCCGCCTGCCATATCAGAAATTTTTCGAGACTAGTTGCGCCGATACCACGAACAGGGATATTCACAACGCGACTAAAACTCATTCGGTCGTTTGGCTGGTAGATCAGTCGAAGATAGGCAATCATATCTTTGATTTCTTTGCGGTCGTAAAACCGAACGCCACCAATAATCTGGTAAGGGATTCGATGCTGTAAAAACGCCCGTTCTAATGTGTAGCTTTGTGAGTTTGTTCGATACAGGACCGCAAAATCCCCATATGCCCTGGCACCAATCGCAGCCTGAGCGCTAATCCGACTGGCTACCGTATATGCCTCTTCGGCTTCGTCATATACACCGTGTACCTGGACCGGTGCACCCATAGGTTCGGCTGTCCATAGCTTCTTGTCGGTTCGTGTGGTATTTTTTGTAATAACATTTTGCGCCGCTTCCAGAATAGAACCAGTGCTCCGATAATTCTGTTCAAGTTTAATAATTGCCGCTCCAGGAAAATCGCGTTCAAAATTAAGGATATTGGTAAAATCCGCACCCCGCCAACTATAGATCGACTGCCAGTCGTCACCGACCACACAAATATTTCTCGACTCACTGACTAAACTTTTAATAATAGCGTACTGAGCAGCGTTCGTGTCTTGATATTCGTCTACTAAAATATGTTTAAATCTGTCACGCCATAATTGCTTGATGTCTGGTTTTTCTTTGAATAAGCGAACTGTTTCGATGAGAAGATCGTCAAAGTCCAGTGCGCCGGCTGTTTTGCGCATTTTTTCATACAATTCATAGATTTTACCAACGGATTGCTCAAACGGATACTGCGCCGTCGAGATAAACTCACCGGGGGTGACCAGTTCATTTTTGGCATTACTGATGATACTACTGACCGCCCGAGGTTTGATTTGCTTGTCTGTTAGAGACAGTTGTTTCATCGCCTGTTTGATCAGTCCTTGGCGATCATCTTCGTCGTAAATGACATAATTGGGTGCAATACCGATCTTGTCACCATCTTGGCGCAGTAAGCGAACGCAAATACCATGAAATGTGCCCATCCATGGCATAAAATTTCGGCTTGAACCGTTTTGACCAAGTAAATGCCCCAGTCGTTCACGCATTTCCTTGGCAGCTTTATTCGTAAATGTCACTGCCAAGATTTCATTCGGCCAGATATGTTCACTGGCTATTAAATACGCGATTCGGTGCGTCAGTGTTTTGGTTTTGCCACTCCCCGCACCCGCTAAAATCAAAACCGGACCAGTCGTGGTTCGTACTGCCTCGGCCTGTGCCGGGTTTAGTCCTTCGAATACATCCATTATATCTAGTATAGCTGACTTGATGGTCTATTCACACCGCCATCGAACTATTTGACAATACCAAAATAGTAAAGTGACGCACCGATACCAGCACCGACCGCAAGGATCAAGATAATCCATACAATCCATAACCACCCTGACTTTTTTTGCGTCGGATGAGACAGTGGTTTATGGTAGGCGTCGGTATCATAAATCGATCCGTTTGATTGATCACCTGAATTTGGCTCTTCGCGGTATTGTTGTGCAATCGATGATGGGCCTTTTGCTAGAACAGGAATATCTTCGTCAGGGAAATGATCAGGGATTAATAATGTCGCTGGTTTTTTGACTTCGACAGCAACCGTTACGGGAATTTTTTCGACTTCTGGGACGACAACGACCGGCACAACAGGAATAGGTACGGGGATATCCTCTCCCTGTTCGGCTTGATTCGAGCCTGATTCAATCGCAACAAGTTCTTCTTGAAATTCTGCAGGCAGCGGTGCTTCAAAGTCAATTGGCGCTGGGATAATCTGATCATCAGCCGAGTTGATTGGATCGTCTGTATCCGTGGCATCACTCGTAAGACCACCGCCCGGTTCACTGTGCGTAAACGAGCTATTGCCACCAAGTGGACGTTTTTCTACTTTTGCATCGGTCAAAAACGGTGAGGTTTGTGGAATCTGATCTTCTTCGAGTGTATTTTTTTGTTCGATATCAGCGTCTGTATCAGATTCTAAATCAGCTTTTATTTGTTTAAACCCAGAAATATCAATTGGGTCTGGCCACTCATTGGCTGGCGCGGTGTTTTTGTCCGTATCTATAGACACAACGCTTGAATCGTCGTCAGATGCTGACGATTCAGTAACGCTCCCGATTGGTGGTACGACAGGAGAAATCGTCAATCTCTGGCGTGATGTCGACAGAGAAGGTGATTGTTGCTGTTTCATATCGGATGATGGGTGAACGACATCCATAAAACGCCCGCCAGAGCGTCGAATTCCTGGAATTGTCCTCACGACAACTGGTTCTGTATCTGATTGTTCGACCGCTTGTTGGACAACGCCCTTTTCGAGTGTGTCAAACGAAACATGTGTCGTCGTAATTTCTGGTGATGATTGAAGCTCGATTGTCGTTTCTTCTGGCGTATCAGATGATGAAGGTGCCGACGTCACTGTATTTGTCATTAACGAATTGACTGCTCGATCTAGTTCGTCAAAATCTAATTCCTTCATCATTCCCCACCCTTATTAGTTGTCTTATGTGCTTGCTTAATAATACTGACGAATCCTTCTGCGTCCAGGCTTGCGCCACCGATAAGCAACCCGTCGATACCGTCAATCGCCAAATATCCAGCGGCACTGTCAGCTTTCACGCTCCCACCATACAACACAGCAATAGATTGACTTGCGTTGGCACCATACAAATGTTTAATCTGGCTGCGAATCGCTTTTAATGCGGTACTGACATCGGACGGCATTGCGTTGTCCCCTGTACCAATTGCCCAAACTGGCTCGTACGCAATAACAACATTTTTTAATTCTTCGCTTGTCACATTCGCCAGGCCGCCGACCAATTGATCGTGAAGGACATCGTGAGTTTCACCGTTCGCTCGTTCACTTGCTGTTTCACCAATACAGAGAATCGGTTTAATGTTGTTACGGATCGCCGCCTGGACTTTTGCCCGAGTATCTTTGTCTGATTCGTGGAAGATATGACGACGCTCTGAATGACCGACAATCGCGTATTCTACCATGCCATGTAACTGCGAGGCAGACACTTCACCCGTAAACGCACCATTATCGCGCCAGTAAAGGTTCTGAACAGCCAGTTTAAACTGTCGTCTGTCGGCCTGTAAACTAAGTGATTGCAGCGACAATAACGACGGAGCAAGGACAACTTCGACATCACGGCGATTTTTGACGAGGCCTGCTAGTTTATGAAGATATAAACTCGCCTCATGAGTTGTGAGGTTCATTTTCCAGTTACCAACGATGAGTGTTTTATCTTGAGCCATAGTGCTTATGTTTTCTTACCCTTTAGTGTATCCTACTTGTTTACGGGCGTCTAGCAAACTTTCTATCCCAGGTAGTTTATCCCCAGCCATAAGTTCCAAACTTGCCCCACCACCGGTAGAAACATGCGTAAAACTGCCGCCTTTTTTGGCATCCCATTTGATAATAAAATCGGCCGTATCACCACCACCAATGATCGATGTAATGTCAGGCCTGGTTGCAAGCACCATGGCCAGGCGCGCTGAACCGTGCGCGAAATTTGGAAATTCAGCAAATCCGAGTGTTCCGTTCCAGATAACTGTCGCCGCATGAACTGAAATATCGTTGACGATACGTTCGATGGTTTCATCGCCAATATCAAGTGCTTTGTCATCACTTTCAATATGATCAACCGACACATTTCGACGATTTTGGTCGGCGTCAACACTTTTGCCAACCGCAACGTCCGTCGGGAGCACAATAAAGCTATCGACATCATCACCGACTTTTGCATGAACTGTCGCATAAATATCGTCAATGATTGCCTTTTGATCGGGTTCGTACTTACTTGATCCAACCGATAGGCCTTTGTATGCCAAAAAAGTATTGGCCATTGCACCACCAATAATAATTTTGTCGGCTTTCGCTACAAATTCCTTGATAATACTGATTTTGTCACTTACTTTTGCGCCGCCCATAACCGCGTACAGTGGACGTTTCGGGTGGTTCATTGCTTTTGTGATAGTTTGGTATTCTTTTTCGAGGAGTAATCCCGAGACACTTGGCAGGCAAAGTGTGATCGCATGAGTACTGGCATGCGCACGATGCACAACCCCAAACCCGTCTTGCACAAAATAGCGTGCACCAGAGGCTTTGGCGATTGCCGCCGCAAAATCTAGATCATCTGCTTCTTCGCGCGCATCAAATCGTAGATTTTCAAACATCACCACGCTATTTTTTGGCGCTCGCTTTGCCGTTTGGGTCGCACGGTCGTGAATCGTGTCGTTAATAAAACGCACATCCCGTCGCAGTAACTGTGCAAGCCGTACCGCAACCGGTTCAAGCGTCAACGACGGAGTGACGCCTTCGGGACGACCAAGGTGACTAATGACTACCACCTTACAGCCACGATCAAGCAAATAATTAAGTGTCGGTAGACTAGCCCTGATCCGAAGATCATCGTCAATTTCACCTTTGTCGTTTATTGGCACATTATAATCAGCCCGGACTAAAACAGTCTGATGTTCTAATGGCACATCTCGAATTGTCTCTTTAAAAAAACCCATTCCCACCCCTTTATTTGTTTTTATTCTAGCACACGTACGCGAATTGTGTCAGTTGTTCCTGGCATACCTGGTTGACGACCACTGACGATAGCGATACGAAGCGGCTCGTCACCATCGGCTTTGAAGTACCCTTCGTGTTTCAGCTGCATACCGAGTGCCAGCGCAACGCCTTCACCATCTGGACGCACATAGCTACGGTTTGCGTAACAAAGCGCAAGTTTTTGTGCAGTTTTTGGATCGCTCGTGACACTGACAATTGGGAGGTTTGGCCGATAGGCTGCGATTGCACAGGCAGTCGTCCCTGTTCTTGTTTTAGCAATAATTGCGATGACTTTCATTTGCTCGGCAAGTTTAACCGCTGCTGCTGCGATCGCATCGAGATCAGGTGCACCCTGCGTAATCACATCTTTGATTGGCGCAACAGGGACGTTTTCCTGTGTATACAAAATAACTTTTTTCATAGCAGCAACAGTTTCAAGTGGATATTTCCCATTGGCTGTTTCGTCGGACAACATCACCGTATCGGCGCCCAGGATCACTGCATTCGCAACGTCACTGACTTCAGCGCGAGTCGGTTCTGGTGCATCAACCATACTTGCCATCATCTGGGTTGCGACGATGCTCAGTTTCCCATATTTACGACACAGGGCAATAATTCGCCGCTGGACGATCGGAACAACCTCTGCACCAGCTTCGACGGCGAGGTCGCCACGCGCAACCATGACGCCGTCACTGACTTTGACAATTTCTTCGAGCACGTCATCTTTAATTGCAGCTTTGGTTTCAATTTTTGAAATAATCTGAGCGTTTGATCCGAGGCTGACCAGGATCTGACGAAGGTTCGTGATGTCATCAGGACTCTGGATAAAACTAAGTGCAACATAGTCAATATCACGCGTCGCACCAAATTCAACGTCTTTGAGATCTTTGGCGGTCAAAATATCACCACCAAAATCAGTATCGGGCAAATTAATCCCCTTGCGACTCATCAGTGTACCGTCGTTTTCGACACGAACTTTAATAGCTGTTTCAGATGATTTCTCCAGGACAGTCGTACGGATTTTGCCATCAAAGATATAAACGGGCTCACCGACCTTGACCTTTTCGGCCAAGTTATATTGCACAGGGATAATAAACCCTCCGTCATGTTCGGCAGCGTGATCAAGTGTTAACACATCACCAGTTTTCACTGATATATTTTCAGTCAGGTTACCAAGCCGAATCTTTGGTCCCTGTAGATCCTGAAGGATAGCGACTGGCTTGCCAAGTCGTTCGCTTGCTTCGCGAATCCATTTAATTTGATCATCTCGTTCAGGATAATCACCATGGCTAAAGTTAAGCCGAAATCCGTTCACACCAGCAACTGCTAATTTTTCGATCATTTCCGGGGTGCTTGTGGGAGGCCCAAGCGTAGCCAATATTTTTGTTCGTTTAAATATAACACTCATGAAGGCCATTATATCATAGTTTATCAGAGGTGGCGAGTAGAAAATGAGCTTTTACGCAGTCGAGGATACGACAATTATTTTATCTTCTACCAAGGACCGGAAATGCCAAATGCCACGTCCTTCGGTTTTATATGTCCAGTAAAACCAGCCAGCACTCCCACTAAATGCATCTAGTTGTAGTTCTCCGTGCTTTTTAAAGGCCGCGTCTTCGTCGGTTTTTGAGCGATGATTTAGTATATCACCCGACAGCACAACGCTCCATTCACCGATAATAACCGGCTGTTGATACTGCAGATAATCGATACGTCGTGCAAACCGTTTGACAATACTAAAATAGCGACCAAGCGGACGAACCTTGCGCCAAACTGAGGCAAACTGATACCAATGAACATCCATAATAACTGGATAGCCTATATACCCTCTCACCGCACCAGACATCAGCCTGGGGGTAAATGCATCGTGAAAAACTATTCTCATACCTGGCCTAGCAACTTTTATGATCTCTTTGTATGCCGTTTTATAAAACCGACGAAGTTTAAAATGGAACAATCCCCATTTCGGTTCATTCAGCAGTTCAAGTCCCCATACATGCGACTGATCAGCGTACCGCTGCGCTAACTGCACCAGCACTTCGATAGTTTGCTGTCGGTATTGCTTGGACCGAAACCATTCACTTTTACCGATACGACCGCTGTGATCCTTGCCGTTTTGTGATCCTTTAGGACCGTGAAGATCAATTAACACTTGCAGATCATACTTTTTCGCTAGCCGAATTGCCTTGTCCAAATAGACAACTGACTTTTTATATGGTCCACTATCCTGCAATACCCAATAGCCAACTGGAATACGAACGGCATTAATACCATTGTCTCGAAGCCATTTGAAATCTTTTTCAGTAATAAACCTCTGACGGTGCTGTCGTAGTTTCTCGATGGCACCAGGTGTCTGCATGAACGTATATTCATCGACGGCATCTGTGTCATCAAATACACTCGGTGTCATCCATTTTTCAAGTACCAACCAGCCACCTAAATTCACACCTCGAAGCTGCTCTGTCATACACCTATTATACGCTGTACGAGAATCGTCTTAAATTATATCCGTCAATTTTTATAAAAAAGCAAAAAAATAACACCTATTCAAGGTGTTGCCCGCCAGGCGAGAACGTTGAGGAGGTAGAGTTGGCCTGATATGCCTTCTTCATCCTGCTACTTCAACGTTCCCGCCTAGGGTTAACTCTGGAAGATCCTTACTAGGACACGTAGGCCGCCACGCCGCCGATTGACTTGCCTGGTGCCCAACCGCGATTCTCAGCCTGTCCGCGGTTCACACCGTGCCACTCCCGGTGATCATCCTTCAACCTTATGACCTTACGATGCGCAAACAGCTCGCCCGCCACGATCCGACCGAGTCGGTATTCGTCAGCTACGCTCTGGATCATCTGCCAACCACCGTCCATGTAGTAGATCTCGTGCTTATCCCGAAGGGCAAGCAGTTGTTCTACGATCATCCGGCGGACAAGATTTGCAACCAGATGCTTCCGGTAGAACCGCGGCAGTCGTCCAAAACGATCGTTGAGATCGCTCTCGCTGACAAGCCAGTCCCAGTGCGTTATTCGCGCACCGACAAAGCCGGCTAGTTCCCCGATCTTAGGGCCAGCACCAAGTAGAAAGTTCTCACTCCCCCGTTGGCTGATCGGATCAACCGCAAAAGCGAAGACGCCGATGATTCGATGACGTGCCAGATCGAGCTTCCGCAAGAGCCAGTCCTCACTAGCCTCACGTGTCTCTTGGCAGCCCTTGAAGATGAGTGCCTCCTCGAGAGACACCTTGTCCAAGAGAACCCTGGTCGCCAAAGTATTGCTCGGCTCCTTATGGCGTCTACGAGCCATGTATCCTCCAAAGAACGGCGTAATAGGCGGTTATATCAACCGCCTACCCCCAGGAAATTTTCCCGTACGCTTAATGCAAAGATACACCTTTATTTAAGATAGGTCAATGATATATATCGTATCTGTTAGATTCGAAAAGAAAGTATCAGGCTTTTGTACTAGCAAAGATGATGATAATGGCGAGCATGCCGACCAAAAAACCGGTCGCAAATGCCGTGATGGTAATGAGAAGTGTCTGCTTTTGTTTAATGTCTAGTTTTGACATATCGTCTCCTTACGTTATGTAATATAGGCTACTCGGCCAACAGGGTCAAGTTTTAGTGGGATGGGGTATTTTGTCTCGGATTGTTATGGGTGATCTCACGGAGAAGGCGTCAGGGCTTCGCGCCTGACTATTTCCGCTTGCTTGTCCTGGCAAAAGTAAACTTTTCCAGAACTGCACTGCGCTGCACGAACTCCTGCGGAGTTCGGTTTCCCTACGGGAAACCACCAAGAAAAATACCCATCGCTGGGGATGGGTATTTTTCTTGGTGATCTCACGGAGAATCGAACTCCGATTGCCAGGATGAAAACCTGGTGTCCTAACCGTTAGACGATGAGACCAGATGATGAGTGAAATGGACAGAAAATGTGTTTACATATTTTCTTACATTTCCGAAGCATCGAAGTCTCCTATGGTCCAAAGGATCCATATGAGACTTGTTCGTCTCCGCAAATGACACCTAATGAGGTATGGTTCTCTCCTGTCATCAACTGGGTAATTGTAACAAAAAAAGCCACCTCTTTCAAGTAACTTACTTGCAGGGTAGCATCCACCGAGGGACACACCGCATGCGCGGTGTGTCCCTCGGTGAGAGTAGAGGATGGTCAGGCGACCATCGCGTGGCTGTTGGTCTGCGCCGGGCGCATCGCCCTCAGCACTTCCCGAATGATGCTCATCTGGCTCATCTGGCCATTGCCAAACAACACCAGCAGCCGCATCACCTGACTATCGGTCTGAACGAGGTGATACAGATCTGCTGCTTTGTTCTCGAGCACCCGCTCATCGTGCAACGCCGCCCGCTGATTGCAGGGAACGCGACCACCGAGCAGTTGTCCGAGCTTACGAACGTTCTGTTCGTGCGAACCGTCTTGCGACATACAGCCACTCCTCTACCCTCACACGTTTAATCAGGGAACATCCCCGACGTGCTTAGTAACCTGTTATACTCCTATTGACATTATGTGTCAAATATTATACATATAGCGTTAGTAGCTGCTTTGACTACGCTATATACCGACGTAAACTACGAAAGCATGGCAATGACATCATCAGATCGAGACATAATAACTTGTTTTAATAACTCAATCTCTTCTGTCACCACTGCTGTGTAGTCAGGCTGAGTACGCTGCAACCATACAAACGCTTGTTCTTGCTTCTGCTCGGCCGTCTGGTCATCATCAGCATCATCGGGTGCAAAATTTTCAAACTCATCGAGCTGTTCGTCTGATAAACCTTCGACGATACGTGTACTAATACGCAGTTCAAGCGCTTCACGAAACTGACCAAGTAATTTTTCTTGCTCGGCACTATCAAGCCCTGCAAGCCCAATATCTTCTAGAAAAGTAGTATCTAATTCCATTATCATAGCCCTCCCTGATTATTTTATTTAATACTTTACAACGCCATGTGCACGGGCAACGTCAGCAATTAATTTCATACTTTCGTATGGCATTGCGCCAGTATGGCTTAGTCCCCATGAATCACTACCCATTGGGTACGCGAGCCCTTGTTCTTGGAGCTTTGGACCAACTTCTTGCATTATACTATAGAGCTGCTCAGAAGAGATGTTCGGGTTATTCGTAATCTCTCCGATTGACTGGTAGAGACCCTCCCCTACGCTAATATTTGATCCAGCGTCACTAAATGTTTCCTGGACAACAAAATTAGATGGTGGTACAGGAGACTGAGCAACGGGTAGTTGAGGTGGGTCAAGGACGGGAACCTTAGCCTCAGGATCAGGATGAGGAATAGCATCGCCAACTGATGACGCGTGTCGCGTTGGTGATATAGCGCTACTCCCCTTGATATGATCGTAGGCATCGTGAAGTAAGCCTCCCGCATAATGCCCTGTGACCGCACCGACTGCAGTACCACCAATTGCCCAGGCCACCGCCTTACGACGTTTTGTCTGTTCATATTTGGTGTCTTTTTCAACCGATCGAGAAGTTTGCGTGATCAATGCGGCAAGCGCAGCATCAACATCAAAAGGCGCAAGAACAGGTTGGGAATCATCGAGTTTTTGATGCAGTAACGTTGCGTCAGTTGCAGTCGTTTGATACCCACGACCTTGTTTTGCATCTTTACGGGCAAAGAATTTCATGGTCCCGAGGCCAAATTTCGCACCAATTCCCGCACCGATAGCAACCGCAGCACCACCAGTTGCAAGTGTAGCGGCGCCAATAATAATTGCGGCAGCACCACTGACAAGCATTGTTTTACCAAACTTGGCTTTTTTCGAACCACGTGTCATCCAGTTAATAACTTTGCTAAATTTCGTGTTTTGCATTTTTTCGACTGCGCTGGTACGAAGTGCAATTTCCTGGTCCATAACATGCTTCACTAAATGAGTACGAACTTCGATTGGTGTCGCAGCAGGATTATCTATGATAAATTTTTCGAGGCTTAATTTACCGAGTTCGGCAAGTTGATCATTATAGGCAAGTTCCGTCTGGGCATACTTATCACCATTTTTATAGGTTGTATGGACGCGTGCTTGGCGCTTGGCATTAAATGCAGCAAGTTCATTCTGACGTTTCGTCAGTTCAGCGCTGGCAGCAGTCATCCTGTCAGCAAGTGGAGGAAGGTTACCAGGATTTACTGGAGATTGCGGTGCGGGCACGGGCACGGATGCTGCTGGTGCGGGCCTTGGTGTGACTACTGGTACTGGCGTAGGGGCGCGTGGCGCTGGCGGTGTTAATACCGGTGGTGCCGCTGGTGCAGAACCAGGTACTGGAATAGGATTTTGTGCTTTAATAGCAACAATAGCCTGTGCAAGAGCGTAATCATCGACAGCGTCTTCGCCGTAAGTATCTCGAATTTTCGTATCAAACTCCGTATCATCAAGTGCGATCATATCAGCACCGAATTGAATTGCTTTTTGAATAGCGAGTTGTTCAGCGGGGCTCTTGTCATCGTAATTAGCACCAGCTAATAATTGATCCTCTATAAACTGTTCTGCAAAAAGTGATCGCATCGCAGCTGCGGCATCAGGCGAAAGGCCAGCTATATCATGCGACGTAACATCAATAGTAAACGCATCTCGCATACCAACGACATCTTCGAGGACAACAGGAAAACGAGTAGCGCCTTGCTGCTCAGGCGTTGGCTGTGGTTGACGCTCCTGGGTTGAAATTGACATAGTGACTACTGTTATCCTTCGTTTGCTCTTATTTGTATGTATTGTATAATAGCATTAAATATGCAAAAAAGCAATAGTAGTATGATATATATTGTTTTATTAGCATAAGTATGTCATAGACATTGACTTTTTATACTATTTATGATAATATGTAACCATCACTGGTGAGTGAACGGGAGCTGAGACGGCTCACAGAGAAGTCATTCATCAACAATGAGATCATTGACAATCAGGCTATAACTTATTATACAATTCGTTTCTGCAAATGTAGCAATGACCTCATAACTATTTACGGTGTTATTGCTGCATTTGCAGCCGTGTACTATATGTCCGTTATTTATAACGTTGATATATACACACGAGTACGCAAAGTATGAAATGTGAAATGTAACTACCTATAGTGTACAGCGCAGCAACACAGTTGATATCTATATATTAGGTATCCGCCGCGTTGCTGCGCTATGGCCATGTGCAGTAGCAACCCAGCAGTATCCCTTCACGCCGTTCGGCGAGAAGGACCAACACAGCCAGGAGGCTACCCGCAATGCCCATCACCGCTAACCTCGTCACCACCGAAGACCTCGACAACCTCAAGGCCGAGCTGACGGCCGAATTCATTCGGCTGCAGCGCACGCAGCTGCTCGAACTGTTCCGGCTCGTCCAGAAGGTCGTCACCGACTGCCAGGCCAACCTCGCCAACGACCCCGATCTCGGGGCCCAGGCGAGCCAGACCCAGCAGAACGTGGCGGCCGCCGGACAGCAGGTTCAGGCCACCGCAGCGGGAGTTACCAACGGCACCGCCACCCAGGCGGACGTCGACGCACTCAAGGAAACCGTCAAGGGCGTGACCGAACAGGTCACCGAACTGAAGGCCGAACTGGAGCGTCGCGTCTCTGCCCTGGAGGCGGACGTCGAGGCGCTCAAGACCGCGAACGACGCGAACGACGCGTGGAAAACTAACATCGACACGGCCTACACGGTCATGTCAGATGTGGTTGACAGCACGCGGATCGCCAACGCGGCGCTCACGGCGACCGTCACCGGCCACGAACAGTGGAAGGTGACGGTCGACGGTGCCCTGAGCAATCAGGCCCTGACCCTCGCCAACCACTCCACCGCACTCACCGATCACACCAGCGCGATCAAGAGTCTCGCCACAGCCATCAACGGCACAGTGGCGGCTCCGGGTCAGACGGCAGTGATCGGGATTTGTGAGCGCACGCTCCAGAACGAGACCGACATCGAGGAAATCAGGAAGGAACTGACGAAGAACAAGTTCAAAGTCTGGATCTTCCTGGCCGTCATCGTGACGGCTGCCCTCATCGGCGCTGCCGTCGGGGCGATATTCTGGTCGGCATGGGTCCTCGGACTCATGATCGGCACTACCCTCGGTGGGATTGGTGGCTTCATCGCCGCCATCAGCAACGTCAAGATGTCCAAGAGCCGACGGAACCCGGCCCAGCCGAGCAACCCGCCCGCCCCCACAGCACCTGTTCCCGTTCCGCCCGCATCACCGGCCCCGGCCCCTGTGCCGCAGCCGTAGTACACCCACCAACAAGAAGGGACAGTCATGAGACAACGTGCAGCAGCCTTCATCGGGCTGCTCGTAGTACTGTCTGTGGCCGTCATCTACTATGTGGTAGGTGGCACTCAGACAGCAGTCGCTTCCTGCGACACCGGATCGATGGCGTATTTTGCCAGCGGTGCGGAAAAGCAGAACGACCAGGTCAAGGCACGCTACCTCCGCCAGGAGATAGCTGCCTGTGAAGCAGCCCGTGGTGGTGCAAAGGAAACGACGACGCCCCCGGCGACGTCAGAGACGACCACCACGACGTCTCCTTCATCGGAGACGTCAACACCGACGACGCCCGTCGATCCGTCGACGAGCATCGCTGCATCGGCCCCCGCGCCGACGTGCACGGTGGAGTACCTGGCCAACCGGCCAGCTGACCAGAAGGTCAGCCCGAACTCGTATGGCCCCCAGGTCGCCCAGAACCCTGCCTTCACCGGCAAGGCCATGGACAGCCTGACCACGGATGAGGCACTGGCCGAGGGTCAGTACCGCCGGTCGGTCGATCCGATGCTGTCGGTCGAGGACGCAATCGACTTCGGTCTGTTGCCGCCCGAGACCGACCAGATCGCAAAGACCCAGGAGCTGGCGAGCAATTGCCAGGCCTGGTCTGATCTGAATGCGGAGATCGATGCCGAAATGGCGAATTACGATCACTCGATCCAGGCGCTTGCGCCTGGAAAGTGGGCGTCCACCTACGCGCTGGCCGGAGATATTCCGGCTGTCGCAATGGACTCGGACGTCGATCGGAGTGAACCGTTCGCGGCGTTGGTATCGGTCCGTCGATCTGACGGATTCGTGGTAAACCGCAGGCTTGCCTGTGGGTTCCAGCTATATCAGCAGCAGGTTGCCTCCGAGGCGCCCGCCGCTGTGGAGCAGGTGGCTCCCGAGCTGCCTGCCCCGTCGCCAGGCATGAGTCGGACTCCGGAAGGCACCCCCGTGGTGACCCCTCCGGATTCGACCCCTCCCGGCACCACGGACGTGCCTAGCACGACCGTGGTGACCACGTCCGAGTCGACGCCTGTCACGACCACTTCGGTCACGACAACGTCGACAGAGACAACCTCCACCTCGGGCACGACGACTTCGGTCGCAACGTGCCCGCCGGCGACGCCGTATGGCTCGCCGGAAACCGGGTGCAAGGACTCGCCAAGCGACCGTCCGACGGACATCCCGACGCAGCAGCAGCCTAACCCGCTGCCTGCTGAGTCGTCGGATTTCCAGACGACGGCCGCAACGCCGCCCACCACCTACTCCGCTCCGGCCTCGCCGGAACCGGTACCTGGTGGTGGCGGGCAACCCGCACCGAGTGCGAACGCCTCGTCGTTCGTCCCGGCACCAACCAATTCGGGCGTCAGCCCGACGGATGGTTCCGGAAACTCCGGTACGGTAGCGCCTCCCCCCTAGGAGGCCGAAGCCCACGGTGGGCGCGGTAGCCTTGACTGGCTGTCGCGCCCACCAGGGTGCATTACAATTTCATACTTTGCGGAACACCGAGTGAGACCGGACACATCGTGCCTAGCACGACCATGACCGGTCTCCTCGGAGATCCACATTTTCGCATGATAAGTTATGGCCTGATTGTTACCCTGACAGGCAAGAGGTTCTTTAACATTCCAGGCGTCAGACATGATGATTTTTAAGCATAAGCATTGACTTTTGTTATAAAAAGATGTATAATACCCGTAACTTAACTTGTTAGACCGGTGTGAGAGCCGTTTAACTCAGAGGAGATTTTAATGAAAAAACTATTTACTGCTTTGCGCAATATGCCAAAGCGAACCAGCGCAGTCGCGATGATGATTGCAGCCGCAGTTATTGTCCCTGTGACACTATTTGCATGGGGACCAGACCGTCCAACACATACGGTTGAAAACCCAGCAACCTATATTACTTTTAACTCGATCACCAACAACCCTGATTATGGTGACGAACGTAACTTTGTCCGTATCAAAGATGCATCCGACACAGGTCCAGGTAACTGGAAAGATGATATTACTGTCGAACCAGGTAAAGAATACCTCGTTCAGATGTATGTTCACAACAACGCCGCAACCAGCCTCAACCTCGTTGCAAATAACACCCGTGTTATGGCGAACGTCCCGGCAACAACTGGTAAAAACGTCCAGATCGACGGTTTTATTACTGCCGACAACGCAACACCAAAGCAAGTTTGGGACCAAGCGCGCTTTAACAGCCCGACTGATTTCAACGTTACCTACGTTCCTGGGTCTGCAAAACTTTACAACAAACCATCTGGTATCAACGGCTTTACGCTGAGCGACAGCATTGTCACAAGTACCGGTGCGCTTGTTGGCTATGACAAACTTGACGGTAACATACCTGGTTGTTTTAACTACTCAGGCTACGTCAGCTTTAAAGTCAAACCACAGTTTGCAAAATCTGCTAACTTTACCGTTGATAAACAAGTTCGCAAAACTGGTACAACCGGATGGACGAAAAACGTCACAGTTAACCCTGGCGACAGCGTCGACTACCTTGTTGAATACAAGAACGTCGGTGAAGCACGAACAAACAATGTCACCCTAAAAGACACACTTCCAACTGGCGTATCATACGTTGCTGGTAGTACAACTGTCGCCAACACAACCGCACCAAATGGTGTCAAAGTTATGGACGGCATTACCACAGCAACCGGTGTTAATATCGGTGACTACAACCAAGGTGCGAATGCATTTACAAAATTCACTGCGAAAGTCGCTACTGCTGATAAACTCGTCTGTGGTGTTAATACACTGAAAAACACCGTTCGTGCAGAAACACAGTACGGCTGGAAAGAAAGCACTGCTGATGTTGTTGTTAACAAAGAATGTGCACCAACACCTACATACGCATGTAACTACCTCACGATCACAAAGATCTCAAAAACAAGCTTTAAGTTTGATACTAACTACACCGTTGAAAACGCAACCTTTAAATCGGTTACCTACGTTATCCGCGATGCGAGTGGTAAAGAAATTTCTCGTTCGACAAATGCTACTTACGACCAAACAACTGTCGGTAAATATACCGTCGAAGCCATCGTTACTGTTACGGTAAATGGCCAGGACAAAACCGTCACGAGCGACAACTGTAAGAAACCGTTTGAAGTAACGACTGAAGTGAAATACTGTAAACCAGGTATTTTGGAAGGTGACAGCCGATGTACACCATGTACTGTTCCTGGTAAAGAAAACTTGCCAAAAGACAGCCCTGAATGTATCGTCACACCTGTTACCCCAACAACACCTTCAGAACTACCAACAACCGGTATGACAGAAAATGTTCTTGGTGTCCTAGGTATCGGTGCGATGATCGCAGCCAGTGCTTACTACATCTCTAGCCGCCGTGCACTTGCACAGCAATAACAGAGTCTGACCGCTCCCCTTATTTGCAGCGTCAGCGCTCAGATGCAAATCACCCCCGTATCATGCGGGGGTGATTTTTGTTATACTATATGCATCATGGCAAAGCAGAAGAAAAAACGCAACAAAGCGTACACCGGTGTCGATGCGGCAATTACCAGGCCGACGATCACCAAAGTCACGGCGGCAAACCGCAACGCTGTCGGTCAATGGTGGTTCGAAAAGAAACGGTTTGCAAAACCAATTCTTATTGGCGTCGGCGTTGTCACCGTGGTCATCTGGCTCGTATTTGAACTAGTTCGTATTCTCTAACGGCGGCTGGCTCAGCTTTTTAATCGGCAGTCGAAACCCAAATGTGCTTCCCTGACCTTCGACTGATTCAAATACCATACTGCCCCCGTGGGCAACAATGACCTTTTTAGCGAGGAACAACCCAACGCCGGTTCCATCGGGACGCTGTGTCCGGGCATTTGTTGCCCGAAAGAATTTACCAAATAGATGTTTTTGTTCGGACAGTGGGACGCCAATTCCTTTATCTTTGACCGTAAACAAGACGTCTCCGCCCTGCGTCTCGAGCGCGACATTAATCGTGCTATCTTCGCGCGAATAGTAAATCGCATTATCGACAAAGTTCATAATAACCTGGCGAATTTTGCCCTCGTCAATATATAGCAGTGGAAAATTCGACGGCTTTTTATACCGAACTTTGAGGCTGTGTGACTGAATAGTTGTTCGCAGACTATCAAGTTCTTGATCGACAATCTTTGCCAGATCAATCGAACGACGATCAAGCATAAACTTGCCAGTTTGTAATCGTGAAACGTTCAAAAAATCGTTGATCAAATGGACCATTCGTTCGCTACTAGTGAATGCTTCACCGAGTAACTGCTGCTGCGCACCGTTAATTTTACCCGCATCTCCCTCGATCACCATACTAATATAGCCCTTCACACTCGTCAGTGGCGTCCGTAGCTGATGACTAGCCATGCTAATAAATTCGTCCTTCGTTGCATCCAGATGCTGTAACTGGGCGTTACTGGCACGTAATTCTTTGGTAGCTTCATCAATACGTTGCTGCAATGTTGCGTTTAACTGCTCGATCTCTTGAAACCGTAGGCTATTTTGAATTGCAAGCGACAATTCACCGGCGATTGACTCAACCAACTCTTGATCTTTGGTGTCGTATTTCTTGCCACTTTCTTTTGCCCCGATCATCAGTAGCGCAACTCGTTGTTTACCCGCCAAAAGCTGTATCGCTAAACCAAGCTGACCTTTGTGGAATAAATGGCCAAGATCGTCACTCGCCAGCGTGTCGACGGTACTATAGTCAACAATATACCGGTAGTTAGTCGGCAATTTCGCAATAAACATGGTGTGAAAATTCTGTTGCGTCGGCGTCGGTTTTTGATATTGACCCCCATAATAGTGCAGCTGTTCGCCTTGCTGCACATAGAGTGACGCAAATTTCGGGTGAAAGGCGTCGTGGATAATATCGAGCGAGCTCCCAGCAAGATCACTGACTCGGACTTTATTAATCGTGACATCGCGTAGTCGATCAAGCACCGTCACTGCACTATATTCGTCCCGATAAAATAATTCGTTGGTGACTTTATCAAAAAAAAGCTTGAGCGGTCGCACCGTAAAGGCCAAAATAATGGCGATGCCTAGCTGGATAAATGTCTGACTCGCCGTTTGGCTGGTCGACACAAAAAATGTTGATACCGCAAATGCAATCGCACTGTACACGCCGACGAGTGACACGAGTAAGAATACGTACACCATCGTTCGGGCAAATGCTTGCCGAATATCAAGTATGCCTTGTTTGACAATTGCAAATAACATCGCAACTCCAAACACCAACGCAAACGGCGGACCAGCCCAGATATATTCATAATTACCAAATAGTGGCAAAAACAAGTTAAACCACGCACCAAATAATAGTGAAATTGCGATACTAACAATCAAAATAGTTAACCACCGGCCAAAACGCTGTGTCTGGCGGTGTCTATTTTCGTAGATGCCATACCCAAAACAAATCGCAACAGCGATCATCATCAGTACATAATACATCACGTATAAGATATAAAATGGTTGATATAAATCAACAACACTATGTTCGCCGCCAGTAAATACGACCTGTCCGATAAAGCCTCTATCCCATAACGTCATAGCGATCACCGTCACGAGTACGACGAATAGCCCCACATGGAGAGATGTTCGCACAGGAATACGTCGTGGAAAATAAAGACTAAATTCTAACAGTGCATAAATAATGATGGCCGCTGCAACGTAATACACCCGTACCCATGTCATGCCGTCGACAACATCAGCACCACTTCCCAAAAAACGATAGATAGCAAATGCCCATACAGAAACTGCGGCAGTCAGTAGTGCGAACCAAAAATGAACAATGCGTCGATGATAAGCACTACACACTAGTAGCGCCAAACCAAGATTTACTACTGTCGTAACGAGTAGAACCACTTCGATAGCTAGTGACATAATGTACTGATCATCCTTGCAGTCTAGTATACTGCTTATGCTATTTTTATGCAGAAAACTGCATACACTTTATCATCCGGTAGCAGTACTTCGATGTTGTGTACCGGAATTTCAGCCTGTTCAAGTAAGGTGAGGACCTGCTGCACAGACCGCACAATCACCCCAGGCCACCCTAGCCCGCGTTTATGAAGGTTTAGTTCGGGATGTGACGGCAACATGGTTGTGAATACAAAACAGCTACTCTCAGGCCTAGATTGAATGATGGTTTTTACTACCTCAACCGCATGATTATCGTCGAGATATTCCATTAACCCCATCATATCGATGATCTGTGGCTTAATCGTTTGTAACTTATTTGCAAGTGTTACTTCATCCGTCGCGTTCAGTTTTTCGAATATCACGTCGGTCTTATCAAACTTGTAGTCTTTGGCAAGTGACGCGGAAAATCTCATCGCATCGTCGTCAATATCGGTAATATAGAGTGTTGGTGGGTGGTCAAGTAACATTGCTGCATCAAAAGTTTGTTGACCCGTTCCAGATGCAAGGCTGAGCCACCTAACAGAGGGATTATCGCCAACCTGTTTGTTGATGTACCACGCCATAGCATACGCGCGCGACCGCAGACCGATCGCGTCGATAGAATGACGAAATAAATTCCGCGTCAAATAATCTATTTTTTTGCCTGTCGCCAAGTACCTAACATCTGGATTATGGACCGGATGCGTTGCAAATGCTCCTGGCATAAACGCCGCCCACGATCGCAGACTAGGTGGCAAATACACTAATTTTTGTGCGATATTACGCTGATGACCAAAATGAAGTTCGGGATGTTTTGCTAGGTATTTTTCTAACTGATGCGAAAAAGCACCAAAAGCTTTGCGTTCTAATGTATGACGTGGACGATCGAACCGGTCGGTAATATGTAGGCGTGTCGTCATAACCCCATCTTTTTTCGCATGTTCTAGAACCTCTAGGTGAAAATTTTCAGATGAAAATGGGTGCACTACGTACTCCTTCGTCCTATAAAATAATCTGGTTGTTTGTTATAGTATAAACAATATGACTAAAATAGCTATCATCGAAGACGACCCCGTTATTAACCAGATGTACCGTATGAAGTTTGAAGCAGATGGATTTGACGTCCAACTGGCAGACAATGGTGAACGTGGTGTCGCGATGGTTGAAAAGTTTTTGCCTGATATTATCTTGCTTGATCTTCAGATGCCACATATGGGGGGAGCCGAAGCTCTCGAAAAAATCCGTGCAGAAGATTGGGGCAAGAATATTCCGGTTATTATTCTGACGAACCTCGGCGAAGAAGAAGCGCCGAAAAGCATTCGTTCTCTCGGTATTCATAGCTACATCGTGAAGGCCGATCTGACGCCACGTCAAGTCGTCGGTCGTGTCAAAGAAGCACTTAGTCTCGCCGCCTAACTCGTACTCATAGAATCGGTAGCAGCGCGAATAACATGATCAAACAGTGCGGTAATAGTGAGCGGACCAACTCCGCCTTTTTCGGGCGTAATCGTCAAATCGTCACGGTCACGCACTGATTGCTCGACGTCGCCGACGATTACCCCGTTTTCACTGGCCGTTCCAGCATCGACAACAACCGCGCCAATTGGTACCATGTCAGTCGTAATCAGTCCGGCTGATCCAGTGGCGGTCACAATAACGTCTGCATCCTTGAGGCTCGTTTTTAGATCGTCATCCCGACCGATCACCGTAACATTATAGCCACCTGATTGCCATATCTGTGCAAGTGGGGCACCGACAAGGCGACCGTTACCAATAATAACTATCTTTTTTGTTTTTAGATCAACACCATAGCCAACCAAAAGCCAGTTAACTGCTTCTGCGGTGGCGCTGTCGAACGCTGCATCTTTACCCAGACCATCAACATCTTTTGTCGGCGCAATAAGGTTCACGATCATGTCTGTTTTTGTCGTGTCCGTCAGTGGTAACTGCACAATAATTCCATGAATAGTTTTGTCAGATCCGAGTCGCGCAAGGACAGCTGGCATATCATCATCGTCAACTGTTTCAACGACGGTATCGATTAAAACATCCGCACCGTAGCGTTGTTTCATGCGAACGTACGCTTCGATAACCGGCGATGCCGTCGTTGTTTTGACGATGGCGAGTGTCGGAAAAACATGATTCGCCTGGCGAAGCGCCCTTACCTGCCGGGCCTGGCGTTCTTTGATAAATCCAGCAATTTCACTGCCATTTAGTAGTTTTGTCATATTGTTATATTTTACCACATCAGGGGTCAAAATACCTCTGCCCGTGTACGTACAAGTACCATGCTATAATGAAACCACTAACTACCAAAGGAGTGTTCTATGGGTTTACTGACACAACTAGCCTATGCGTACGATTCAATGTATTATGATACACCGACGCCTGAAGTATCGTCGGGCACGGTACTTGCATTCTTAGCCGCTTTCTTGCTTATTTATATCATCGTGTTTGTCGTTGCCTATGTCATTAGCGCATTTTTTCTGAGTCGTGTGTTCAAAAAAGCAGGCGTCGAAGTCTGGAAAGCCTGGGTACCGATTTATAACGTATGGACGGTCCTCGAACTTGGGGGACAAAAAGGATTTTGGGCTATTCTGGCCATAGTACCCGTCGTTAATATCGTTTCGGCTGTGTTTATATATACTGCCATGTACTACATCGGTTTAGGATTTGGCAAACAAGGTCCGTTTGTGTTGTTCGCTATTTTTCTGCCACTTGTGTGGATAATCTGGTTGGCTGTTGACGATTCAAAATGGAACGGTGCGGTAGTAGTTATAAATGGCCAAACGCCAGCATATCAACCACCTACAGTCACTCCTCCGACGCCGCCTGCTGCCGTATCATAATGCTGTTTTTCCATAAGCCTCTGGGCCATATAGCTGCGGAGGCTATTGTTTACAAATTACCCTTTATTTGGTATAGTTTTTAGAGTTAATTCATAGGCAATAGTCCACGTACTTTCCAGGAATCAATGATATGGCCAGTAGCTCAGCTGCCCAAGGCGCAAGCGCCGAAAAGAATTAACAAGCACCAGGTGCTCTAGCCACTAGAACACGAAAAGCTTACGATTTTGAGTCGTCCTTTCCGAGAACACAATAATACTATGGGCCAGTAGCTCAGCTGGTTAGAGCACCTGCCTCTTAAGCAGGGTGTCCGGGGTTCAAGTCCCCGCTGGCCCTCCAAAAATAGAAACCGACCTTTTCGCTACCGGTCGGTTTTTATTTTTGGAATGAGTTTGTGAGACTTGAATCTCGGACACGCCAGGGTGTCTGGGGTGAGAAATGCCTGTGGCATTTCGCAAGGAAACCTACTCTTCAAAACTTGTTTTGAAAGATGTAGTTTCGGGGTCGCAGAATGTGACCAAGTCCCCGCTGGCCCTCCAAATTAAAACGTCGACATTTTCGCTACCGGTCGACGTTTTAATTTGGCATGAATTAGCCGGGACTTGAATCCTGGACACCCGTGGGGTGTCTGGGGTGAGAAAGGCCAGTGGCATTTCGCAAGGAAACATTCCGATGCAAGCTATGCTTGCAATCGTGAATTTTCGGGGTCGCGGACTTGGCAGCTTTAGCTGACAATAGTCCGGGGGTCGTGCAGCGAGTGACGTGAAAAAGGTGTTTACATTTTTTCACAAACGAACGGAGGAGGCTTTAGCCGATAGTTCCCCGCTACTCCGCAAAACGTAACTAGCCCCCTATGCTACCTATCGACGTTTTTATTTGCTATCATGAGCATATGAATGAACTAAGCCCTTACGACTTTGACCAATCAGATAAGGGTTGGAGATTGCTGGACACTCGACACAAGTTTTTAGAAGCAGCGAAACTGATTGAAAATTATATAAAAACCAACGAAGAGTTGATCAAAAATCAATCACTCGTCAGCGTTCAAACAATGTACTTCCACGCGGGTCAGGAATACGCAATGATCGGACCAGAGTATTACGACAAGGCTGTTAAAAACTTTTCGAACTCTTATAAATCAACAACCGGTTGGAATACGTACGTCGATGGGACGATAGCGTTTCTCAATAAAGATAGAGCTATACTCAAAAAAGCTATGACTGAGCTACAGGAGTTAGCAAACAATGACAGTAAGTTCCAGCCCAACGCTACACTTCTTAACGATTTTCATAAAGGACTAACAACCGACAAGAGTTATGGGTTTATATACGATAACTCTTGAGCAACGTCGACATTTTTTCGCTACCGGTCGACGTTTTAATTTGGCATAAATTAGCGGGGACTTGAACCCCGGACACCCGTGGGGTGTTTGGGGTGAAAAAAGTCGGGAACTTTTCGCAAGGCCATGTTACAGATTTTGAACTATGTTCAAAATATGAAACTGGCGGGGTCGCAGAATGTGACCGCCAGAGCTGACCGAGTCCCCGCTGGCCCTCCAAATAGCTAATGCCTAAAACGGCTCTGTTTTGATGAGTTTTTTGTTTGATATAATTAATATATGAACAACCAAAATGTCTTACGACAGCTTAATCAATTTATCGGTCGTGCTTCAAAAGAAACTTACGCTGGTGGTGGCGGTAAAGTTGATGAGCCATGGCGTAAGGGGTTTCGAGAATTAGAATACTCGGAGGAAGATTGGTATTACCGTGATAGCTATACAGGATTCCTGCGTTCTTGGGGGCAAGAAGTCGTATGGTATCAAGATCAACCATTCTGGACATGTCTTTACGGTGGGGGCATGATTGATAACTGCATGGACACAAGTTTAGCGAACGAAACATTCACCTTCCTTAAAAAAGTTTTGTCTGCTGGTGAAAAAGAAAGTGAGTTTCAGCCTAGAGGCCCACAAGACTTCGAAGACGATGAATGGAAATACCATTGTGAAGTTGAAGGCAACATTCA
Source organism: Saccharimonadales bacterium (SeqCode) (assembly GCA_038319685.1). Lineage (GTDB taxonomy): Bacteria > Patescibacteriota > Saccharimonadia > Saccharimonadales > Saccharimonadaceae > UBA6022. The sequence continues at coordinate 26,625 of JBBQDN010000002.1, forward strand.
AAAATTCAAAGGTCACGAGTTCATAAGCCATGTTGGAGAAACTGTATTTACACATGATTTTGAAGGTGGCCTTGTGATCGGTCAAGACTAAGACTAGTTCTGATAAGTTCCACTGTGTGTGTCCGGAATAAAAACATCGACCTTTTCGCTACCAGTCGGTGTTTTTAATTTAGCGTACTCATGATATAAATGGAATTTGATATAGTTATTAAATGAGTGAGATAAGACTCGTCCTAGCGGACATTGATGGGACGATAGTTCAACCAGAAGCCCAAATGGCTTCTCCTGAAGTAGTGTCGTCGCTGCGTGAAGCCGAAAGTCGAGGCATTAAGTTTGCTGCCATAACGGGCAGGCCTTTTTGGATGGCAAAAGGCTTACTACAGGATATTGGATTCAGGGATCCCTGTGTATTTGAGGGTGGGGCAATTATCATAAACCCCGAAACCGAACAAGTTCTATGGTCAAAAACCATCCCACTTGACACTACTAAACTAGCCGTAGAGTACCTTGCAAAGCATGCTTCAATTATTGAATATGGCTCGGGGGTGATGAATGCCGATGAGGTTAATATGGCTAATATTCGTCAGCCTGCTTTGAGCATTTGGGCATCGGCCCCTGCTGAATATGCAGACGAACTTGTTGGCTTACTAAAAAACTTACCAAATGTCGCAGTCCATGCAAACGCTGGACCAGGTGGTGATTTTTCACGTACGGGCATTCAGGTTACTCACTTTGAGGCGGATAAAGAACATGCTGTTAATAAGCTCCTGTCATTACTGAGAGTCGACAAGAATCACACCCTTGCTATCGGTGATGGTGATAATGATTTACCATTATTTAAGGGTGCAAAAATCAAGATTGCAATGGGCAATGCTTCGGATGTATTAAAAGCCGCAGCTGATCACGTTGTATCATCGGTCATAGATGATGGTTTTGCAGAAGCACTGCGCAAATATACAGTGTAGCGATTTTTAATGAACACCTCTTCGTTTTTGATCGATACTGAGATTGCTTTTAATTAGTGTTACGGTTACTGGATCACCCTACTATACACACTTAAGTGACTTGCTCGTCCGTAACCTGTATTTTATTCTTTAATTTCTATCACAACCTTACCACGAATAGATCCACTTTCGCGGCTACAACTCTAGACTGGAGACTCGACTACATATTTACCACATCAGACATAAATCTGGCTTCAGCAACTATACTCGATACAGACTTCTCTGATCATCTGCCAATCTTGGCTTATTTGGACGTAAAATAATTGTGATTACTGCTCCACCAGTCCATGCAACAACCATAGGAGTATAATAAAAAGTAGAAAGTGAGAAAATTATATGAATCAATCACAATTTGCACAGTATTATTACGATCATAGCATGATGGACGGTCGCGACGGGGGATGGGGATTCATGATGATATTTTTCTTTATCATTCTAGTGGCTATCCTGGTTATATTTATCGTAAGATCCACTCATCACTCGCCTTCTCATCGAAACACCGTAGACTCACTAGACATAGCGAAGTCACGTTATGCTAAAGGCGAAATAACAAAAGCGCAATTCGTTGAACTTAAAAAAGACTTAAGGGATTAGTTTGACCTACGACTATCGCTACTGACATGCTTGATGTAATCGCCGGTACAATTTTTGATGACCGAGAAGTTCTCAGCTTCGTTGTTACACTATTCGTCGTTGTTGGTTTAGTACTCAGTGCAAGTATCTTTTTTGGTAATAAAATCTTTCGTAAAGCAACAGCAACGGACACCGTCCATAGTTTCGGTGTTGGCAAAGCAGTACTATTTGGATTCGGGCTTGTTGTGATATTGATGATATTGTTTTTGATCATACCAACCCAGCTTAATGACCGGTTGTGGATGGATAAACAAGATAGCTGCGCTGAGGAAGTAGGATATAGTAGCCCTGGAGATGACAATGCAGGCCATGCCACTGCCGAACAGCAGTCAAAATATGGAAATTGTCTTAACGGATAGAATATATACCGACCCTGGTATTATCATGAATATTCGTAAGCATACTAGATCTTGTCGTTGTCTGGCATCACTTGACGTTATATCATAGGACCTACCATGAATGAAGACCTTATCGCCGATCTTAAACAATTCATTACCGCGGCGGTATTTCAAGCAACGTCCTATCTTGCTACCAAAGATGCTATAGCCAGACTTGACATTAAGATCGATGCCGTTGAACAGCGACTTGATACCAAGATCGATGAAGTTATGAGTGCAGTTGGCGACATCGTGACATCACTGAACGACACACGCGACGAGCAGCTTGCGGACCATGAGCACCGTATCACGCGGTTAGAACACCGCGCTATTTAGTTCAGACTAACGGTACTTATTCTTTAATTTCTATCACAACCTTACCACGAATTGATCCGGTTTCGCGGGCTTCAAATGCTTCTTTAATAGCATCGAGTGAAAATATTTTATCTACCTGAGGAATCACGATTGCATTTTCGACCAGTAGACGTAATTCGTCGAGCTGCGCTTTTGATACCTGAGTATATTGTGCGATTGCCGTAACATTTAGCTTCGTCGCCAGCGCCTCGTTTACCTGGCCTGCCATTGTGACAGCCGTTCCACCTGGTTTAAGAATTGTCAGTGCCTTTGGAAAATCATCACCGCCTACAGTATCAAAAACAGCATCGTATTCTTTGAGACTTTCGGCAAAATCTGCTTCTTTGTAATCGATGACTTCGTCTGCACCAAGTTGTTTGACAAGTTCAATTCCCTCGCGCGTCGCAGTTGTCGCAACATATGCACCAATGTTTTTTGCAATCTGAATTGCGACCGTGCCAATACCACCGGCGCCACCATGAATAAAGATCTTTTGACCTGATTCTAGTTTGATGTGTTGATTGAGTGCCTGAAGTGCACTTGCACCGACTAATGGCAGCGCTGCAGTTTGTCCAAAATCTAAACCGTCTGGTGCTTTGGCGATTTGACCAGCTGCAGTTGCAGCAAACTCAGCCAGTGCACCACTATTACCGGCTACGACATTTGCTTGCCCATACACGTTATCACCTATCGCAAATCCAGTTACATTGTCGCCGACTTTAGCGACAACACCAGCGATATCACCACCCAAAGTCACAGGAAACTGCAAAGGAATCGTGTCTTTCATATAGCCTTCGCGAATGATTGTGTCAAAAGGATTAAGGCTTGATGCATGAACCTCGACAAGCACCTGGGTATCACTTATAACTGGTGTGTCTACCTCGTTAATTTGAATAACGGATGTATTTCCGTATGTATTTATTTGTGCTGCCTTCATTAATGCCCTTTCATAGTGCTATTGGTTATATACTTATGGTACCATATATACTATAGATTGTATAGTATTCATTGGTTGACAGTATTCAGGTTTGCTATACTGGTGGCATATGAAAATGATTGATACAGGAAACTTTTAGCCCATGAATACGTATGTTGGATTCATGCGTGGTATTAATGTTGGCGGCAAAGGTATCGTCAAGATGTCTGAATTAACGAGCGAACTTGATACCGCTGGGTTCGTCAATACGCAAACGTACATCCAAAGTGGGAACGTGATTTTTGATTCTGATGCCAAGGATACAGACAAACTCGCATCACACATCAAATCGATCATTCAGCAACAGTTTAATATGACAACCGAAGTAGTCGTGTTTTCAAAACAGGACTGGCGAGATATTGTTCGATCAGCACCATCATGGTGGGGTGATGATATGACCTGGAAACATAATTTACTGATCATGACAGGACCACACACTATGTCGGATGTTATGAAGGCCATCGGCGATCTGAAACCAGATATCGAAATCGTCCAGCCCGGCAAAGGAGTGCTCTATCAGTCAATGTCGCGTGCGTTATTCGGCAGGACGACAACGGGAAAATTAGCATCAAATCCGATTTATAAACATATGACTGTACGAAACTTTAATACGGCAACAAAAATATTGTCACTCATAGAAAAATAATATATTGGGTAATTGCGCCAAATATAAAAAGAGTGTATAATAGTGTTTACTACTATGACCGCTTCTCGCCATGTATCTCAAGAAAGTTTACGTACCATACGCGGCTCTGTCGTACGCGAGTTTACACCAATTGACCTGGACGTTGACAAGTCGACAATTGTTTTACTTCACGGCATTGGATCAGGTTCAGAGCACTGGGGAACATTTCCCGATCAGTTTACCGATCGACATGTCATAGCAATTGATCCACGCGAAGCGACAAAATTACCTCATCGGCCCTCAATGAGTGATTACGCAACTACTGTCGAAGATATTATTGATCAAGTCGCTGACGACACACCGATTGACCTGCTGGGGCTGTCGCTTGGTGGTGTTCTCGCTCAAGAGCTTGCGATTAGACAGGAAAAGCGAGGTGCGACAAAGCGAATAGGGAACTTAGCTCTACTAGCGACAATTCCAGGATATTTCGTAAAACAACCTAGTCGGAACGTACTCAATATGATGAAAGCGGCCGACCGCTCACCGGAATTACTTGAAACAGCTGCCGGGATACTGTATGGCGGTGACTTTATTGGTAACAACGACCTAGCGGCAGAACTAGGTGTTAGTCGCGAGATCAATAGAGTTACTTATAACCAACAACTCGGTGCACTTGCAAGCTACATGACCTTTCACCCAGGCCAACCATACATGTCAATGTTCATGTTCATTCGATCACATCCAGCTAGGTCCATTTCTATTCCTACACTCGTCATGGCAGGTAATCCAGATCCGATTACACCGTGGCCAAACTCCGAAGAAATCGCCAGAATCATACCTAACTCAACGTTAGTTAAAGTCGATCGTGGTGGTCACCTATTCGCACTGACTCGTCCTGACTGGACAGCAAAAATTGTCACTGATTTCTTTGACAAAGATCGTACTAAAACCGCGTAATTAGCGATTACGTGACGACGAACGAACCACACATTTTTCGTAGAGATCACTAAACCGGCTGGTTGGATCATAGATTTTTTTAAGTTTGGTGTACTGGGTATAATTATATCGCTGCTGAAACTGTTTTTTTGGATAATATGACACCGAATACAGACTTTTTGCACCACCTAATTTTGTCACCAAATCTTCAACGTAGCGGTTATAGTAGCCATCATCAGGATCGCCATGTGCAGCGACACTATCCCAAAACCCAAAGTTAACATATAGCATATCAGCGTTCATCGGGTACAGTGGGTAGTGCCACATTCCGTTAACGGCACGAGTTGGACAGACCCAAATCGGCCGAATACCGACATTTTCATCAAACTCTTCAAGGAATTCTGTCGCCTTTGATATTGGCACTTCGATATCCTGAATAACATATTCGCGTTTTTCGTTATGACCAAGCAATCTGCCGAGTGATTCGTACCATCCGTGTCGGGCTTCGAACTGCATAATTTTTGAATAGGTTTTTGACCCCAGCCTTTTTTTGCCCAATAGACGACGAACTATCCCCTTGTCAGCCATGACGTTTTTTGAACACCAGAACCAGTCCGTATCCCAGCGCCAAATGTAATCGTACATTGTCAGATAATCTTCATCACGTGATTGAATCGATGTATAGTATGCCTGTTTATAGGTGTAGTCTGATGTGTAGGGTGCTTCACTGACGTCAAATCCCAGTGTTATATACATTTCAGTAGTCGAAAATATCGTTCCATCAACAAATTGCACTGTCTGACCGCCGTATATTTGTTTGTCGCAGACGCGCTCTAGTGCTTTAAAATATTTTGCGCTATCGGTAAACTTGATATGTTGCAACCGGACAAATGGTGCGGCCGGACGAGCTTTGATTGTTAGTTTTAATATATACCCAAGCGTACCGTATGAATTCGGCATGCCATAAAATAGATCCTTGTGTGGACCGTCAGGTGTCGCTACCAGTACTTTACCCGTGCCAGTCAATACCTCCATCGATACAATCGATTCATGAACAAGTCCATACTTAAACGATGATGATTCAATCGCAACACCTGATACCGCACCGCCAATTGTAATCGTTTTTAGTTCAGGCACAACCAGCGGAACCATACCCTGGGCAAGCGCGGCGTCAGTAAGTGATTCGAACGTCGTCATGCCTTCGACAGTTATAGTATTGGCTTTTTTATCAGTACTTATGACCTTATCGAAATCACGAACATGTAATTTCTGCGTAGCTTTTTTGCGATCACGAAACAAATTCGATGTATTCTTATTCAGGCCAATCGCTATTGATGATTGAAGCGTCGCAAACTCACGTGTCAGCCGTAATTTTTTAGTATCATAGTCAGATATACTCATAGTGAACGTAGTATACCACCCCGTAGACTATGGTGATATACTATATTTTATGTTAGAAAAAACAATTCTTGATAAATTCCTCAGAAGGTTTAAGAACGGTACATTGAACGTCCATTATTGGGACGGGACATCTGTATCGTACGGTTCGGGAAATCCAACTGCTGACATGACCGTCACTGATAAAAAGATCGTTCGAGCGATATTTAAAAACCTTTCCCTTGGGTTTGGTGAATCCTATATGGACGGTTCACTACTGCTCGAACCACTCGACGATTTTATGGCAATTGCATATATGAACCTGCCAGAATATGTTGATCTGGCTCAAAAACTCAATCCCAAGATCTTGCTCAAAAAGAATGTCACGAAAAAACAAGCAGAGTACATCCAAAAACACTATGACATCGGCAACGATTTTTACAGTATGTGGCTCGACAACGAAACAATGGCGTATACGTGCGCGTATTTTAAAAAGCCAACCGATACGCTAGCACAGGCCCAAATTCAAAAATTTGATCATGTACTCAAAAAACTCCAATTACAAAAAGGTATGTCTGTGGCTGAATTTGGCTGTGGATGGGGACATTTGCTTGTCCGTGCGGCCAAAAAATATGGCGTAACTGGTGTTGGCGTGACACTCAGTCGTGAACAATACGCACATGCGACCGAACTCGCCAAAATAGAAGGCGTCGATCACCTCGTCCGGTTTGAATTAAAAAATTATCAAGATCTTGCTGCCGAAGGCGGTCAATACGACCGTGTATACAGTGTCGGCATGCTGGAACATGTTGGTCGCGGCAAACAAGCTGAATACTTTGGTGCTGTCGACAAACTACTAAAACCTGGTGGTATATCACTGATGCACAGTATTTCGAGCCAAGTCGACCGCAATACTGACGCTTGGATTGACCGATATATTTTTCCTGGCGGTCACCTGCACGCGGTCTGGCAACTGGCGAGTTACCTACCGGAATACGATTTTCGGCTGATGGACCTCGAAAGCCTGCGTCTACACTACGCATTCACACTCGACGCGTGGTGGCATGGGTTCGAAAACCACAAGGATGAAGTTATCGAGATGTTTGATGAACGATTCTATCGAATGTGGCGTTTTTATCTAGTCGGTTGTAGCGCCAGTTTTCGATACGGCGAACTCGATCTGACACAGATGGTGTTTAGTAAGGGTATTAATAATGATTTGCCGCTTACGAGGGAGCATATTTACCTAACTGATTAGCCGAAAAATACTTATACCTTGTTGCCTGTATACACATATCCACTTATACTTTCGTTATGCAAAAAAATACAAAACAAACGAGAAATTACTCGAGAATATTAGTCATATTCGCGGCAATCGTATCAGTCACTGCCATCTCATTAACAATTTACACACACGGGCTAGTATCTAGTGGTGAGAAAACGACCAATGATCAAATTATGCATTTACAGTACGGCTCAGCCCGTAACCGATTTTGTCACGATAACCAAATAGTACCGTGTGACGACGCGTCAATTAATACATGGAACAATGAACATCCGGGGGATGCATTCAGTCTAGCTCAGTAATAACTCGAATCGGCTAGATGGCGGTCGCTTTACTCCCTATTTCCGCTTGTTTGTGAAAATATGTAAACGCATTTTTACTGCTCGGCGCTACACGAACTTGCGACTGTTGTCAGCTAAAGCTGCCGAGTCGCTAGTTTGAGTCCTGGCGGAGCCTACCAAGAAAATACGACTAACTTTCGTTAGTCGTATTTTCTTGGTACACCCGGCTAGATTCGAACTAGCGACACCTGGTTCCGAAGACCAGTGCTCTAATCCACTGAGCTACGGGTGCATACCTACGGAGGTGATTATAACACAATTAGTGGTAAATAGGCTATAATAAAAGCCTCATGGAAATTCACACGAACATCCCTCTCAAAAACTATACGACGATGAAACTTGGTGGCAACGCCCGGTTTATGACCGAAGTGCATACACCAGATGAAGTTAGGGCTGTATCAAAGAATGCAGCAGCTCAGAACCTGCCTGTTTTCGTCCTCGGCGGTGGCAGTAATGTTATTGTTCACGATGAAGGATTCAATGGTATTGTCGTTCGTAACCGGATAATGGGCTTTGCCGTTACAGCGAATGATGCCGAAAGTACAACGTTTAAAATTGGTGCGGGCGAAAATTGGGACGAAGTCGTGGCGCGAACAGTTGATCTGAATCTCACGGGCATCGAGTCAATGTCAGGTGTTCCAGGAACTGCAGGTGCTGCGCCGGTCCAAAATATCGGTGCTTATGGCCAAGAAACAGCCGAAACACTGGTGTCACTCGATGCGTACGACAGCAAAACTGAACAATTTGTGACGATACAAAACGAGGAATGCGGTTTTTCCTACCGTCATAGTATTTTTCGCGGTGGCCAGGTCGGGAGATATATTATTACATCCATCACTATTAAATTATACAAACTAGCACCGACGCCACCATTTTATGCGGCTGTTCAGGAATACTTTGATGCGAATAACATCACGATTTTTACTCCGCAAATTATTCGCAGTGCCGTGCTTGCAATTCGAAAAAACAAACTTCCTGATCCGTCAGAACGACCGAACTCGGGTTCATTTTTCAAAAATGCAATCGTCGAAGAATGGCAACTAACTGATTTACGGACAAATTATCCTGATATTCCAACCTACGACCTTGGCAATCATATGTACAAAATCCCGACTGGTTGGCTTATTGAACAAGCCGGATTTAAAGGTAAATTACTTCACGGTATGCGTGTTCATGACAAAAATGCCCTCGTTTTAATTAACGAATCCGCTTCGTCATACCATGACCTTGACCTGGCACGCGATGAAATTGTCGGAGGAATCCGTGATCAATTTAGGATCACTATCGAGCAAGAACCACTTGAAATATAAGCATGATCCCGTACAGCCACAGCCATCTCTACCACTGATTTAACACTTGCGAGAATAAATGAAAAGTCTTATGCTTAGTGAGTATGGATACGATGAAAGGTTTCACGTTAATCGAGATTATCGTGGTCATTACGATAATGAGCATCTTGGGAGCGATTGTTTTTTTCGTGCCGTCCACTTTTTTGCGTACAACCCGTGACCAAGAACGAGCGGACGATACCGCGAGTATTGCTCGCCGACTTGAACAAGCATTTACTGCACAAGAAATAGGCACGCCGTCCTACCCTTCGACGACACAGTTACTTGCTGATGTAGTCGGCAGTACGCGAACAATGAAACGACTGTCCCAGTCTGTGTTTCGCACGCCAGGTGCAAGTAGCAACAGTGTCGTTGCGGCGACGTCAAATTCGACAACTACTCCTGCTGGTGCCGGTACACCCAGCATCAGTCAATACGTCTATCAGCCCCTCGTTGACAGTTCATCAAGTGCTGCACTGTGCACTGGAACAACCATATGTGTCCGCTATTTTTTGTATTACCGTCGGGAATCAGACAACTCGATTCAAGTTATTAAGAGTCTGCACCAACAATGAAAAAACCGACCTCTTATCACCACTTACAAACAGGTTTCACTGCTGTTGAAACGTTGCTGACCATTATGGTGGCGACGATGTTCATTATATCCTTATACCTGCTTTATATAACTATCACCAGTACTGCCGCGAACGACCGTAACCGCGCAACGGCGAACGAGCTGGCATATGCGTACCTGCGCAAGTATGCATCCGCTAACTCGTCACCGACTTGGTTCGTCTGTGATGTAACAGCAGGCGCTGGTAACACCAATGATTCAACAATTAATAGCAACGCGACTGGTCAAGTCTTAGAAAGTGGGACACTCACCAGCGGATACGGTAGTTTGCCAAAGCCAATCCTCTACAGTGTCAGTGGTCTTGCTGTTTATGGCTGTAGCGGTGCAAACATCAATAAACCTATCCGTATTCAGGCTACCGTTACCTATGGTCCAAACTCACGAACTCTGACACATTCAACATTCGTGGAGGATTCAATATGATACCGAAGCGACACGCTGATACTGCTGGTTTTACGCTCGTCGAGTTTGCAATCGTTGTACCTATTTTAATAGTAACTGCTATTGTTTTGTTTGATGGATTATTCGCGATGATCAAATCAAGTACAACTGAACGTGCGCAGATCGATATCTCCTATGAAAAGGAAGCGGCCGTCAATGCCATCGAGTCCGATAATATCCTTGCCTCACTCTACCTACCGACAAATGACGCAACACTCACCGATCCGTATACTCCTACGACCAACAGTGGCACATGGTCCTATCTAGGAACATCGTCGACTGAACGTGCACTCCTAATGCGCGTCTATAGTACCTATGGCAGCCCTTTATCATCGACTCGCCAACCCGTATTTATTGGTAACCCCGTCGGCGCAGAATGTACCGGAGCAAACATTTATTTTAATGATGTTCAACAATATAACGTTGCTTTTTTTATAAAAAATGGCAATCTCTATCGTAGACGTCTAGTCGACAAGACCACATTGACATGTTTTGCGCAGTATCAAAAACTGAGCTGCCCCACTGTCGCAGACCTCGCCGCAATTGGTATTTCACCACGAAATAGTTCTTGTGACGGGGATGATGAATTACTCGCAAAAAATGTCACCAATTTTAGCATTAATTATTATGGAACAAAGACCGCGACGACACCGCTGGATGTGTATGCCGGTGGTGCGGATCCAAACCTTGTCACGACAGCTGTCGATGCTGAAATCACCCTAACTATCAATCGAACGGTGTCCGGACAAAGCATTACAAGTACTTCAACTCTTAGAATGTCAAAACTCAACACAAAACCAAAGGGCCCCTAATGATTACGTTCAAATACCATCATATCAAGCAAACACAACAAGGATTCATATTACCTATAGTATTACTCGTTAGCATTGGACTTATGGTCATCGCCCTATCCTTGGTCCAGACGACATCATCAATTAGTGACAGCATTAGTGATCAATACTTGAGCCGAATTGCCAACGAAGCCGCCGAAGCAGGCACAGTATATGCTAATTTCTGCCTGGGTTCAAATAGCTTTACTCAGACATGGGGACCACTCAACAGCAAACCCTCACTTACGCAGGAAACGGACTGTAATGGGACGGTCGTTGCGTCTGCACCTGACTTCCTGCTGACAAACGGAGCCTATCGATCTAAATTCCAAGTTTCAGACCTGGAAGTTCGTGATGACGGCGCGATCATCATTTCGTCAGTTGGGACAGTCGAACAGGTTATCGGGGGCACAGGCACCACCCGTTACACCGCCAGCCGAAAACAGGTTGTTAAATGGAAACAATACAAAGCCAGCGTTTCAGCGAGTGGAACATCCAAAACATGCGCAATCATAACCAATGAATTATACTGTTGGGGTAAAAATAGTAACGGTGCCGAAGACTTTAGCGGGCAATTGGGTGACGGAACGACAACTGATTCATTAGTGCCAGTAAAAGTTACCCAGGCAGTTGGTGTTTTGGCCGGTAAAGTTGTTGATGATGTTGCAAGTGCGCAGTTTCATAACTGCGCACTTGCAGAAGGCAAGGTGTACTGTTGGGGTAAAAATACCAGTGGCCAACTCGGTAATGGTACAACCACCGATAGTTCAGTCCCCGTTGAAGTACAGGGGGCACTGGCTGGCAAAACAGTAACCGGTATTGGAGCCTCCGGAAATACTTCCTGTGCTATTGCGCTCGGCAAGATCTATTGCTGGGGGCGAAATAGCAAGGGAACCGTTGGCGACAATACCACTACTGATCGCAGTACACCCACACTTGTCGACACAACAAGTCTAGGGGGGAGTTACACCGCAAGTTCATTGTCAACCTCTGGCAGTCGTTCTTATAACATGTGTGCAATTGCAAGTGGTAAAGCATACTGTTGGGGGAATAACGAAGCTGGCCAAATAGGCAACGGTACGACCGGAGCGACCAATGTCCTTTTTCCAACAAAAGTAACAGACACAGGGGTCCTGTCAGGTAAAACGGTCACCTCAATATCCCAAGATGGCTATTTTAATGGAACCGGGGCCTATACTCATGTCTGTGCTGTCGCAAGCGGTGCCGTGTACTGTTGGGGTGATAATATCTACGGCCAATTAGGGCGAGCAGCCGGCAATACAACTGATTCAAACGTGCCGGTTGCTGTCTATGCCAGTGGTGCGTTATCTGGAAAAACTGTCCAAGACGTTGTCGTCGGCCTTCGACATACTTGCGCACTGGCTAATTCAAAAGCATACTGCTGGGGCCTAGGTACGTCCGGTCAAGTAGGTGATAACACAAACACGACACGCTACGTCCCAACCGCTGTCTATGAAGGTACTCCTGGGCTGTCTGGCAAAACAGTAACGGCAATCGGCGGTGGATCAAACCGAGGCTGTGCGCTGGCTGATTATCTTGCCTACTGCTGGGGGCTCAACAGTGATGGCCAGATTGGTGATGGTACGACAACAAACCGTACCGTCCCAACCGAGTCGATATTTCTTCGACCAAAAGCACCAGCCTTCATTTTCTAGACTATTCGTCTTTTCGAAGCCTGAATATTCAATTAGTTCTAAAAAGCTTGCGCTTACTAAAAGGACATAGTATATTACAAACATACATAAATAATTAGGGGGCAAACATGAGTCTTTTTAACATTAAAGCAATTAAAAACGAAAAAGGTTTCACTATCGTAGAACTCTTGATCGTTATCGTGGTCATCGGTATCCTAGCGGCAATCACAATCGTTGCTTATAACGGTATCCAGAACCGAGCCAAGACACAGTCCGCACAAGCAAGCGCATCAGTTCTTCAGAAAAAAATTGAATCATATAACGCATCAATCGGAACATATCCTGTCGACGCAACGAATGCAAACTATACAACAACTTTGAACGGACAAACAGAATCAACGATCGTTTCAACAGGTGTTGCATTAGGTGCACCATCTGCAGTAAACGGTACCAAAACAATCAAAGTAAGTCTTTGTTCGACTGCTGGTGCAACTGGCTACAAGCTCGAATACTGGGACTTTGGGACAGCTGCACTTACCGCAACTCCGATCACAGGGAACTTAAACTCAACTACCTGCGCAGCATGGACAGCTCTTACTTAGTCGTAAAACGCACGATATAGCACACACATCCCTATTCATAACGACTAATAACTAACGAAAGGAATACCGTGAACCATACAACAGTAACAATACGTAACGACTCAGCAACACAGCATTTGCTAAGCCAGAATAAGACATCTACTGGCTTTACCATCGTCGAACTACTGATTGTTATTGTAGTGATCGGTATCCTCGCAGCGATTACAATCGTCGCATATAACGGAATTCAGAACCGGGCCAAAACACAATCCGGAGACGCAAGCGCCTCAGTCATTCAAAAGAAGATAGAAGCATACAATGCCACCTTCGGGTCTTATCCGGTCGATGCAACAAATGCACTTTATACGGCAACACTAAATAGCCAAATTGAATCAACTATCGTTTCAACAGGTGTCACGCTTGGTACGCCAAGCGCAGTGAACGGTACAAAAACAGTCAAGGTTAGTAGGTGTACTGCCCCAGCGCTAGCTACAGGTTACAAGATAGAGAACTGGGAGTTCTCTACGGGAGCACTTGATACATCCTTTATCACAGGTAACCTGAATAACACTGTCTGTACTACATGGACCGCTCTTACCTAGTACCGGCCTACGGGCTCTACTTAAAAAACTCACCTTTAATCGGTGAGTTTTTTAAGTAGAGCGAAATCTATATATTTATGTGTCGCTAGGAAGCGGAAACTGTAGTGCAAATGTTTTGACCTTGTCATGAAGTGATTGTAGTATCTGTTCGTCATCGCGTGCATCAATTGCCTGCCTCATCCAAGCGGCCAACTGTGCCATGTGTACATCTCGCAGACCACGAGTGGTAATTGCCGGTGTGCCTAACCTGATACCGCTGGGGCGAAATGGAGGTAGCGGATCATCGGCAACAGAATTAGCATTGAGCGTCAGGCCGATTTTATCGAGAGCAATTTCTGCGACCTTGCCATCAATCCCGAAACTTTTATAGACATCGGCCAAGATCAAATGATTACTTGTGCCCCCCGTGATAAGTATAAAGCCTTGTTTTTGGAGTTCATCTGCAAGAACTGATGCATTTTTAACGATCTGCGCGGCGTATATACTAAATTCAGGCTGTAGTGCCTCACCAAATGCAACCGCCTTGGCGGCAATCACATGCATATGAGGACCACCCTGCATACCAGGGAAGATAGAACGGTCAATCAAGGTCGGAATGTTCTCAAGTGTTTTCTCGGGCGCTTTAAGCGGATTTCCCACTGTTCCCTTACTCAGTATCAGTCCGCCGCGTGGCCCACGGAGTGTTTTATGGGTTGTTGTCGTAATGACGTGGAATCCGTAATCAAACGGGTTCTTCGCAACGCCACCGACAATCAGACCAGCAATATGTGCCATGTCGGCCATCAGGAGCGCACCAACTTCATTACCGATCGCAGCAAACTTCTCGTAGTCGAGCTCTCGTGGATACGCACTAAATCCAGCCAGAATAATTTTTGGTTTATGTTCGAGTGCAAGCGCACGAAGTTCATCATAGTCGATTTCGCCCGTTTCGATGTTTTTCATTTTATAACGGATAAAGTTATATAGATGCGCACTTCGTGTCACCGGTGCCCCATGGGTTAAATGTCCCCCATGAGATAAGTCCATAGCAAGGACTGTATCGCCCGGCTCTAACCATGCGCTATAGACTGCTTCGTTTGCCGGTGCACCACTGTGCGGTTGCACATTGGCATGATCGGCACCAAATAGCTGTTTCGCACGATCGATCGCCAGCTGTTCTACCTGATCGGTAAATTCCTGGCCACCATAGTAACGGCGTCCTGGGTACCCTTCCGAATACTTATTCGTAAATATACTCCCGAGGGCAGTCAGGACATCACGGCTGACATAATTCTCACTAGGGATCAGTTCGAGGCCTTCGCGTTCACGTTTTTCTTCACCTGCAATTAAATCAGCAATAATCGTATCTGTCATACCTGTATTCTCCTCTTTGAATACTATTATACACCATTGACTTTATACCATCCATGATATATCATAAGTAGTATGAAGTCAGATGACTACAAACTCAAAATTGGTCTGCTTATTCAAGAAACGCGTCAGCATCGTGGGTTTACTCAAACACAACTCGCCGATGCACTTGGCACTAGTCAAAGTGCGATTAATCGTATCGAAAAGGGTGGTCAAAATATCAGCCTTGAGATGATCGCACGTATTAGTGATGTTTTGTCACGTGACATTGTCACCCTGAATCAAACTGGTAAAATTAATTTTCAAATCAACGGTGGTCGAACTCTATCTGGATCAATCGAAGTAAAAACAAGCAAAAATGCAGCCGTTGGATTGCTGTGCGCCAGCCTGCTGAATAAAGGTAAAACAACTCTTCGTCGTGTCGCTCGGATCGAAGAAGTAAATCGCATTATCGAGGTCCTGAATAGTATTGGTGTCAAAACAAAGTGGCTACCACATAACGACCTAGAAATCACCCCACCAAAACGCCTTCAGCTGGAAAGCATGGACATCACTGCGGCGAAACGAACTCGTTCGATTATTATGTTCCTCGGTCCACTCCTTCATCAATACCGAGATTTTAAAATACCATTTGCAGGTGGTTGTAATCTTGGAACGCGAACGGTTGAACCACACCTTGTTGGGCTTGAACCATTCGGACTATCTATCGAAGCAACCACTGATTATTATCATGCCACTTCTCGTAAACAAGAATTGAAACGTGCCATCCTTTTAACAGAACGTGGTGAAACTGTTTCAGAAAATATCATCATGGCTGCCGCACTCTATCCTGGAATAACTGTTATTCGCAATATCAGTTTTAACTATATGGTTCAGGATATTTGTTATTTCGTCCAGAAACTAGGTGTTAAAATCGAAGGTATCGGAACGACGACACTTACTGTCCATGGGGTTGATTCAATCAATAAAGATGTCGATTACTACCCAAGCGAAGACCCGATCGAAGCCATGAGTTTTGTGGCCGCTGCCGTAGTGACAAAATCTGAAATTACGATTACCCGCGCACCAATAGAATTTCTGGAAATCGAACTTGCCGTTCTTGAGGGTATGGGACTTGAATTTGATCTTGGCGACGAATACAAAGCTCGTAACGGCTATACCCGACTTGTCGATGTCCATATAAAACATTCCAAACTCCATGCGCCCAAAGACAAACTACACAGTATGCCATTCCCCGGCGTCAATATGGACAATCTGCCCTTCCTCGGGCTAATTGCAACTGTTGCGTATGGCCGAACGATGGTTCACGACTGGTCATACGAAAACCGTGCAATTTACTTTACCGAACTGTCGAAGTTAAATGCAAATATTGAACTCGTTGACCCTCACCGTGTCTATATCACCGGTCCTACTAAATGGAAACCGGCTGATGTGGTCGCACCCCCTGCCCTACGCCCGTCAGTTGTTATTCTCCTGGCAATGTTGGCCGCACCTGGCACATCTATTTTACGCGACGTCTATTCCATCAATCGTGGCTACGAAGAACTCGCAAGTCGCCTGAATGCAATTGGTGCCGATATCGAAACGGTTCGTGAAATCTAACAACTAGTTTTCATCTGTTAGATATGGTATCATGAGGTGCGTAGCATATGGCGAATGTAGCTCATCTGGTTAGAGCGCCGGGTTGTGGTTCCGGAGGTAGTGGGTTCAATCCCCATCATTCGCCCCAAACTAAAATGGTCAGCTTGCTGGCCTTTTTAGTTTGGGATTGTATTGATCGTTGAACCAACGAAGTAGTCTTTCGGACTACTTTATTTAACTAAAAGGATTAAACGACCTGGACTGTGGTTCGCGAAATGTCGGGCCAGATGGTCGTTTGGGAATTGACAGACTACCCTTTTTTACCCCAAGCGTTTGCGGACGATCCGACCTCAGCGCGCCACCACGATCAGATGATATATCATCCGACTGACGATTAGAGTTATACGGATTTTTTTTGGTATCATCGTTTTTTATACCTAATGTTTGGCGTAATTCATCGTAATAGCCTGCTCTTGTCCTGGGTGATTCGTCGGTACTTGTTGCACTACCATGTGCTTCGATCAAGGATTTTTTAGCAGCAGCCTCATATGAACCAATCATCGATCGCTGCTTTTCGATTTGTCGACGCATTTCAAAAGATTGGCTCGCAGTTCGATGAGTCATCGCCGTTCCGTCTTCGTTATTGTTCGACGGATCTACTGGTGGATTAATAAAACTATGTAACATATGGGTGTAGTTTTAGTATAACATTAGCGAGACAGGGTGAACCGAAAGCATATCTACCAACTTTTCCAAATAACAACATATTCTAATAGTTATTGTTATTACAAAGTTACTGGTATAATATATTGAGTCTGCGGGCGTCGTATAATGGCTAATATGCCTGCCTTCCAAGCAAGCGATGAGAGTTCGATTCTCTCCGCCCGCACCACAGATGAACCATTCGAGACGTCAGAATTTTTCTGACGTTTTTTGTTACAATTGAATTACATATGAACTATTCTCAAAAATACACACTTGTAGCATTTCTGAAGCCAATACAAATTAGCACTGAATTTAAAATGTCAGATTGGCCGTTACACATAACGCTTGCCGATGTCTTTGCCATTGAGCTAACTAACACGATAACGCAACAACTTACAGATTTGTTCGCACGGCAATCACAAATTAAATTATCCGTAGGTGAAGATGCAATCTTAGGTACAACTAAAGTTGCGCTAATTAAAAAGAATGGTGAGCTTCAAATACTTCACAATAAGATCATAGATCTATTAGAGCTAAATGGTGCAGAGTTTAATAGCCCTGAATTTACCCGAGAGGGCTTTTTGCCTCACTCAACTATTCAAAGGTCAGGACGATTAAATATTGGAGATGGTGTTGAAATAACTTCTGTCTCAATTGTCGATATGCTTCCAGGCGGTGACTGGCAACAACGAAAAGTATTAAATAACTTTAATATGAGATAAGTATAGTTCTGACCTCGTCTAATACGCAGCGACCGCCTTCTCTCCACCCATATCATAAAAGTTATGAAAGGCATCAGAACTTTATGGTGTTTTTTTGTTATTATAAAAATATGAACTTCAAAGAAAGAATCGCAGAATTAGATTTACCAAAGGATAGCTACGTAGTAGTCGGTAGCGGTATACTTGGCGCTCTTGATATACGCGCCTCGAATGACATAGATTTAGTTGTTACAGAAGAGGTCTATCGTTACATTAAAAGTCTTGCATGGGAGCAAGGGTTTTGGAGTGACAAAGTAGTATTCAAAAAAGATGTATTTGATATTGGAAATGACTGGTATGGCAAATCAGCAGAAGATTTACTAGAACAAGCTCAAATAGTTGACGGCATCCCCTACCTGAGCCTCGATAATGTGTACGAATGGAAGAAGACAAATGCACGCGAGAAAGATCTCCGTGACCTAAAGCTGATTGATGAATATCGATCAACTCATTAATATAGTTCGGACTTCGTCTGGTACGGCTGACGACCGGAAATAGCACAAGTTCCTTCTCTCTCTGCATCTCTTTAATAGCTAACTTAATCAAATGAAAACGCCCCCTCCTAGGGCGTTCTCGTTTATTGGAACTTTCCTAGAAAAGGGCTTGTCAAAACATGGAGATCAGTCTTCTGACAGGAGACCATCGCCAAGTATAATCTCCTTAGCGATACCGCCAAGAATGAGCCTCGCGACGAGGTCATCCTCGATTTCACTGAGACAGCTGACTGCGCCGACTAGCATGAGCACACCCATTGTCACCGCGACAGCACCACCCCAGGGATAGTCACCCCACGGGAAAGTGCCGTCAGCGTTCTGTGATTCGATCTTGTCTAGGAAGAACCCTGATGTATCGAAGCGAAGATCAAGTGTGCTGGCTACAGACTCATCGCCATGCATTGCTGAACGCAACAACGGACGAAGCTTGCGAACAGCGT
Organism: Saccharimonadales bacterium (SeqCode); assembly: GCA_038319685.1. GTDB lineage: Bacteria > Patescibacteriota > Saccharimonadia > Saccharimonadales > Saccharimonadaceae > UBA6022. Next base: position 45,935 of record JBBQDN010000002.1, read on the forward strand.
TCGCGATCCGGACCCCACCCACCGACAAACCAGACAAATTTCTCTGGTTTGTCCCAGAACTCGCCGTCCAAAGGGATCTCCTCATCCTCGCGAACAGGTGCCATCATGGCGAAGCCAAAACTCTTGTTGGTCTCGATCAGACCAGCAGCTGCGAGCGCCAGGATGGCATCGTAGTGCGTGTCGAGGAACTTGCGCAAATTGATCGTAGCCCCATTCTTGCAAACATACGTCCGTCCGAAGGGCAAAACACTTACGTCCAGCAAACGACCGGTCATGATGTCTCCTTAGGTGCTCGTATCGTGTACTTATGTTTCCACGAAAATGACATTTTATTATACATCTTTATTGTTACCGAGTCAATCTTCGTACATCGTATATAAAGGGATTTACGAAATGTATAGAACATGCGACATTAGAGAGAGCCTGTAAGATGTTATAATACCCAGTGGTATGCCCCGATAGCTCAGCTGGATAGAGCAGAGGACTTCTAAGCCTAAGGTCGCAGGTTCAAATCCTGCTCGGGGTACCAAATTTTGAATTTATCATTTCCATATGCAATATATAGCTTTTATTCTAAATCTTCCTTGGACATTTCTGGGTGTTATTGCTAGTTTATTGTCTATTCCAAAACAAATCTCAGTTCAATCGCGTCCCATCGCAATCATTGTAAAAGTACGGAGCTTCTGGTGGTATGTTTGGCTACCTGGCAAAACCGGCGTTCGAGCAATAACTAATGGACACGTCATTCAGCTAGGACCACTCGAACAGAAAAAAGACCTAGAGCATGAACTAATACATGTGGAGCAGGCAATTCGGGAACCTCTGCTCCATCCTATCTTTTATGTATTTGAGAGTCTCAAACATGGCTATAAAGCAAACAAGTATGAGACGGAGGCTTACGAACGTGCTGGCAATAAATATCAAATCAAATAATTTTGTTATTATAAAGACATGCATAGAGTCGTCATACTGCACGGAAACGGGAACAGTCACGGAACCGATAACTGGTATCCATACATAAAATCTGCTCTCAAAGATCTTGGAATTGAATGTTTGACGCCTGATCTTCCAGACAATATACTTGCGCGTAAAAAATACTGGTTTCCCTATCTTACAGATGTACTCAAACTTAATACTAATGATATCGTCATCGGGGCTTCGTCTGGTGCATTAGCCATCATGAAGTATGCCGAAGACCACAAAATAGGCGCAAGTATTTTAGTCGGTACGTACTACACAGACCTAGGATACGAAGACGAACGGACGAGCGGCTATTTCGACACGCCTTGGGACTGGGAGAAAATAAAAGCCAATCAGCAGTGGAGTGCTATTTTTGCTTCGACTGATGATCCGTATATACCCATTGAAGAACCACGCTTTATTCGGGATAAGCTGAACAGTGAGTACTTTGAGTTTAATGACAGAGGCCATTTCGGTGGTGAGACACACCCGATGCTTGAGTTGCCTGAACTGCTTGAGTTTTTAAAAGGTAAACTATTATGAGAAACGCCATTATTCTTCACGGGCTGCCAAGTAAAGGCGAATATTACAATGACAAGTACCCTAGTGCAAGTAATTCACATTGGCTCCCTTGGTTACAGAAGCAATTATTAAAGAATGACATAAAAGCAGACACACCTGAAATCTTTAATGTATATAATCCCAAATATGAAGTATTTGTGAAAGAAGTGGAACGTTTTGACATTACTTCTGAAACAACGCTAGTCGGACATAGTATGGGTGCTGGATTTTGGGTACGCTACTTGACCGAACATCCCGAAGTAGTTGTCGATAAAGTTGTGCTTGTTGCGCCGTGGCTAAATCTTGACCGTGAATATAATTTTGATTTCTTTGAATTTGAAGTGGACCAAGATATTGTCGAACGTGTTAACGATTTTGTAATGTTTTCGTCAGATAACGATAGTCAGGGTGTGCAGGACACGGTAACGTTTTTGCAGGACAAACTCGCTGGAGTAATTGTAAAAGATTTTCATAACTACGGACATTTTACGCTTGGAAGTATGAGGACCGATGTATTTCCTGAGTTGTTAGATACGGTTTTATAAAAAAGAGAAAAAGAAGTACGTATAAGTAATTAGTTTTCTCGGTTTCATTTGTAGTGCGCTGTCATCACTTTGGTCCATCTGCTTCTTGTATATCGTCAGTATTTATTCCAGCTTCTATAGTAAAAGCTAAAATTGGACTTTGAAGCTTCTTGTACTGGGTAAGAATATTTGTAGTAAATATGGTTGGGGTTTTATTTTCGATTTATAACGAACGTGCCATCGACTCACTGCAGTATAGTTTATTAAAATACATCCTTGGAGATACTTTTATCTGATATGATTAGGAAATGACATGGCAGATCTATACAGTTATCAGTGTACTTGCATTATCCTCATCAGTCCTACTACAGAAAGTACTCCTCAGTAAGTTCAAATCAGACCCCTATGCTTACGCTGTAGTGTTCCAGGGACTCGTCGGTATTCTCCTTATGATATTTGCACTTATAGTCGGCTTTAAGCTGCCAGGTATAGAAACCGTCATAGTTCCAGCAGTAATTTCAATCATCGCGTTCGGAATTGGTCACATATTCTACGCAAAAACACTTCAAGTAGTTGAAGCGTCTGTATTTTCTGTCCTATTCGCCACGCAGGCGATATGGATCATGCTTCTTGGCATACTACTGTTCAGCGAAAGCTTAACAATACTGCAGGTCATTGGGGCGGTCATCATTTTCTGTAGCGTCGGTCTACTGGTGAAAAACATTAAAGTACTAAAGTTAGACAAAGGCACTCTTCTGGGGCTGCTGACCGGTTTGATATTTGGCTTAGCAATTACAGCATGGTCATATACAGGACGTCACACCGATGCAATATCTTGGGCTGCGATTAGCTTCATCGGTACATCACTCGTCGCATTTATTGTAAGGCCAAGATCAGCAAAATACATGAAAATGCTATTCGGGCCAAAGGTACTCCTCAGCCTCTGTGTACTAACCGTGTTTTATGCAATCGGAAGCCTAGCTATGCTACTTGCATATAAAGAAGGAAGCTTTGCTATAGTTACCCCTCTACGGCAGTCGTCAATTATCATAACGACCCTCTTGGCATTGCTGTTCATATCTAGTGAAAGAACCAGAATCAAGAGAAAAATCGGTGCTGCCGTATTATGTTTTATTGGCGTCGTACTAATTGTTTTGTGATTGAAACACTCGAGTATAGCCGCAGCTCAGTTCTAACTCGTATTAACACGCTGTACCATTTCAGTTATAGATAGAAATAATCGTCCACTGCTATACTAACACTATGGAATTATTTGACCTCGTTGATAAAAATGACAATGTGATCGGCGTGACTGATAAAAAAACAGTTCACGCTACCGGCCAGCTGCACCGTGTTGCTGCCGTGTTCGTATTTGACCAAAACGGTGAACTGTACGTACAGCAACACCCGATCGACGGGAAATGGGATCACTCCGTAGGTGGACACGTTGCGCAGGGTGAAAACTATGCTCAGGCCGCTTCCAGAGAGGCGGAGGAAGAACTAGGTATTACTCAACCACTTGAAGAAATAGCAACATCCGTATATGCTGACGAGCATCCTGGAATGCAACATATGTTTGGCATATATAGCTGTGTCGCAGATTCGAACTGGAAATTCACTCCAAACCCTAACGACAAAGTAGAAGTAATCTTCCCGATGAGCGTCACTGCTATTCGTCAGGCAATGTTAAATGATCCAGATAAATTTACTGCCGGTTTCCGCATTACGATGACCGAGTATGTGCGATTAAATAATTTCTAAGTTCAGTTATTTGCTATGATTAATCCATGACTCAACTCAATCTCGCCATATGTGCAAGCGCAAGTTTCTATACTGAAGTAATTGCATTTAGTTATGAACTAGAAGATCTAGGAATACATGTCATCCTTCCAAAAACAGCGGCAAGAATGAAGGCCGAAGGGCGTGAGAACGCTGAAGTAACGACAGACTGGTCAACATCGTCGACCGGCTATCACGGCAAGACTGAAGTCATGCGTGAACATTTTGACGAGATTGCAAAAAGTGATGCAATTCTGGTCATCAACTACGAAAAACACGGCAATGCAAACTACATTGGGCCAAATGTACTGATGGAAATGGCCGTCGCATTTTATCTAAAAAAGCCAATCTTTATTCTGAATGATCAGCCGGCAGATTCACCACTCATCGACGAAATACTTGGGCTTGAACCGATATTTCTAAAAGGTAATATTAGCAAATTACAGAACAAATAACGCTGGTGGGATGATTCCGTTCTCATATGTCATTCCTGGTGTCCTGTATAATAGGTATATGCACGATACACGCTCACAACAAGTTGTCCTTATTACCGGAGCGTCAAGCGGCTTTGGATTAGCCTTTGCAGAGCAGTTTGCACAACTAGGCTATTCTGTCGTTATGGTGGCGAGTGATAAACAAAGATTACTCTCGGCAGCCCAAAGTATCCGCTCGACAGCGTCAACACGAATCTACAGCATCGTCCAGGATCTTAGTACTCCGGGCGCCGCGATGTTACTATATGAAAAGGTAGCCAAAGAGCGTTTGTCAATCAATGTTCTCGTTAATAATGCCGGTTTTGGCACAAGCGGTGAATTTATCGGTATAGATTACAAACGAGAAGAAAGTGAGATGTATCTAAATATGGTCACCCTCACCCTACTGACAAAATTATATCTTGGCGATATGAAAAAAATGGGCAATGGGAAAATATTAAATGTCGCGTCACTTGCTGCTTTTTCACCTGGTCCGTATATGGCCGTATATTACGCAACCAAAGCCTATGTGCTACATTTTAGTGAAGCACTGGGTCAAGAATTAAAAGACACAGATATTACGGTGACGACATTTTGTCCTGGCCCAACGGCAACTAATTTTGCAAAAACAGCTGACGTCACAAAAACAGGATTATTTGCGAAAAAACTTCCTACGGCTGATGCTTCTGCGCGAGTGGCGATTGATGGATTACTTGCCAACAGACAAGTCGTCTACGATAATCCTAAAAACCATTTTATTGCGTTGATAATTCGATTACTGCCAAGGAAATTTTTACTGCAAAAAGTTGCCCAAATCAATAGAAGGTAGATGCATACTATTAAGTTCCTGGGTCACGGCGAATGTAAATGGTATGTTCAGATAAAATCAAGCTGATAAATTGTCAATAAAGTGAACGTGTGCTATAACTACAGATAACATTTAACCACTGGGGGAATACATGGAAGAAAAACAAACGAGTTCAAATGGATTTGGGATTACTGCACTTGTCGTCGGTATCGTAGCATTGCTTTTGGGCTGGACCGGCATCCCCGGTGTCATCCTGGCGGTTGTCGCACTTGTATTTGGTATTCTGGCGCTAGTCAAAAAACAGAATAAGGGTATGGGTATCACAGGTGTCGTTCTCGGTTCATTAGCCCTCATTGCCGGTCTATTCGTCACGACTGTCGGTATTGCTCTTATTGGTGGTGCTGCAAAAGTAGCTGGTGATATTTCGAGTGAGCAAAAAGTGATCGACGCAACAAAAAAAGATTTCGCCAGCGGTGAAGCAGCGACCTTTGATACATTAGAAGCAAAAGTAACCACCTATACGCCAAACTGGGTTGCAACCGATGGATATAGCACGCCCAAAGAAGGATACGAGTTTGTGTTCGTGAGTCTTAATCTAAAAAACAAAGGAAGTGAAACACTGTCGGTCAATCCATTCGATTTTAAAATAAATGATAGTGGTGTGGTAACTGATCATGAAATAGCCACAACTGCAACACCGTTTAATGCGGTCGAGCTAAAATCCGGAGCTGCAATCGATGGTGATCTTGTGTTCCAAGTCAAAAAGGGTGCAAGCGGTCTGAAACTAGAGTATAAACACTTTAACGCCAAGGTATTCAAAGACGTGTCTTATACACTTGGACTCTAGGTATTGAACAGCTTTTCCTCACAGGGTGTATAATTGCATAAAGATGGATAAAACCACACCCACTAATATCGGAGTGTTGCTCGAACAGGCAACGCAGAATATCGCGTCGTACGATCGCTTTATCGACTCGACAAAACACGAACAGACGGTCCATGTTCCCAACGTTGCGAACGCCGTTTTATTTGCCTACGAACAGCTCCGTAATGCTTCGGAAAACATCGAAGATCATCTATTAGTTCAGCGAGCAATTCTTCGATTTTACAAACGTAATCTTACATTTGCTGCCAACAAAAAACCTTCGGGATTAGGTAGCGAGCTCATTATCGAGATGACACAGGTTGAGTACCTTCAAAACGATAGCGTGCCAGTTTCGACAATTAGCAAACTCGATGAGCTTATCCAGGTGTACTACGATGCATTCTGGAGCATACGCAAACAATATCCAAAAATATCGGCCCAAAAAGGTGAACAATGGATACTTGAAATTCTATCAGTTAAATCTGAACAGCTGTTTAACAACCCAATTCGGATTCTTTCGTTTGCCCACTTCGCCCATGCTCATTTCACAAAACTTATTAAATACGAAGATATCATCGTCACTGATGAATCGCTTGATAAAACCGACTACCCTACTTTGCTGTATATAAGTATTCATAAAGCACTCCTAAAATCAGATAACGCAAATGTTCGAAGTGGGCTACTTGATCTGTATACATTTAGTCCTTCTGCGATTAAACAGTTCGTTGAATTTAATCGTAAATACGACAAACTCGCTGCACTTGACGCGACGACAAAATTATCACGATTTATTAGTAAAAACGGCGCATCGCTCCGTATTATTAGGTCTACTTTTTTTGACAACAGTGACCACGTACCGGCCGACCTTTCAAACCAGTCAAAAATCCGTTCAACGATCAGATCTCAGATCGATACAGAATACCAGAATGTCAAAAGAAATTTAAATAGCGGCATCATTAAAAGTATTGTCTTTTTGCTTATTACAAAAGCCATCATTGGCGTGCTGATCGAAATTCCGTACGACGTCATCGTTACGGGATCGATTGTCATATTACCATTAGTCGTTAACCTGCTATTTCCACCTACTTTTTTGGCGGTGACTGCTTTGACGTTCAAGATCCCCGGTGAAGCAAACAAAAATGCACTCACCGATTACATCGAGAGTATGCTCTATAGCGGGTCGACACAAAACTCACCAACCCTGAAATATACGGAATCGGTTGGTAACGCATTATTATTTAATGTCCTGTATGTCGCGGTGTTCATCGGCGCATTTTATTTGGTAGCTTCTCGACTAGCACTGCTTGATTTCAATCTTGTCCAAGGATTTATTTTCTTTATTTTCCTTTCAACAGCGAGTTTCCTGGGCTATCGTATTACACTTCAAATCAAAGAACTGGAACTTGTGAGTACGAGCCAAGGATTTATTGCGCTCGTTCGGGACTTTCTTTATGCGCCGTTTATATTCCTTGGTAAAAAAATATCGTATCGATTTGGTCAGCTTAATTTAATCGCACAGATACTTGATATCGTGATCGATCTTCCTCTCAAGACAACGGTCAAATTAGTCCGACAGTGGATGATATTTTTGAATAATAAAAAAGATGAGTTGCTCTAAACAGACATCGTCGATTTATTATATGGGTATCGAAGTATTGCTTGTGCCGTCATACAAATAGTTTATACGGACCTACGAACATAAACAGCTTTATTCTAGTCCTAGATGGGATCAGGACCAGAATCAGTCGGCTCACCGCCAGAAGCAATGTGATTTGCCCGGTCTGAAGATCCGACAATCTGCAGCACTTGGTCGAGCGTAATAGTAATCTTACTACCAGGTGCCACGGTCCCCGATAACATCTGTTTGGCAACAGTATTTTCAACAGCACGCTGAACGATACGTCGCATCGGACGCGCACCCAGTCGAGGATCATAGCCACGCTCTACAAGAAGTAACTTGGCATCCTGTTCAACGTCAACACTTACTTTTTGCAGCGCAAGATTCTTGTTGATACCCTTAATGATCAGGTCGATAACTTGCACGAGTTCTGGTTTATCGAGTGGACGAAACGTGACGATTTCGTCAAACCGGTTCAAGAATTCTGGACGGAACTGATTAGTATTAATCAGCTCATCAATAAACTGTTTTTCAAACTGTTCAAGTTCATAGCCACGATCAATATATTCGCGAATACGATCAGCGCCAGCATTTGATGTAGCGATGACTATCGTATCGCGAAAACTAACTTCTCGGTTTTTGATATCACGCAAAATTCCTTCGTCGAGCAGTTGCAATAACGTTGTCAGAACCTGTGGATGTGCTTTTTCAATCTCGTCCAATAACACGATGCTAAACGGCTGTTTCATTGCCTGTGCTGTCAGACTCGCCGGATCATCAGCACCATCAGCAATGAGCCGCGATACGTCCTCGGGACGAACATATTCGTTCAGATCTAGTCGAATCATGCGATCTTCACCACCAAAGTACACATCAGCGAGTGCTTTGGCAAGTTCGGTTTTTCCCACACCTGTAGGACCTAAGAATAAAAATGTGCCGATCGGACGATTCGTATTACGAACACCAGCCCGCGCCCGACGAATAGCGTCACTCACCACCCCAACAGCACGGGTCTGGTTAATCATACGCGTATGTATCAAATCTTCGAGGTGAAGTAATTTCTCGCGAGCCTCAACACCTGTTTCAACACCAACTTTGATACCCGATGTCTGTTCAATAGCTTTTTGGACCGAGTTAATTGTCACCAGACCATTTTCGCTATAACCTGCCGCTGATTCCATCAGCTTGATTGCTCGGCCAGGCATCGCAAGGTCATGAACGTAGCGCTGGCTGAGTCGAAATGCTTCTTCGAGCGACTGATAGGTATAGGTAACCTTACGCCTAAATTCCGTGAGGATGAGCTGATCGCGCATGACCGCAATTGTTTCGTCCTCGGTCGCTTCGGCAATCGAAATGCGATTTAGAGCATTGATAAGCTGTGGGTTACGCTGACTAATCTGCAGATATCGCTGTTCGTCCATCGTCAAAATAATCCGTAAACTTCCCGCCTCTAGAATCGGTAATAACACGTTAGATAAATCGACCGAACCGATACCTTCTTCAAAAAATAGCTGTGCGTTGTCTAGGCAGATAATAATATTTTTTGCACTATGCGCTTCGCCAAGTACCCGCATGATCAGATTTTCTAGTTCACCGCGTCCTGGTGCAGTAGCAATCAGCGCTGATGAATCCAGAATGAATACCTGACGAAACTTCAAACTATCGGGCACGCGTGAGTTAGCATCCAGTAGTTTTTCGGCAAAAGCATGAACTATCGTCGTTTTACCGACACCCGCCTGACCAACAAGAACAGCATTCTGTCGACCGTTTGTTCCGAATGTATCAATGAGCTGATCACGAGCAGACAGGTGCGCTTCTAAATCAACGGACAGTAAGCCTCCTCGGCTAATTTGTTCGCTAATATTAATACCAAAACGAGTCAGCAGGGGAATATAGCCAAATGACCAATCCCGAGCAATCCCACCAGTTCGCCTAGGTCTCCCGTGTTGAGTAATAAGGTCCCGTATATGCTGCTGCCATAATACTCCTCTAATCAGATCGTCGTCGTCAAGGTTAAGATGGGCAAGAAGTAACTGGCTATCATTGAATGCGCGCATCAACGCAACCACCAGCACGCTACCGGTAACATGCTGTAGGTTTGTTTTTTCACGAACATCAATTGCGTGCTGCCATATCACTTTTGTCGTATCGGGTTGATCAGAAGATATATCTTGTAAAAACTGCGACGTCATGCCAAATCGGGCTGCAAAAAACTGACCACCAGGTACCTGACCGACTGCTCGGGCAATATCTTTCGGTGTTGGATTTACTGGCAATTGACCGAGCACATCACCAGAAAGAATATCCTCAATCCCGACTACTCGTTTACTTGAAGGAATGTGTTTTAATTCACCTTTATACCACTGCGCAGCCATATACGGTACTGCAGCCATGCCAATAAGTATCCAGCCGATTGACTGTGACGCAACGACAAGTGCGAGTCCAGCAAGTATCAACAAAAGTGTGACAATGATAGAGACTTGATACCAGGTTTCGCCAAAACGAACCCCGATACGTGCTTTTTTTGCACGTTTGCTACCATAATCAAAGCTTATATTTTCCACGGTATCACTCCTGTAATCGCAAGGATAATTCCGGTAATAGGCAGTACCGGTGCAATAGCCCATACAAGCATCGTCACGCCGCTCATCAAAACATACAGCATAATAGCAACAATGCCGACAATCATAACTGCCGTTCGCACCATTGCACCAATACAGCGTGAGATAAGTCGATCTGCTAATGCCCGCAATTTGATTTCTAAGGGACCATCAACCTGACCCGCCGATATCTGTCGAAAGGGTGAAAATAACGTCCGGACAAGCAGACCAATCGAGAAATAATCCATCATCGCCGCTAATCGTTCGCGAAACATGACGAGCCGCTGAATCCAGCCATCCCCATACCACCACGAGAGAATCCCCACAATAAACATACGTCTATTGTAACGCACTCCGAGCGGTTAGGCTATAATGGAAGAATTTAAGCGATGAGATCAAACTTGATTGATTTCATCCGAGGATTCGCATCACTACACGTAGTATAATAGGCATATGTCAAAACCATATGTCACGATGCTCGGTAAAGCAGTTCGCGCGATTGCTAAAATGCGTGGAGGTGGATCGGCCCTGCCTGGATTATTTGTCGAACGTATTGATCCCGATTTTATTCGACGAACACTCGCTCAACTACCCGATGGCGTCGTCGTCATTAGTGGAACAAATGGTAAAACAACGACGACCAAGATGGTTGTTGAACTCTTGGAAAGTCAGGGCATGAAAGTTTTCACCAATCGTACCGGAAGTAATTTTACCCGTGGTGTCGCGGCAGCGTTACTGGGTGAGGTTGATATGAAGGGAACGCTTGATGCTGATATTGCCGTGCTCGAACTTGACGAAGCGCACGCTGTTCACTTCGTTGATAGTATTCCCCCACGTTTTAGTTTACTCCTGAACGTCATGCGCGATCAGTTGGATCGATTTGGCGAGATTGATGCGACCGCTGGATTACTTGCGCATATCGCACAGCACACGACTGAGACTGTCGTCCTAAACCGCGAAGATCCCCGCGTCGCAGCCATCTCGAACGGTTTATCTACGCCGTCTGTTTCATTTTTCGGCCTCAACAAACGACTACGCCACCTATTCCCAAATGACGACGAACTACATGGAGGCAGTCAGCTGATAGGAGTACAAAAAGCGGTCGTCACACTTGATAGCCTCGACGAACAAACAGCCCACTTTACAATAGACAAAAAACAATTCACGACAACGTTAAAATTACAGGGGATATACAATATCTACAATGCAGCGGCGGCACTTGCACTCGTGAAAGCTATCGTCGGCAACACGCTTAACTACGACTCGCTTATCACCGCACTGGGTGACGTTGAACCGGCTTTTGGTCGAGGTGAAACGATCACAGTTGGAGGCCAGCCTTTAGAACTTGTCCTTGTAAAAAACCCGAGTGGATTCCGATTAGGACTGAGTTCATTTCCACCCGCGGGATATGCAACGATGATTGCCATCAACGATAACTACGCTGATGGCCGTGATATGAGCTGGCTATGGGATGTTGATTTTGACAGTCTGCGCGCGACCAGCGTTGGTGTCGTGTCTGGTATCAGGGCCTACGACATGGCGCTTCGTTTGCAATATGATGAAATCGAAGCAACCTACATCGAACCATCTCTGCCTGATGCACTCCGACATTTTATTAGTACGTATAGTACCCAACCAAAACGTATTTACTGTACCTATACGGCAATGTTGGCGCTTCGTCGTGAGCTAGGCAAAATAACAACTGTCGAGGTAATTTCATGAACGAAAAATCTATTACCGTGTTACGTCTTTATCCCAGAGATATGAATATTTACGGTGACCTAGGCAATGTACTGGTAATAAAAAGACGTCTGGAGTGGCATGGATACGATGTCACCCTCATAACCTATAATCAGGGTGACGTATTTCCCTCTAATGTCGATATGATCATCGGAGGTGGAGGTCAAGATTCCGGGCAAGATACCATCCAAGCTGATTTGCTAAAAATTGGCCCCCACCTACGACAACTGGCCGATCGCGATGTGCCGATGTTGATGATATGTGGGCTTTATCAACTATTCGGAAAATTCTTTAAAACAAGCTCAGGGACCATCATCGAAGGTATCGGGTTACTTGATATCGAAACACATGCAGGTGATGAACGTCTGATCGGAAATATCGTCACAACTAGCGAGTTATTTGGTGATATTATCGGATATGAAAATCATAGCGGACAAACTTTCCTGGGTGAAAATGCCACACCCCTAGGACGTGTCATTAAAGGTGCTGGGAATAACGGGCACGATAATTCCGAAGGTGTACGTTACCGTAATGTCATCGGAAGCTACCTCCATGGGTCACTTTTGCCGAAGAACCCACGCCTAGCTGATTTTCTTATTGAACAGGCCGTCACGCGAAAATACGGTGAGTTTATCCCGACAGTCATAGACGATAGGTTCGCAGTGGAAGCTCGTGAACGAGCTCTCAAACGACCACGTTAGATAACTGTAGTTCTAAGCGTTTTGTAACTTTTTTAGCTCTTCAACGACTTGATTACCATGACCGATTGGCGTCACCCGTCCATATACCTTCACCACTTGACCCTTCGGATTGATGATAAATGTCTTACGAAGGATACCTTCAACACCAAACTGTTTTTTACCCCACGCACCGTAACGATCAATGATAGTCTTATCTGGATCGCTCAGAAGCGTAAAGTTCAGAGTATGTTTTGCCTTGAATTTGTCGTGCGCGGCGGCATCGTCACGACTAATCCCTACCACGTCAGCACCAAGTGCAACAATATCGTCACGAGCATCACGCAGACTACAGGCTTCGATGGTACAGCCAGGCGTATCGTCCTTAGGGTAAAAATAGAGTACTACCCATGTACCAGCAAAATCACTCAGCTGGTGCAAATGGCCATCACTATCGTATAAAGAAAAATCTGGAGCAGGGTAGGGGATATCTATTTTCATAGCTCTATTATACTCTCCTTGCTTCCCTACTTTTCAGGAAAATCTAAAATTGTGTTTGCTATAATTAAATAAGTGAAAAAAAATAATTCTCTCGGTCCAAAGAACCGTATCTTGGCACTCGATTACTTACGTGGATTTTTTATCGTCGTCATCATTATTGATCATCTGTGGCGCTGGCCTAACCTGTTCCAGTTTATGAGTGGTCGTGGCGAACTATGGACATCGGCAGCAGAAGGCTTTGTCATCATATCTGGTCTCCTGGTTGGTTATATCCGTGGTTATAAAGACCGAAAGAAACCACTTTTTGAAGTGACCAAAAAACTGGTCCAACGCGGTGTGGTCCTGTATATATGGATGATCGTTACGTCGCTGACACTTGTTAGTTTGTCGTGGCTTCTGACCTTCAAAGGTAATATTGCCTATATCCCTATCGCGACGAATGATTGGCAGACGCTCCTGACAAGCACACTTCGGTTCGACTATGTCCATAGCCTCACCCATTTTCTGTATCTTTATGCCGTCTTTCTTTTTATCTCGCCAATCGTTATCACATTACTGCGTTACCGCCTGGCGTGGGTTGTGGCGATTGCCTCGGGATTCATGTGGTGGCTCGGGCTTGTTTATGATATCGAATGGATGCAGTGGCAAGTACTTTTCTTTATGCCAGCCATTGCCGGATTTTATCTTGACTCAATCCTTGTGTGGTACAAAAATCTTGGTAAGCGCACAAAAACAACGATTCGCCTGTCAACTATTGCCGTGACAATTATCACGGCTGTGATATCGGCGACAATTGTCCTCCCAACCGAACCAGCCACATTCAAAGATATCCTGTTTAGTCGCGATCCCCTGACACTCGCCCGTATTGGCATATCATTTGTCTGGTTTACTGGGCTAATTAGTTTGTTCCAATACATTTTACCCCAACTGGAACGCTATTTCGGATGGCTACTGCGGGTATTCGGGCAAAATTCACTCACCGCCTATATCGTACATATCGTACCACTTATGGTGTGTCAATACTTGCTGATAGAAATTGATAATTTCTGGATTAATACAGTCCTTGCAATCACCAGTGTGCTTATCACCTGGTCTATTTTAAAAATTCCTTATATCAACAAAGTTATTCCGCGTTAAACGTCGCGACGTGGAGTGGTCCAAAACTCATGACTTCTGTTTGTGTACCAGGTAGAATTAATTTTTGATCGTCGTAATAGACATACGTAATCGTCGCCTCATCTTTTAGTTCAATCGCTGGATCTTGTACGCGTTTTGGACTATTACTGAGAGGTGCATATCCACCAGACATCGATGCATTTTCGCTATAAAAACGAAGGTCACACGTTGACGGCAAATAGTAAGATAGTTCAATCGCCACGTACGGATCGGCTGCAAGCACGGTTTGACCATCACGACAGGTAATTACATCGGCCGCAAGTTTAACCTGTGGCTGAGAGAGTCGTTGGAAGTTAAAGTTACCTACCTGAACCAACTGCGCTGTTCCGGCAGCAAGCACTATAATGACAAATCCAGCAAGCACTGTTGTTGATTTTTTGTTATCTCTCGATGCAAACGCAATCATCGTCCCAATAAGTAGCATCATACCAATCACAACATGTGCAAGATATCTTTCGACATACATAGGCCGAACTAACGATACGAGCGTTAGAATCGCAATCGGAACAATAAAATACGCGAGAAGGAGGACAACATACTTTTTCTCGGAGGTACTAATATATTTCACCCCACGAACAACAAGTATACTCAGTGCAACGACCAGCCCAACGAATAGCAATGACCATAGCGCATTCAGCTGCCATGTTGGCTGATACAAGAATTGAAATGACATGATGCCGACAAGATTATCAACCGTGAGTGGCTGCGAAATTTGCGCAAGTGCACCATTACCAACCTGCGAAATAAATGTCGGAAGCCAGGGCAAAAACAGTATAATACTACCGCCAAATGCAATAAGCCAAGGTGCTTTGAGAAGTGGTTGGTGTTGCCCACGCGTCAACCACACAAGCCAAATCAAATGTGCCGTCCAAATAAGAACCGTGTAATATAGTGTATACACACCAAGCGCAACCAACGCAGCATATCCTCCATACAGCAACCATTTTTGGCGATGATTCTTTGCCTCTAGCGCAACAACTAGCATATAGGTTGCCGATATACAGATCAAAGACGCCAATGCGTACATACGAATTTCAAACGCATAACGCAGTAAAAATGGTGCAATCACGACAAAAGGCACCGTGATCAGCGCTGCACGTACACCAAATAGTCGTCGGACGAGCAGCAAACCGACTGCGACTGCCCCGCCGGCGACAATAACGCTCAGGCTCCGAAGCGCTAGTTCACTCCAGCCAAATATCGAAGCCCAAGCTTGAAGTAACAAATAGTAGAGTGGCGGATGAGTATCGACAGCGGTCATATGTAGCAAATCGCCCAGTGGCATTTTAGCAACTAAGATTGAATAGGCTTCGTCAAACCAAACACTCTGTCGTAGCCCAAGCCATAAAGCAATCGCCATAAACAGGAATACGCTGACGCTGATGACAATAGTATGATGTTTTTCAACCCAGGTTTGTTTGGTCGGGAATAACTTTGTGACAATATTTTTGAATATATTCATATGCTCTTCATCTTATATTTTTTGAAATGAAATAGCCAGTCAGGTCTGGCAAAACCCCTTGTAATGGTATATAATCTGTCAAGTACACACATCGGGGTGTGGCGCAGTTGATAGCGCGCTCGGTTTGGGACCGAGAGGTCGAAGGTTTGAGTCCTTTCACCCCGACCATATAAAAAAGATTGTCCTTGGACAGTCTTTTTTATATGGATGCGATGCAATCCGACTCAAACCTTCGACCCAAATTTTGCCCTGGCAAAATTTGTAGGTCACGGTTTGTGCAGCGATGAGAAATAAAAATCTGTTTACCTATTTTTATGAACGAGCGGAAATAGGAAGCGCAGCGACCGCCTTCCTTTCATACCAAATAGCAGAGCGTAAATCCATACTCCAGTTTCTTAGTTTTTTTAAATTACACAAATTAACACCTTATAGGGATGAACACTGCTAAAAATTTTCTTTCGTGAACAGCCGGAGGAGGTACAGCCGATATCCTTTCACCTAATATTAGTAAACTACTCACTTTCATAATGGCTAAAAATTGAAACCCCGCCTGTAACGCAGGAGACGGGGTCTCGACCGCAAACAGACGGGTTTAAATGGTGCGCGTGGCACACTCCATACCTTTGATGGTTGTGTCCAATGCTGCGATCTCCCTGGTCAAACGGTCTCGGTTTGACTCGTAGAGCTTTTTCAAAGCATCTGCAGCAACCGATAGTGGTGAAACACGGCTGCCCTCACTACGATCGGCGTAACAGTCCGACTGAAGATGCATCGGGTTAAGTTCAGCTGCAATCTCGGCATTTCGCCTGCCAAAACTCTACTATAGGGTGCGCATACGTGCAAGGATAAGCAAATTACAGCATCGTTTAATTGGCACCTTGGCAAGCCCGCATAGAGTGAACGAAGTCACCTTCCCTACACCACCCTAGTTGCCTTCCCTCTTATGTTTTTGCTATACTAGACATAAATAATCTAAAGGAATTCATTTTATGGGGTTTGGCGGGAGCGGAAGTAGCGGGAGTATTGCAACGTCATTAGATGTTGCTCTAAATAATACTGCTAATAATGAATCGCTTGTTTTTGATGGCGCTATCCAAAAATGGTCCAATCGTGTCGTGAGTGGGTCAGCACCAGTGACGTCAGTTGCTGGTAAAACAGGTGTCGTGACGCTTGTCAAAGCAGATGCTGGACTAGGCAATGTTGATAACACCAGTGATCTTGCCAAACCCATTTCGACGGCAACACAGACAGCGCTAAACACCAAAGCAGATATGTCATCGGTCGGTGCAAAACTATTACTTATCGATAACGCAGCTGCACTGCCGGCTGGGACGCCAGCCGGTGTCGTCGTCGTTGTCAAGGCATAGCCCCGGATATGGCACAACTGCACTTTGGCGCAGGTGATAGCTCGGCATTCGGTACGACATCGGGTGGTTCGGGTACTGCCACACTCGTCAAGTCAAATCTTTCAAATATGCAAATAGGCGATTTGCTCGTCGCTTGGATACATAATCAATCTTCGGCCGTCGGTGCCACCCTCACCGGACCCAGCGGATGGACACGTTACGGTGCAGCGGTCGGTACGCCAACCAACTCTGCGTCCCGAATATCAGGTTTTTATTATTACGCACTCAAATCTCAAGCTGATATTACGGCAATTCCAGCTTCTGTTGTATGGACATTTAGTGACAGCGCAACTCGTGTCGCCTGTGTTGTGGCACGTGCGACAGGTATTGACCTAGATAACATCGAAGACAGTGCCTCGACGTCATTTACGACGAGCGGTGGCAGTACTTCGCTAGCAATTGCCGCTATTACAACGGTCAAAGCAACGACGCTGCTTGTCGGTGGGCTTCATCACCAAAACTCAGCCAGTACTTCGTCCCCGACGACGACAAGTTTCATGACGGCATTTCAGGAATACAAAACAGCACCCTCGGGCAGTGCACTTGCTAATACAGGTGGGCTTCTCGGGTATAAAGATCTGACGACTGCTGGGACTACAGGTACGATCACCGCAACCTACGACAGTGCAGTCAGTGCACACGGTGGGGAACTCGTCGCATTTAAAGCCGGGTCTTGGTCGCCTCCTGCGGCCCCCAACCCAGGAATTGCCCTAAAGTATACCTCGGCTGTTGATACTCTCAGCACAGGACATCTGTACTATACGTCAGCAACCGATACGATTTCGACACCAGCCGAAGTACGCCCTGTACCAACCGGGTATCCGTCCGTGACGACGATGCTCGCGACAATGCCCTTTTACATCGCACACCGTGGTGGGTCGGTGAACTGGCCAGAAATGAGCCTTCATTCATATACCCAATCAGTGTTTTGGGGTGTTGGTGCGGTTGAACTGTCAATGGCCCGAACGTCGGACGGTGTATGGTTTGGACTACACGATGCAACACTTGATCGAACGTCGGGAACTTCCGGGTTTACGGCTTCGGCTCACACATGGGCTGAGGTGCAAGCATTCCAGATCACCAGTGCTGGAACGACTCATAGCACCGATCCTGCGCGGCCCTACATGCGCTGGGAGGAAATTATCGCTTCGTATTACGGAACGCATATTATTTTTGTCGACCCAAAGGTCGCTTCGTCATTCCGAATCGAACTACTCGATATGATGGACGCTCTCCCTGGGACGCCAACCGATCATTTTGTGGCGAAATATTATGGGGTATCAAGCGGTTGGCCATTTGATGCGAGCGCCCGTGGCTATAAAACATGGGGGTATTTTTACCAGGCAGACGCCGCCAATTTTGCAGCGTATCAAGCACGCTGGGATATCCTCGGCATGGACTATAATGCCGATCAAACTACCTGGAACTCAATATTATCGTACGGTAAACCGGTCATTGGACATATCACACCAAGCGCCGTCGCAGCAACATCCGCACTCACCAAAGGTGCCGTTGGACTGATGGTATCAGGCGTTGAACAGGTAGTTCCTCGGACGCCATAATGATACACTATTCATAATGCATAAAATATTTCAAAGCAATCACGACCCGATATGGCATGCTCAGCTTGCACTCCTAAGTGTCGTCGCACTCCAGATTTTTACAAACTCAGCACTGTTACCATTTAATAAGTTTGCGATTGTGATACTTGAACTATTCCTCATCGTCATCCTCACATTCATTACACCAGCTGGCTATGGCCGTGTCAGTAAATCCCGCAGGGCACTTGGCATTGGGCTTATCGGATTTATTACCCTTATTAATATCGTATCCTTGCTGCTGCTCATCAATGCACTGTTTTTTGGTGATGCGGTCGTCAGTGGTCACGACCTCTTGGTAAATGGGTTTGTTATCTACGTAACGAATATTATGATGTTTGCTTTATGGTACTGGGAAATTGACGGTGGTGGGCCAGAAAAACGGGCAACCAATACCACATCAAGAGAAGATTTCTTATTCCCGCAAATGCTACATCCCCTGGTTTTCACTAAAAAATGGCTACCGGGATTTGTTGATTATATGTATCTTTCAGCCACTAACGTGACGAATTTCGCATCAGCCGATACTATCCCGGTTTCACGACGCGCCAAAGGCCTTATGATGGTCCAAGCCATGACGTCCGTTGTCACCGTCGTGCTAGTTGCCGCACGTGCAATTACCGTTTTTCAGTAGTAGAATTTAGTGTCGAAACGATTCTTCGATACGCATAATTGGATCATACCAGCCGTGTTCTAGCACGTACGACTGCACCTGTTTGTCGACACCAACCATCACTGCAAGCCCGACAATAATAAAAATAGTTGCGATAATTTTCTTGAATATTCCTTTGGGATTACTCACCCATTTCAGTTTCTGCACAAAACTTCGTCCAACAAGGCTAATAAGTAGCAAAATGGTCGCAAGACCTAGTGCGTACGCAATCAAGTAGCCAATGCCGGCAAGAAAGGATGCCGGCAAGATCACTGCAACAATCAATGCGTAGGTTGGACTACAGCTATTGAATACAGGACCAAGTGCAGCACCGAGTAAGATATCTTTTTTTACCCCAACGGCACTTCCAGATCTTCCCATCAACCGATTCGCGCCAGCTTGCCAGCCAGTCTGTATCATCAACTTCTCCCATAGTAATGGCCATAAAATATTCAGACCAAGAAGTATCACAATTACACCAGAAATGACTGACCAAACCTGTGTTGGAATACCCAGTAATGCAGTGGTCGCTTTAAGAAGTAGTGTAAAAATGACTACTGAAACAGCAAGGCTGAGCGTAATAATTAACGGATGTTTTAGAGAAGTCTTGTGATTCTCATCATCATGAAGTGTACTCCCCCCAACGATAACCGGAAGTAGCGGTAAAATACACGGTGCAAGAACAGTTAGCACGCCAGCAATAAACGAGGCGATGACAAGTTCCATTAGGGTAACAGTGCTTTCTGAACAGCACTAAAGGTTGGTTGATCATAAGCAACGTAGCTCTGTATTTTATCACCACTATCATTAATCTTCACAACTGTTGTCTGAATTGTGACTCCATATTTTTGACGAAGCGCCTGGTGTGAATCGTAATCTACTTTTATAATGACGACATTATCTGGGATACTAGTGGTTCTTATACTCTCATCAAGTGCTCGACACTGCGGACACCATGGTGCATGAAAAAATAATAATTTTGTTCCTGATGTTTCGATACTATG
Source organism: Saccharimonadales bacterium (SeqCode) (assembly GCA_038319685.1). Taxonomy (GTDB): domain Bacteria; phylum Patescibacteriota; class Saccharimonadia; order Saccharimonadales; family Saccharimonadaceae; genus UBA6022. Next base: position 66,339 of record JBBQDN010000002.1, read on the forward strand.
TTCGTCGACATACTCACTATAACGACCTTTTTCGACTACTGGCATAGCTGTATTGTTTGAATTACTCACAAGTTTTTTATCTGTTTCCGAAATGGAAACATCGGATAGTTTATTTGGACGAGTAACAAAGACGAATAGCAGCCCTGAACCAATTACGATAATAATCGCGATGATAACAATCCGTGTTTTTTTATCCATTACTCCCCCTCGTCGCGACTTCACCAATTTTTACTGCTTCGATAACATCACGACCATCCGCACTTCCGCCCAGCGTACATGAATATAATGTCAGCTTCGCGTCATCAGTTTGGGCTTCAATTTCAACCGCATTTGGCTTGACGCTGTATTTACGTTTAATTTCGTACGCATAGCGTTTGCCTTGAAAGTCAACAAAAATCTTATTCTTTTCGTTCAATTTGTCAATGTTATAGAAAGGAGATTGCTGGGCAACGCCTTGCGGAGTAAATGACATAATAAAACGGTGGGCACTCAAAACAAAATTACCCCCCTTCACCGGATCACCATTTTCAGGATGACGATGCCACGCACCTTTTTCAAGTGCGGCTTCGGTTGAGCCCGTGACGATCGCAACATCCACATTGATCTGTGGAATAAACAAACGATCACCTTCCACACCAGCAGGTTGTTCAAGTTTTTTTTGCGTCGCATCTGGCGCCCTGCCTGTCACAATCTCATTGGTTAAACTAGGTGCAAACGAAAGCAAAAGTATATAACCGCCAGCACCGAGCAAAAGAATTATGACGATCGTCGTAATGATGCCGACAATATGACGATTTTTCTTATGTTCGATGTACAGCATTAATTACTCACCCTTTCCAAACGTCTGTTCGATATAGCCAGATCGACCCTCTGCCCAGTGCATCACCGCTTTGGCATATACTCGGTCAGCAGCGATCACTTTGTCTTTCGTCGTCACACTCCACGCCTCAATCTCTGATTCTTCCCTGACCACATGATCCAAGACACCTGAACTCACCATCGCACGAAAGAGGAACTGATAGGTTTCGGCTGCGTCACTCGTACGACTGACAATCGCGACAAATTCAACCGTATCTGGCTGAATGATCAGTCCCAGTTCCTCTAACACTTCCCGAACCGCTGTTTGTTTCGGCGACTCACCTGGATCAACCAGCCCACCGGGAAACGTCCAGTACGGTTTATAGGTCGCTTTTTCGATAATCACTTGACCGAGCTCATTTTCAAGAATCAATGCCGCACTCGACATACGCTTGGGAAACGTCGGAAGAAGCAGTCGCATTTTTGCCTCGGTCATTTTATGTGTCATAGGTTATTTGGCGAACTCAATCGCTCGCGTTTCCCTGATAACATTCACTTTGATTGTGCCTGGATACTGCATCGTTGACTCAATCTTGGTCGCGATGTCACGCGCAAGCTTTATTGCCGATAAATCATCGATTGATTTTGGACTAACGATGACGCGAACTTCACGGCCTGCACTAATCGCATAGGCCTTGTCGATACCTTTGAAACTTGTCGCAATATTTTCAAGATCACGCATGCGCTCAACAAAATTCTCTGCACTAATATTGCGGGCACCAGGACGGGCAGCAGAAAGTGCATCACATACACGAACAATGAGTGCTTCGGGCGTTGTTGCTTCAATATCATCGTGATGGGCCTCGATTGCATGAGTAATATCGTCGCTCATACCATATTTGCGAGCCAGTTCAGCGCCGACATGATGATGCTTGCCTTCGACCTTATGAGATACTGCCTTGCCGACATCGTGAAGCAATGTTGCGATTTTCGTCACGCGAACATTTGCACCGATTTCTTCGGCAATAAGTCCCGCCATATGCGCCATTTCGGTACTATGCATCAAAACGTTCTGTCCATAACTTGTGCGGTATTTTAATTCACCTAGCAGATGAAGCATTTCTTTGGGAATACCGGTCACTCCAACTTCACGAGCCGCGTCTTCACCGTTACGCATCACTTCTTTTTCGAGTTGTTTTTCAGCTTTGTCAACGACTTCTTCGATACGACCTGGGTGAATACGGCCATCTTTCATCAGATTTTCGAGACTGATCCTGGCTATCTGACGACGAATTGGATCAAAACTTGATAAGACAATCATACCCGGTGTATCGTCAACCAGAATATCAACACCTGTGGCACGTTGTAAAGCCTGTATATTGCGGCCTTCCTTACCGATAATACGACCCTTCATTTCTTCGTCAACCAGCTTGATCGCCGTGACAGTACGTTCAGCTGTCACCTCTGAACTCATCCGTTCCATCGCCGTCACAAGGATTGTTTGCGCGTTTTCTTCGGCATCTTCCATGGCATCGTGTTGCAGTTTGCTGACTAACCCAACCAAATCTTCTTTGATATCACGTTCAGTCATTTGCATTAGTTTTTCGGCAGCGTCAGATTTTTTTAGTCCAGCGATTTTTTCAAGTTTTTCTTGCTGTTTGACGCGAATTTCGCGAATTTCGTTTTTCAGACCTTCAACTTCGTCTTCCTGAGCGCGAAGTTTTTCAGCTCGACGGTCAAGTTCGTCGAGTTTTCGATCAAGACTGACTTCACGATCACCTAAACGATTCTCGGTTTTTTTCCATTCACGGCGACGATCAGTTTCTTCATCTTTGGCACTACTGACAAGTGCAATCGCCTCGTCTTTTGCCTGAAGGACAATATCAGTTGCTTTGTTTTTGGCATCGACCACTAACTGATCTGCGTTGTGTTTGCCTGCCTGGCGACGTTGTTTTTCATACCCAATAGTTCCGCCGACGCCAAAAATTACCCCTATTACAGCGGCTATAATACCCTCTATCATATCTGTTCCTTTCTTAGGCGATCTGCGTATCTAGTGCATCATCAAAAATGGGAGTCGTTCATTCGCAGTCGCACAGGTTGTTTCAAAAAGTTTCATAAGGCTTTTGGTATAAAAGCTATATATATCATAGCGCTTTTTAGACACTGTTCGCAAGGTTTTCGCGCAGTTATTTACGAGGTGTTGTAATATGTGCTTCACTACCATAAAACGGCATGACAAGTTCATCATTTTCACCACGAGAAATTCGCCTCAGGACGTCTTGCTGCCACTGTTCACCACTTGCTCCAATAATAGGAATTGCTTCGCTACTAGCAATTGTGTTCATGACGGTTAACCCAATCCGGAGCCCAGTAAAACTCCCAGGGCCCTTAAAAACACCGATCGCTGTGATATCTTGAAAGTTTTTTCCATTTATATCCAGTTGTTCGTGCACATACAAAAGAAGATTATCTGCAAGTGCTCTGTCAGCTTGCCACTGGTCATTATAGAGCCAGTCGCCGTCAATCAATGACAGCTTACAAAGAGGTGTCGAGGTATCAAGCAGTACTATCATGGAGTTTCTCAAGTAATTTTTGACTTTTTTCACCATGCGACGTGACGTCAAGATGACGAAGCTGTTCTTCGGGTGACGTAATATGAATACTCAAATGATCGACTGGTAAAATTCCCTTTACGATATCTGACCATTCAATTATCGTCACGGTATCGTTATCTGCGAGTGTCTCGGACAGTTCGTCGTGCATAATCCCTGCGCTTTGCAGACGGTAAAAATCATAATGAGCCAAACGTAGACCACCGTTTCCGTCATAGACTCGACTAATCGTAAAGCTCGGGCTCTGAACGTCTTCGTCAACGCCCAGGCCGACCGCGATACCTTTTGTGAGTGTCGTCTTGCCGGCCCCCACGTCTCCGGTGAGGTCGATAACTTCACCGCCAACCAGAAAATGACCTAGTGTGGCACCAAAAGCCTTCATTCCGTCTTCACTGTCAACTGCTGTTTGCATGTACTGATTATACCACCCGGATACAGAGGTGACCAATACTGACCTCCAACTGGTACTTTTGAGCCCGGTCGAGTACAATAGGCACAAGCAATATGCGTATTTCAGATGTCACAATCGAAGAACTGTTGAAACGCAGCGGCGCAGCAACCGCTGAACAACTGACAAGCCTCAAAGATGAGGCTGTTCGTTCAAGGCGTCCCTTGCAAGACCTGGTTATTCAGCACGAGCTTATGAAAGAACTAGATCTCGTCAAAGCGTTCGCCGAATATACAGGCATCCCTTTTGTCGACATTAATCCTCGTGATATTCCTCAAGAAGTCCTTAATAAGATACCTGAACGCATTGCCAGGCAATATAACGCTATTCTTTTCAAAATGGACGAGAACGGCTCGATGCATCTTGCGATGGACGACCCGGATGACGTCCAGGCAGTCGACTTTATTCAAAAACAAATTGGCGAAAATACCATTATCTATATCTCAACCCATGACAATATCCTTGCATGTTTGGACAATTATCGTGGTGATGTTAACGAAGAGCTTAATGATGTCATCGACGTCCAACGCGAAGAAAATAGTCAAAATCAAAAAGTAACTGATGCTGAAATTGCCGAAGATTCACCAATTGCCCAAACAGTTAACCTCCTTCTTGAATATGCCATCCGTTCAAGTGCAAGCGATATCCACATTGAACCACGTGAAGAATTTGTCCAGATCCGTTATCGTATTGACGGTGTTTTAAAAGAAGTAAACCGTTTGCCTAGAAACGTTATCGGGGCACTCACCAGTCGTATTAAAATTCTTTCGAACCTAAAAATTGACGAACGTCGTGTTCCGCAAGATGGTCGGTTTAAAATAAAGGTCGGCGGCAAGCAATACGCCCTTCGCGTGTCGACGCTTCCTGTTGCTGACGGTGAAAAAATCGTTATGCGTATTTTGGACGAAAGCAATCAAGCAGTGACACTTCGTGATCTTGGTTATTGGGGCAAATCACTGGAAACAATCAGCGATGCAATCACCCAGCCAAACGGTATGGTACTTGTTACCGGACCAACGGGATCAGGTAAATCGACCAGTCTGTTTAGTATCTTAACCATGCTCAATACACCTGACGTCAATATATCGACTGTCGAAGACCCTGTCGAATACAAAATTCCAGGCATTAATCAGACGCAGACAAACGCTAAAGCGGGTATGACCTTTGCGATGGGGCTCCGTGCGCTACTGCGTCAAGATCCAAATATTATCATGGTAGGAGAGATTCGTGATGGTGAAACTGCTGATCTGGGTGTTCAGGCTGCACTGACCGGACACTTAGTGTTTAGTACACTCCACACCAATAACGCCGCCACATGTCTCCCGCGTCTTTTGGACATGGGCATCGAACCATTCCTTATTGCAAGTACCGTCAAAGCGATTGTTGGACAGCGCCTGGTTCGTCGACTTAGCCACGTAACACGCGTAAGTTACCAGCCATCCGAGGAAGAAATAAGTGCAATCATAAGAATGTTCGGCCTAAAGGGAACCCGTGATTTTAAATATATTCATGAACTAGAAAAAGAAGCGGCAGAACAAGGTGTCGGCGGAGACACGCCACTGAGTACTGATCCAACCGGTATCAAAACTTTATGGAAACCTGTTCCAAACGATAATGACGATTCTTCCGCAGATGGCTATAAGGGTCGCATGGGAATTTATGAGGTACTTGGCAACTCACTCGCCATGCAAAAACTCATTATCGGCAATGGAACAAGCAATCAGCTTCAGGACCAAGCAATCAGCGAAGGCATGATCACCATGCAAACGGATGGACTCATAAAAGCCCTGCGTGGAGAAACAACGATCGAAGAAATTATGCGAGTAACAAGAGAATAACATGGCTAAATTCAGTTACATTGCGACAAACAATAAAAATGCATTCGTTAGAGGGTCGGTTGAGGCCAATGACCGAGCTGCCGTCATTGCAAACCTGACACGACAAAACATGCGTCCGCTCAGCGTCAAAGAGACCTCAGGCAAAAAAATGCAATTTGATATCAACAGCCTACTAGGGGGTAATAAAGTAAAAAGTGATGACCTCGTTATGTTTACTCGCCAATTGAGCGCTATGGTCAGTGCTGGTGTTCCACTCCTCCGTTCATTATCATCACTTGGTGAACATACCGAAAGTACCGGCCTCAAAAAACTCCTGACCAGCGTCATCAAAGACGTCGAAGGTGGTGCGGCACTGGGTGATTCGCTTGCGAAGTTTCCAAATACATTTTCTGATGTGTATGTAAACATGGTCCGTGCAGGTGAAGCCGCTGGTATCCTTGATGAAATTCTAAAACGGCTTGCAATCCAGCAGGAAAAAAACGCCACAATTCGCAAAAAAGTAAAAAGCGCCATGACGTACCCAACAGTTCTAATCGTCATTACTGTTATCGCGTTTTTTGGACTGATGCTATTCGTTATTCCACAAATTGGTAAAATCCTCTTAGATCTCGGTGGCCCAGATGCCCAGCTTCCTCCTCTGACACTTGCCATGCTTGCAATAAGTGGTTTCATGACAAACTTCTGGTACATTGTGTTTCCCGCTATTTTTGGTATTGTTTTTATGGTCCTTAGGTATATCAAGACGCCCCGAGGCAAAGGCCAGTTTCACGCGCTAATACTTAAAATGCCAGGCGTTAAGGGGATCATTATGAAGGTTGCTGTGGCGCGATTTGCTCGCACCTTCTCGGCACTAATGGGCGCTGGTGTTCCTGTGCTCGAAGCTCTCCGGGTTACGTCACGCGCTGTCGGCAACTTGGTCTATGAAAATGCCCTGGTTGAAGCAGCAGAATTAGTCAAAAATGGTGCGCAGCTATCGACAATTATTGAAAAGAATAAACTTTTTCCTGCAATTGTTGCCCAAATGCTTTCGGTAGGTGAAGAAACCGGCCAAACTGACGTAGTACTTATTAAAGTTGCAGATTTTTACGAAGAAGAAGTTGATGTTGCAATCGACGGTATTAGCGCTGTTATCGAACCGGTCATGATCGTCATCATGGGATCGATGGTTGGGCTAATTGCAGCGAGCGTCATGGGACCAATTGCAGGGCTTGCTCAGAACATCAAAAACTAGTACATTTTAAAATGCTCATGGTATACTAGCTATAGATATACAAATGGGCAAAAATGGCAAAATTATTCTATCACGACAAACCAATCATAGGTCTTGATATCAGTCAAACTGGTATCAAGCTGATGGCTGTTGACCCAAAAAAATGGTCAGTATTTGGCTATGGGTCCGTAGACCTTGACCCAGCAAAAATGCAAAAATCACTTGAAGTGAATGATGGGTATTTAGCCGAGAATATCGCGTCGTTGGTACATGACAAACTAGTAGGGCAGCTGCCTAGTTCACATGTGACAATGAGTGTCCCTACAGGTCGTACTTTTTCACGAACTTTTATCCTACCGGTAAAAGCCGAAAAAACCTTACCGGATGCAATCCAAATCGAAGTCGACCAATACATTCCTATTCCTTTTTCGTCGCTGTATGTTGATTACGAGGTTATCGAACGTACTAAGGAAAATATTACAGTCGTCATGTGCGCTGTCCCAAAAAAACTAGTCGATAGTTGCGTTGCGGCAGCCGAATCAGCAGGATTACGTCCAACGATGATCGAACCAGGTATTAATGCTATCGCGCGCGTCCTGGAAACAACCGAAGACGGTGATTTAACAACACTCATCGTTGATATTGGATCCGCGGGTACAGACATCGCCGTTCTCGACAGAGGCGCAATTCGCGTAACTGGCGGTGTTGGCGTTGGAGGTAATACTTTTACACTCGATATTGCGAAAAAACTCAGTATAACACTTGAAAACGCACATCAGCTAAAAGTCCTAAATGGGCTCAGCACGGGGCCACGTCAGGCCAAAATTACGACCGCACTCCAACCCAGTCTGCAACGTATCCTGGCTGAAACACGTAAAGTGGTCCGTTATTACAACGAACGACTCAATGACGACCGTAAGATCGAACAGGTACTTATCGTTGGTGGCGGCAGTAATGTCCCCGGTATTGGTGATTATTTCACCAACGATCTTGTTATGGCGGCCCGCGTAGCAAGTCCGTGGCAAAGACTTGACTTTGGAAAACTCCCCCAGCCAAATAAACAATTTCGACCACGGTACATTACTGTTGCGGGCCTCGCGATTATTGACCCAAAGGATATTTGGAAATGATTAATCTCTTACCCAAGCAGTATAAAAAGGATATTAAAGCAGGACGTACAAACCTTCTACTTGTTCGCTATAACCTGCTTATGATAGGTGCTCTTATTTTCACCTTAGCGTCGATGGCTATTCTGTATTTTTACCTCGGAAATTCCAAGGCAGGCGCCGAGCTGACGATTGCTGATAACAAAACAAAAGTAGGTGAATACGCTGTCGTCGAAACCAAAGCTGCAGAGTTTCGATCACACCTTACAACAGCGAAACAAATTCTTAATCAAGAAGTAACCTATACAAAAACAGTACTCCAGATAGCCCACCTTATCCCAGCAGGTGTCGTGATTGATACACTTGCACTTGACCAAAAAACCTTCGGCACGGCAACCGTCATCAGCGCACACTGTAAAACACCCGAGGCAGCAACTGCACTTAAGTCTTCTTTCCAAGGAAGCCCGCTCCTTTCAAATGTTCATTTTGAAAGTATTACGGTCAACGAAAACGATTCAACCGGCTATCCATATACTGTTGGCCTAAATATCACAATAAACAAGGTTGCTATACAATGAAAAAAGTAAAGCTCACTGCTGTTTCGTTCCGGCTGATATTATCGGTTCTATTATGTATGATAGCTGCGATCATTATAGCTGCTGCTTTGATAGGAACAAGTAAACTAAAGGATTTTTCGACAGAAGTCAGCCAGGCCGCGAGTGACGCCAAAGCAAGCCAGAATAGTATTCAAATACTTCAAAAAATTAAACAGGACCTTGATAGCAAAAAGGATGTCGTTGACCGAGCTGCCAGTATTGTTGCCGATTCCAAAGGCTATCAATATCAAGATCAGATCATCAAAGATCTCAATGGGTATGCGGCGGCATCGGGGCTCACGATAACAAACTTCTCGTTTATTACTCCGGCGACGACTGCAGGAAAACCTATCCCTACCACGGGGGCCTCCGCTGCTCCAAGTGGCGTAAAGGCAACATCAGCCTCAATTACCCTTAAGACACCAGTCGACTATATCAAACTCATGCAATTTATTCATTCAATCGAACAAAACCTTACGAAAATGCAACTTTCACGGCTTACCCTATCAAAAGGAACGGCAAGTAACGAAATATCGACTGATATACTTGAAATACAGGTGTATATAAATTAGGATAATTATGAAAAAATCACTTTCTTTCAACAGTACAGTCATCACCCATACAATACAGCGCTACCATAGTATTATTTTTATCATCATCGTGGCGGGTGGTCTTACCCTGCTGATGCTTGAACTGAATAATATCCTTTCAAACTCCAGCGAACAAGTCACGCCCGGTACGGATGGACTTAGTGCAACATTCGATCAAAAAACAATAGACCGAATCGAAAAACTGCGTACTCGTAACGATAAAACGTCAGACCTTGATCTGTCAGGCGGCCGCATCAATCCATTTGTTGAGTAGTCGGCCAAAAACGGTTATACTAACTATATGTTACTACTGGGATCACGACTCAATGATGTATCCGTTATGGGCCTTCAGACAGGCACGGAACTGGCTCGTACAGTCCGCCCCATCATTAGCCCTGATACCTTAGAAATTCTTGCATACGAGCTTAGCGGTCCTTTGCTCGACATTCACCCATCCCTACTTCGGGTGGCTGATGTACGTGAATTTAGCGATATCGGCCTGATTGTTGATTCAAGTGACGAATTTATCGCAACTGATGACGTCATCAAACTGGAAAAAATCTATCTACTTGACTTTGTATTGGTTGGAATGAACGTATTTGACGAACGAAAAAGTAAACTCGGTAAAATTACTGATTTTACGATCGAGAGCGGCTCATTCGTGATTCAACAGCTCAACGTCAAACGACCACTACTAAAAAGCCTGGGGGACACAGAGCTCCTCATTAATCGTTCTCAGATCGTCGAAATTACCAATACTGCCGTTATTGTCCGTTCGGGCGAAGAAAAACCCGAACCGATCTTACAGGCCGTGCGCACCAGTTATGCCAATCCGTTCCGTAGCTCCGCACCAAGTCCCGAACATCTTGATAAAGCTTAGTCGTCAGACATAAGGGCCTGTTTAATATCGTCGTACGAAAATCCCTGTCGAGCCAGATAGTTCATCAGTTTTTGATCATCCGGATATCGACTACGTTTTTTTGCAATGATTTTTGCGATTTCAATCTCGTCAGTACGTACGGATTCACCCAACAGACGATCAATCAGCGCACGATCAACTCCTTTAGCCCCTAGTTCGGACTGCAACTTACGTTGACTGGCACCCTTGCTGATGCTTCTATTCTCTACCCAATAACGCGCAAACTTTTCATCATCAATATATCCTTTTTCAACAAGTCGTTGGAATACTCTGTCGGTTATCTCCGGAGCTATCCCCTTTTTCACTTCACCGAGCTTTGTGCGACTATCGCGCGTTTTACGGTACAAATAGTCACGGACTTCTTTGCCGCTGTGTAGGCGCATTAGACAGTACTCGAGTGCCCTAGCGTATACCTTACCGAACACACTTTCATGTTCTAGCGCCGTTAATTCTTCGTCAGTGTAATCCCTACCAATCCTAATACCAAGATCAGCATACTGATAAATATCAAGAGAAAACCGATACACGCCATCAACCATGACGTTAATCCGGTCCTTGTCTTTGACCTGAGGTGAAATGGCGGTAATCTTCATACGTAAAATACCGTCTTCGTCCTAAAAATTACCCTTAGACGGCATCAGCTTCGGCAACTTTTGCGCGAACCTTTTTATCAATCTCTTTGAGGATTGTTGGGTTTTCTTTGAGGTATTTCTTTGTTGCTTCACGACCTTGGCCGATTTTTGCATCGTTATAGTCAAACCATGCACCAGATTTACCTATAATACCGTGAAGTACCGCAAGATCAAGTACATCACCTGTCTGTGAAATACCTTCGTTGTACATGATATCAAATTCAGCGACACGGAATGGGGGCGCGATCTTGTTCTTGACAATCTTTACCTTTGTACGGTTTCCGACGATTTCTTCGCCGTCCTTGATCTGTCCCGTGCGACGAATATCTAGTCGAACAGAGGCGTAAAACTTCAACGCATTACCACCGGTAGTCGTTTCCGGATTGCCAAACATCACGCCAATTTTCATACGAATCTGGTTAATGAATATGACAGTGGTTTTACTTTTACTGATAATACCTGTTAGTTTACGAAGTGCTTGGCTCATCAAACGAGCCTGGAGGCCCATATGACTATCGCCCATGTCACCATCAATTTCAGCCTGCGGTACAAGTGCCGCAACTGAGTCAACAACAACAAGGTCGACAGCGTTTGAGCGAACGAGTGTTTCTGCTATCTCTAGAGCTTGTTCACCGTTATCCGGCTGTGACACCAATAGGTTATCGGTATCAACACCGAGACGCCTAGCGTACGCTGGATCAAGAGCATGTTCGGCATCGATAAATGCCGCTGTACCACCAAGTTTTTGAACCTCAGCGATAGCATGAAGAGTTAATGTTGTTTTACCTGATGACTCAGGGCCATAAATCTCAAGAATACGGCCTTTTGGATAACCGCCTCCAAGTGCTAAATCAAGGCTTAGTGCCCCTGATGAAATCAGTTCAACATCAACTTTGTGTGCATCGCCAAGTTTCATAATTGAACCAGCACCAAATTGACTAGTAATTTGATCCATTGCAAGCCCTAAAGCTTTTAATTTCCCTTCGCTAGTGGTGGATTTTTCTGCCATTTCCGGTTTTTCGGATTTCTTTGCCATAAGTATGTCTCCCCTCACTTATTCTTTCTTTATTATACGGGTGATAGTAAAAATTTGCTATAATAATAGGTAATGAGAAAACAGCAAGGCTTTACCGTTATCGAAATCATCGTCGTGATCGTATTTTTAGGTGCGGCCACTGTCCTATTTTTTATGCAACGAGCAAACCTAGCTATTTCCCAACGTGATGACCAGCGTAAAGTTGCCATAAATGCCATGTATTACAGCCTCGAGGAAGTTTTTTACGAAAAAAACGGTTATTACCCAACGGCAATTGACAGTAAAACACTTCGATCAGTCGATCCAGAACTATTTAATGATCCAAACGGCGTCAAACTTGGCGACGCTAACTCAAATTATCGCTATGATGGCGAAAACTGCAATGCAGACAAATGCAAAGCTTACACGTTACGTGCCGACCTGGAACGTGAAGACGATTATATTAAAACCAATCGCCGCAAATAACGTTACTGCTCGTCGTAATCAACTGGACGGCCGTTTTTAAACGATTCGACTGCATTGTTCAGAAGCGCGATCTGATTTTTCGGATTTGACACATAGTTAAAGCGGTAGGTCGTCTCGTCACCTTGTGTCGACAAACGAATCGATCCGTAATCAAACATGGTTTGAATAATACCACGCTGCTGATAGCTCGCATCTTCGATATTTGACAGACTGACTGTTTGCTCATTGCGTGAAAATAGTGTTATTTGTATTTCCTGAACAACACTTTCATTGGTTAAAAAGAATTTGTTATTTTGGTATACCCACACGACGATATACCCACCGATACCAAAAAGCGCTGTAATAAGTAATCCGATCAAAAGCACGACTTCGTAACTCGGAAGTGTCGAGATATCACCGCCGGCCGAAGCAATAATCAGTGGGTAGCTAAACGTTATTGTTAGGATAACCAACATAAGGAGCGATACGACAAGCACCGGTATCAGGAGGCCAATCGGGTGACGACGGACAGCGCTAATAACATATTCAGAATCACTCAGATTGAGGTTTGGATACTTACTCGTTGATTCGTCGTGCTTTGCCTTAAGTTCGGGACCGATTTCTTGTTTGACCGGGTCGACCGATCGAGACATGTGCACCATTTGGGGATCGATGAAAGTTTGAACTGGAGGATGAGCATACAGTGGTCGCCCCTGTGCATCGTAGGCAACAGGCTGGTCTGCATTGTGCGTCTGGGGTGTCGGAGAAGTTTGGTCAGGATTCATAGTAATAGTATACTCGAATTATTCGGTTTCCGGAGTCTTTTTACCCAGGTGTCGATATGCTTTTGGGGTCACTCGTCGTCCGCGCGGCGTTCGTTCAATAAACCCAATTTGTAATAAATATGGTTCATAAAAATCTTCAATTGTCGTTGCTTCGTCGCCCGTCAGTGCAGCAATCGTATTAAGTCCGACTGGATTTGTCCCATAGTTATCAATCACGCTCGTTAGTAGTCGACGATCTGCTGGATCAAGCCCTAATTCGTCAATTTCAAGCATCGCCAGTGCCTTGGTCGTCGTGATTGTATCAATAATTCCATCTCCGTTGACGTCGGCATAATCACGTACTCGTTTTAAAAGTCTGTTTGCAATACGCGGTGTCAAACGTGCCCTGGTCGACAAAATAGACGCGGATTCTGATTCAATCGGACTATCAAGGATCTTGCTTGCCCGAGTAATAATCTGGCCAATTTCGTCAGGTGTATAAAATTCCAATCGATAGATATGCCCAAAACGATCACGAAGCGGCGCGGCCAGCGCCCCAGTCCTGGTTGTTGCACCAATAACGGTAAACTTAGGCAGATCAAGGCGCACACTGCGCGCTGCTGGGCCTTTCCCGATCACAATATCTAATTTGTAATCTTCCATCGCGCTATACAATACTTCTTCAACGGCACGACCGAGTCGGTGAATCTCATCGATAAACAAAATATCGCCATCAGATAAGTTGGTCAAAATACTGGCAAGGTCCCCAGCCCGTTCAATTGCGGGACCAGCTGTAATACGAATATTCGCACCCATTTCATTGGCAATCACGGTTGCCATTGTCGTCTTGCCAAGTCCCGGAGGACCGTATAGCAACACATGGTCCATCGGCTCACCACGCATCTTTGCAGCATCGATGGCTAATTTGAGATTCATTTTTAGGCGTTCCTGACCAGTATAATCAGCAAAACTCTGCGGCCTGAGGGTCACTTCAATCTGTGCTTCATCCGCATCGTCTTGCGGCGTGCTCGTATTTACGATTCGTTCAATTGCCATATGTCTGTTTTTAGTATAACAGATGTTATCTATGTCTTAAGCGCCTGCGTCACCCGTTCGGCCGTCGAAAGTTCGGTTGAAACACCTTCAAGCGCCCTACTGGCATCAGCCAAATTATAGCCGAGTGCCATCAATGCTTCCAGCGCTTCATCACTGCGGGCAATCTGCTGCGATATCCCTAGGTCGCTGACGTTTGTCCGAATCGCCAGACCAACTTTGTCAGATAAATCGACAACGACACGTTCGGCTGTTTTTTTGCCAACACCGAGCGCTTTCGTAATGTACACACTGTCACCGTTTGCAATCACGTTACGGACCACCTCGGCGTCACCAAGTGATAATATCGCAAGTGCAGCTTTTGGGCCGACTCCCTGGACCGTAATAAGTAATTCAAATAATTTCTTTGCGGCTAGGCTTGTAAACCCAAATAGTTCCTGTGACTGTTCACGGATATGATGATGAGTATAGAATTTTACTGGCTCGTTCAAAAGTGCGTGCTCGTAATCACCCAGTGCAACCGATATTTCATAGCCAACACCATGAACATCCACAATGATAGATGAATTAAACTTTTCGGCAACAGTACCCTGAACATGTGCAATCATACTAATAGTATAGCAGTTTTATGCAGCAGGAACGCGTGTCATAAATGCACACATGATGGCCGCCGCCAACGCATCGGCGCAGTCGTCAGGTTGTGGTACTTCCGTGAGGCCTAACTGCATCCTGACCATTTCTTGCATCTGTTTTTTCGTTGCCTTACCATATCCTGTCATTGTTTGTTTTATTTGGAGCGGTGTATATTCTTCTATTGTGAGATCGGCTTGTTTACCAGTCAGCATCGCCACGCCACGAGCATGCGACACACTCATCGCAGTCGTCACGTTTTGTGCAAAAAACAGCTGTTCAATTGCCATCATATCTGGTTTTGTTTCGCTAATAATTTCCGTCAGGCCGTTGTAAATTTCTTCGAGACGGTCGGGCAGGGGAGTGTGCGCTGGTGTCGTAATGACACCTGCTGTTACCAGTGTTGTTTTTCCTTTTATCATGTCAATAACACCAAATCCTAAGATTCCTGTTCCTGGGTCAATACCAATAATTCTCATACTGGTTCTATTCTATCACGCAGGTTTTTTAGTACCCCGTGAAGTAGTCCGTTTGTATACTTACCGCGCCTAGTTTGATGACAGCGTTTTTCATATGGTTCACCGTGACTGGAGACCCAGATATATAAACCTGTCGTCTGGTAATATCGGTGACTGCTGTGTGTAAAATATCAAGAGTAATAAACGGAGCATTGATGTAGTGAACGTCGCTATGCTGCTCGACGGCATCCGGTGCTATGACAATAATTTTAATGTGTGCTTGCCGCAAAATATCAAGGTAGGCAATCTCACTCATCGATTTCACACTATAGACCAGCGTAATGTCGCGTCTTTGATTATCATAAATTAGCTGACGTGCATAACTGACAAATGGCGTTACACCAATCCCGCCAGCAACCCATAATAGCGGACTCATTTGATTACTCGGTAAGACGAAGTCGCCGCTCACTTTTGTTGCTGTCACGTAATTACCAGCTGATAAATTAAATAATGATCGCTTGAAACTACTGTGTCGTTTTGGAATTTTAACACCAAACCGAATTGTTGTATCCTGAGGATTTGACGAAACGGTGAACATGCGTCGTTGGCCCCGACTATCCGCTTTATCATGCGGTAATGTCAGTTCCATATACTGACCGGCGATATAGTAAGGGGCAGGACCAATACTTTTAAAAACAAACTCATATGATGAATCAGTCAACTTTATTCTGTTCACAAACTTCAGACGAATTGCCTGGCGCGTTCCCCAAATAAACGCAACTGCGTTCCCTAAAAGTAACGCCAATTGCGGTGTCATCGATACACTAGTCGAATGAAGTGGCGTCACAAACAAGAGAGCAACAATCATAACAACGGTCAGTTGTTGCCAGCGTCGTGGCGGCAATGTCAACGGCTCACTAAGCATCACGCCAGCAAAAAATAAAATTGGCCACGACGTAAAGACAGTCTTGACTGCACCAGTTATATGTTCACCTGCCATGACATTTTGCGACGCAATCAAAATCATGGTGACTGCGATAAATAATACCCCCAGTTTCAAATGATGCGTTTTGTATAAAATCAAAAATGATACCACAACCGTCAGCGGTAATAATGCAGGACTTGCCACCCACCATATTGAATAACTAAGACCACTAAAAGTCGCGAATAACGCACCAACTGCCACGGGGTTAAAAATGTGTCGCCCGCGAAATATCAGGATATATTTCGACGCGTTCGCTATGGCTACAATCAATGATACAGATAGTAAACCCGCAACACTAGATACGGGCGCCAAAATGAACGCTAGGATTAACCCGGTAATAATCGCCGATTCACCATGCGGTCGTACGCCAAATAACATGCCCAAAAGCCTGTTTGACGCATATGATACCCCCACGAGTAACGAAAAAGTAACTAGTAGTGAAGCAGGTGAGTAGGATAGATAGTGAACGATTGATAGTAAAAATGCGGCGACGAATAATGCCAAAAGTGATAGCGTCACTAACCGATACATCGTCACCCGTCCGAGTATCGTGTCGAGCCAATCTTTCATACGAATAGTTCCCCTTTTAAATTTGTCGAGTGTTCGAGCCTGCCATTACCGTACAGTCGAACATACTGAAATTGCCAGTCTGCTAATTTTTCTGGTGACACAAAAAATAAAGCAGTTGCCAAACCATCGGCAATCATTGTTGATTCAGCCACAACCCAGGTAGCAATAATATCCCTCACTGGTTGGTTATTTGTTGGGTCGATAATATGATGCCATTTTCCCCACCGACGTCGATTACTCGCCGACGCACATAAACTCATATTTTGCACCTCCATAACACCAACCACGCGGGATGGATTATGTGGATCCTCGAGCCCTATATATTCGATTGTTTTACCACGATGTTGTATATCACCACTCGCGTCGATGACATACGCTAAAACACCATGTTGACGTAATATTTCAGCGACTATATCAACCGCATAGCCTTTACCTGCTGCACCAATATCTAACACGACAGGACTGGTCGTCGTCACAATTGCCCCCTGCCATTGCATCACCTCTTCCCATTTTGGTGTTGGCAACATTGGCCGTTCCAGCAATGAATAGTTCTTGTCATACCCCGCCCGCTCTAGTGCCGAACCTATGAGTGGCGTCACCTTCCCGCCCGTGACATCATATATTTTTTTATAAAATGATACGATATCCTGTACGTCATTTGGAAACTCAAACATACCTGAAGTGTCTGTCATTGTTCGTACTAACGAGTCATCACGAAAACGAGAATAAGTTTTATCAAATTCGGATAACCGATAGTCTATTGTTTGTTTTAATTCTTTTGGCAATTCATCGTCAGTTTCGATCACCCAATCTGTCCCGAGTGCCAAAAACTGATGCCTAAGCCTGGGCATTTTGTTTGATCATTGCAAGTGCGTCATTAAATCCTCCTGATGTAAGCGACGAGCCAGCAACTCGTGACAAATTCACTTCACTAACATTTTTACCAATAACATCTGATCGATAATTATCAGCAAATTGTGATTGATAAAACTGGGAATCACGTTGCTGCGGATTCTGATTAATCGTTACGTCTGTAATGGCATTATTTGCGAGCGTGATACTGACGCCAATTGACTCTCTGCCATCAGGTGTTCGGTAGGTACTAGATGCCTGATACGTTCCGTTTTTATATGTTAAATTACCTGAACTAGTAACCGGTGAGGATGCACCTATGGTGTTATTCGTCGTTGTACTCATTGTGGCGGTCGCATTTGCTGTGCTTTTATTGAGATACGTCACTCCAGACGTGATACCAGCTAAAACGACAGCAACAATAATCCCAATAAGTGCCCTGTTGACAGGTTTCGGCTCTTCCAATTACTTCCTCCTACATACAATTCAATGCTATTCATTGTATATTAATGTATCTTAATGAGAACTGGCTGATAGTCTTAGCTGTCTGGATTAATGGATGAAATTATTTTTCGAATCATATTCATTACTTCCTGTCGCCATTCCCATCCGCCGTAGCCCAGTGCCAAGACCCCTACACCACCAAGCGTCCACCAGCCGATAAATGCCTTACCAGTTTCTTTTACCGGTTCGACCGCAAATGATGCCTCGGGAACCGAACTGGCAGCGACATTTCGACAGCGACCACTCGTCGGATTACGTTCACGACCCTCCCCACAATCAGCAACCGCAAGTTCATCACTGCTGGCAATTTTTTTACAGCGACCAGTTGTCGGGTTACGAAACTGGTCATCGTCACACGATTTTACTGATGACAATACAGCGCTAATCGAACGACAACGATTTGTTTCTTCACTACGATATTGTCCGTCTTTACACGGCGTCAACACGCTCGTTAGTAGCGCTGTTGTACGACATCTATTTGTTTCAGGACTCCGGTACTGATTGGCAGCGCACGGCTGCAAATGTGTGCTTGTTACTGACTCATTATCCTCTACGACAACCGATGCAAAATTTTCACTACCTGGAGTCGGCTGATCAGTATATTGCCACCTACCGTCTACCATAGCCCAAGCCATACCGTCGGCAGGACTGATATAGGTGTCCGTTTGATCCATAATTGTTCCGTCGCTCAGTACCAGAACAATCTGACTTGACGTATTCACAAGCGTAAATCCAATCTCGCTGTTATAAAATGTGCGGTACGAATGTGCCCCAATCGTCGCATCGGCAGGAAATACATATAGATTCTCTCCGCTGACACCAATTTTAAGCCTAAAATGAGTTAGATCAATATCACTATCGTTAGGATTATATAATTCAATAAACTCGTGGCCTTTGTCGTCACTCGTCGGGTTTGGCAATAGTTCGGTCAATTTTGGTGTCAGTATCGAGAATCGACATATCCCACCAGTACTATCGAAGTTATCCGGTCGCCATACCTGAACACCCGGTAGATTCTCACACGCGTCGTGAGCATAACAATTACCAATTTGGTCAGCGTCCATGTCTATCGGAACTTCCTGTTGCAACCCGTCGATATTCGCACAACGATCAGCCATACAGTCGGCACTATTAACAACCATGTATCCTGCTGGAATGGTTATTTGTATGCCGGTAATATTCGCGCATATATCAACAGGCGGAGGATTACATAGACCTACCGTATCAAGCGTATAGTCGGTCGGAACGATTTCCTGAATTCCTGCTATATTCACGCAGACATCCTGCATATCATACAGATTTCCATAACTGTAACTATTTCGTGCTGATGCAAGCTGAAAATCCGTACTATTCATATCCGTATCAATATATGTCAGCCCGTCTTGCAACTTTCGCTGCAAAAGTGTTGTATTCGTTGGCACCATAGCTGGCGCGCTACCTTCGGCCGCGATAGCAGTTGCTCCCCAGCCAATTTTATCTATCTCAACACCCTGAGCGTTGAGTACACGTACATGACCAGCGACACCTGAAAGCGTTGCCGAAAACTTGATGTCACTCCCAAAAGTTGGATTTGCCGTCGAAAATTGCGTTGATACTGCTAGTGCATACGTCCGTGCTGGTAAAAACACGTGAACTGCCGGGCCGCTCGCGACAAAACATGCTAGTTTACTGCCATTTGTCAGTGAACTTGCGCTGGCGTAATACACACACCAGTCAGTCATATCAACCGCTGTATCACTATTATTATACAGCTCAATAAGTTCGTTTGACGCCGACGCAGCCGTCCCGACCTGGACCTCACTAATCACAATTGTCTGACTGGCAGCATACGTATCGGCGCTAAAAACAAAACACCCTGCAACACAAAGTGTTATAAACAGTACGTAAACATACAGCTTATGCATAGCAAAATCATACGTAATTTCTCAGCTTAATGCAAGTACTTTTTATACAATTTCTACAGTAATATCCGCATTTGTATGCACATTGACCACGTCGTCCAGATCATCAAGCGCATCAAGTAGCTTCAGTAATTTCTGAGCGACTTCATTATCACTCACTTCGACAGATGAATGAGGAATATATTGTAGTTCCGCATCTTTAATCGTCAGTCCAGCATCAACAAGTGCCGTCCTGACTTTAGCAAGGTCTTTTTGGTCGGTGTAGACAATAATTTCGCCTTCTTCCTCGACGGCATCTTCGGCACCGGCATCTAGTATTGTCAGTAGTGCATCTTCACCACTGGCTGCGACTTGAATCACTCCCTTACGAGTAAACTGAAACAATACGCTTCCGGCATCAGCCATGCGACCGCCGTTTTTCGTCAGGGCACTTTTTACCTCCGGCAATGTTCGGTTACGATTGTCTGTTGCGGTTTCAACAATAATACCCACACCGCCTGGACCGTAGCCTTCGTAGGTTAATTCTTCGAGCACGGCTGCATTCTTATCGCTCACGCGGTCGATTGCACGCTGGATATTATTGTTTGGCATATTCGCCTGTTTGGCTTTTTCGATCGCCAGCGCAAGCGTCGAATTCATAGCCGGGTCGGCACCACTCCGTGCGGCAATCGCAATCAGATTACCAATTTTGGTGAAAACAGCACCGCGTTTGGCATCTTTAGCGCCTTTTTCACGTTTTATCGTTGACCATTTACTGTGTCCTGACATAAGAAATCTCCGTGTTAGGCCGATATATTTCTTTTATTATAACAGATACAGCCCAGCTATTCCACTAGGTTCGTCCTGGCAAGGTCAAATTTCGTCTGACGATGCAAAAAAACGCACACCCCGACCAGTACCACGTAGTATACCAAAACCCCCCACCCATTGATCATCAAAACTGATTGCGCCCACGGAAGCCCTGCGACATACATCGCCACAGTCGTCATATAATGGAGAAGTGCATAAGCCGGAAGCCCAATCACTGCTGCCATACCAGGCACTATAATCGCACCAATCCCCGCAATAAACGTCAGCAACATGGCCAGTGGAACAAGCGGTAATATGAGAATATTTGCAATCAAAGCCACGTTCGAAAATTGTCCAAACGCCAGGACGAGTATGGGCAGTGTCGTAATTTGTGCAGCGATAGTCTCGCCCAGAATTTGTCGTGGAATACTGGGTTTTTTATCACCAAAGAAATACGCCTGCAACAGTGGCGCGAGGATCATGACACCGCCAAACGCCGCAAATGATAACTGCCACCCCAAATCACCCCACGCATAACTCGGCTCAATCAGTACCGTCACCGCAGCGGCAAACGGTAATAACACCAGCGGATGAAATGTGCGGCCGTAATACCAAGCCAGTAAACTCAGCCCAGCAACCAGTCCAGCTCGCGACATACTCGGACTAGCACCGGTAATCGCCATAAAACTCATAATCATCATACTTGCTGCCAGTGCGGACGTATATTTTGACACTCGCATAAACAACCGGCGTGCAAGCCGCACCAAAATAGTGAGGTTGTAACCGCTTGCCACCACGACGTGCATCAGTCCAGCGATCCGCAGTGCATTATCCAAATTTTCCGGTAGCGAACGGCGCTGACCAACCACATAGCCAATCCCCAAACTTGATTCGGGGTCTGGAATGGCAATGCGGACTGCGTCGGCGAACCAATCACGGACTTGTCTTGCTACATCGCCCGGTTCGGGCCGGCGTACTTTCATAATATTCGCTCGGTACATCGTTGCCGAAAACGTCCCAAACCCAGGAAGTACTGTGCCTTTGACCGTCACACTGTCCCCTCGTTTGATGTCGGCTCGAGTCGTCGCGCTCACCCATACCTTTCCGGCAAGTACATGACCATTCACGATGATATGATCAAGCCTCAGAAGCGTTTCGCTGTTCTTACCTAAATCCGTATCTTCGCTTACCGTTCCTTGTAAATGGACCTGCGAATGATATAAGTTCTGATATACCGTCAGCTCATTTTGCTGAAGAGAACCTCGCCATAGCCCAAGTAACATACCCCCAATAATGACCAGCGGGATGCAGTAAAACGCACGATACCAAAGCCCCGCCAGCAAAAACGCCAGTGCGGTCAAAGCCCAAGCAACAGAAACGAACACCGTCTGGTCGATATATTTAACCAGACTCACCCCTATCAACACGCCGATAGACATATACGCTACTAACCAAGACGTATGTATAGGACGACGCAGATGCCACCAATAATTCATGGGTTTAGTATTACATATATTTGTTCATTTATTAATCTATTCTACCATTTAAAAACAGCCCGAATTAGGCTGTTTTTAAGTAATATGCACTCTTATTCTATTCGTTTTCATCCTCTAACGGAACCAGTGCGAGTGTGCTACTCGACACAGGACTGAGTCCTTTAACGGTGTGTAGTAATATTCGCATAAACGTAACGTCATCATGGTTTGTATTAAAATCTGTTTTTTCGTCCATTTTTTGTACCTTTTTGTTTTAGTTGGTTATACTATTTCATAATAGCATAAGGATTGCTATTTGTCAAGTTTCTGCAATCTGTACCTCGATATCGCGAATTTTCACCAAGTAAAAAGACCTACCGCTAGGGTACGTCTTTTTACTTGGTGAAGCTGCTGAGACTTGAACTCAGGACACCCTGCTTAAAAGGCAGGTGCTCTAACCAGCTGAGCTACAGCTCCATACAATATGGAATTGTTCGTTATGAAACATAACTAACCATACAAAGATACCATTTTAAAGGGTGGTTTGTCAATGTTTCGGGCTGGCGTGACGCGGTGTTTTCGTCATTAGAACATCAAAAATCGCGAGGATCAATGAGACCGTAATAATAAGTACTTTGTAATGAACAAAAAACTCGTACACTTGTTTCCCTGGTCCTTCGATAACAAGCGCTGAACCAAGTGGTTCAAGCAGTAACGCTGTCGCGAGCATCGCAAAGGCAACCGCACCGACAATCCGATGGAATGGATCACGATACACTGGACCACTAAACAATAAAATGACAGCAGGCAGCAAAATCAATGTTGCCGCAACCACGCTTTTTAGTGGTGGAGCGATCAAAATAACTCCAGCTCGTTCGATAATCGGCGTCAGGTCCCCTACCCATATGCTACTTAGCATCCCGCCAGCCGTAAGCGCTAGACCTAGCACGCCAAACCGACGTTTGGTAAAATACGCTGTCGCAAACAACAGTACAATGGTAATCACAAATATCACGACAAAACTCATGCTCAAAAATCTCCCCTTTTCGTTTCATCAAACACCGCTTGGGTATTGATCTTGATTGATCGTGCGTCGATTGTACCCGCAGGCAGTTCAATTACATAGCGTGCTTCTTTGTTCGGTGTAAACGATTGACTGGGATAGCTTTCAGGCGGGGCGTTTGTCACAATATGGACAATTTTTTTGTCATTATTCAGCCAGATAATATCAATCGGATAATTCATGTCTTTCATCCATATCGCCCATGTATCTTCGTAGTCATAAACGAAAATGAGTGCTTGGCCCGTATCTAACGTAGCCGTCCCGGACAAACCTTTTAATTTATCGGCATCGGTGAGCGCAAGTCGTGCATTAAATATGCCGTCACCAATCCTTAGGTTCGTATATGGCTTTAGGCGCGGTGCAATGACATAAAATGCCGCAATACCGACAACTGCAAGGACACAAAAAACCAGGAGCCACGTCAGTGACTTTTTTTCTTTGGTCATACTGTACCCACCATACGTAATATTATAGCAGGTAGTGCATTCGCCTGTTAGGCGCCGATTTTGTCTTTTTTGTTGCGACGTTTGGCGTTAATTTCGATATATTCGATAATCTTAGTCGCAATATCTCGCTTAGTAACGAGTTCTGGTGTCTTGATACTGGCTGATGAATTGACTTCCAGGACGAGTGGTCCGCGTTCACTACGCATCATATCAACTCCGCAGACCTGTAGTCCCATTGCACGGGCAGCCTTTATCGCTGTTTTCGTCTCTTCATCAGTTAATTTAACGCTGGTGCCAAACCCACCTTGATGAGTATTGCTACGAAAATCATCGTCAAGGCTTTGACGTTTGACACTGGCGACGACACGACTACCGACAACGAGTGCTCGAATATCAGTACCGGCAGATTCTTTGACAAATTCTTGCACCATAAAGTTCACGCCTTCGACATAAAAGGCCTGCATGACGGCTTTGGCGGCTTTTGGTGTTTCTGCGAGCACAACTCCATTACCATGTGTTCCCCGAGCTACTTTAATGATAAGTGGCGTACCCCCAGCAAGTGCAACGACGTCTTCGAAGTTAGCTGTCTCGCGGGCAATAACCGTTTTTGGGATACCGACACCGGCACGTGCCATGACTTGATAGGCACGGAGTTTATCGCGCGAACGATTAATCGCCAGTGAACTTGCGACCGTAAACGACCCCTGTGCTTCAAATTGACGGACAACAGCCGTCCCGTATTTCGTATAGCTCTGGGCGATACGTGGAATAATTGCGTCGAAATGATCGAGTGATTCACCTTTGTAGCGAATAACTGGTTTGTCTTTTTCGATTGATACATAACAAAGTGCGTAGTTGATGACTTTTACGTCATGCCCGCGTGCTTTCGCAACCTCTTTCAGGCGTTTTGTTGTATAGTTTGCACTACCTTTGGAAAGAATAGCTATTTTCATATATTATATCCTTCCTCTTCATCTTGTGGAAAATCAATTCCATAGTGTTTCTTTAGACTATCACGGTCAATCGCTGTTTCTGCAGAGTCCACTAAGAATCGATGATTAAGTAATTTGCGACCGAGCAAAATTGGGAATCGAAGACTTGATCGATCAGCTAAAGTAAAGCGGGCATTGAATACTTTTGGACCCAATTTAACTTTCATTTTTACTTCGAATCGCTCTTCGCGGTGGCCAAACGAGTTTGATACCCATACCTTAGTATACTCCTGTACAGTGACTGTCTGAGCCATAGACCCGCAAGATGGGTGACCTTCTAAGATGTTAAAACTAATGCTGCCATCACTATTTTCGATAATTGTTGTCGCGTGAACAGCCGAACGGTACGCACCGGTATCGGTTTTTGCCGGAACCTCTGTAATTTTTTGATCAACAAAAGTAATCACCTCAGAGCGCCCGATAATTACTTTGTGAAAATCGTGTTTAGTAGCCATATGCGTTATTATGAATTAGTTATAAATTTTAGCAATAGTTTCAATAACTTGCTAAATATAACATAAAAACGTATAATTTGCAATATGACACATATACTCATCGTTGGACAAAAGTTTTCATCGCTTACGGACTATTTAGCCGAAAAAGGCTATGAGTACACGTATCTTCAAGATGTCTTAAAAACAAAATTTCCAGACAAGAGATTCAAACACCGTATCGTCGCCGATTTTAGCAGTAAAGCAGGACTCCTAGCGACGGTCAATGCGATAAAACAACCAATCGATGGTGTGGTCGCTACCTACGAAAATTATATCCTCCCAGCAGCTTGGATCGCGAGTCATTTAGATTTGCCTGGCTTACCGGTCGCGTCAGCTGAAGCTTGTACTGATAAATTCCTCATGCGTTCGCTGTTTGCGGTTGCACCCGAAAAAATCAGTCCTGGATTTGCCAATGTCGTCAGCGAAGATGACGTTCGTGAATTTGCCAGTACTCATTCGTACCCCATTATCTTAAAACCCGCCAACCTCGCTAAAAGCTTGCTTGTCACGAAAAATAACACACTCGATGAACTGATCGCAAATTATATGAAATCAGTAGACCTCCTTCAAACAACCTATAAAAAATACGCGCCCAACCGAACACCCCAACTTATTATCGAAGAGTTTTTAGAAGGAAGCATCCATTCTGTTGATGCGTTTGTTGATAGTAGCGGCGAGCCACAAATACTTGACCATGTGGTTGACTACCAGACAGGTTACGATATCGGATTTGATGATAATTTTCACTACAGTCGCATTTTACCTTCAACACTATCCGCCAGCGACAAGAAGGCACTCAAGCACTGTGCTGCTATTGGAATAAAGGCGCTGGGTATGAAAAATACACCCGCCCATGTTGAAATCATCATGACACCCACCGGCCCGCGTATCGTCGAAATCGGTGCCCGTAATGGTGGATACCGCGAGCGTATGCATGAACTCGCAAATGGCATCGACATCACTGGCGCCGCACTCGATCTCGTCCTCGGAAAATCACCGATAATTTCAACAACCAAAAACGAACCGTGTGCGGTCCTTGAATTATTCCCTAAAAGTGCAGGTATATTTACAGGAATTGCCAACCAAGCTGTTCTTGAATCGCTTGCATCACTAACGTATCTCAGCATCAAAGTGACGCCCGGCCAATATGTCGGAAAAGCAGCCGACGGCTACAAAATGTGTGCAGTTGTCGTACTACACAGTAGCAGCCAACAACAATTCGATACAGATCTCGCAATAATCAACTCGTCTGTATTCGTCCAGACAAACTAAAGTCCCGCTAGGTAATCAACATAAGCTTTTGCCGCTCCACGCGGCGTACCGAACGTTGGCTGATCATGTATAGCGAGTGACGGGCATTTGTTAATTTCAACAATCACTGCCGTTGTCGAGTCGATTGTTTGTTGTTTGGTTGGCGTATCTGCCATCATAAAATCAATGCCCGCGACGGTTAGTCCTGCAACCCTCGATGCGCGTTCCGCCTGATCAATTAGCCAATCTGGCATGTCATCGGTGAGATCAATAAGTTCACCCCCAGCACCATAATTAGCAACGCCAAGTACCCAGACTTCTTCGTCAACTTCGGGAACTGAATTCATTTTTTCACCCAGAAATTGAATTGCTCGATCAATGTCAATTCGAGCAAGCGGTGCACGATACGGTTCACCGCGTTTTGGCGAAGTATTTTCATGATCGATGAGTTCACGAATCGTCAGAATGCCGTCACCGAATACGCGCGCTGGTACACGCATCAGTGCTGCGACATATTTGAAATCGATGCAGAGCACACGAATATCGCGAATTGGATGGTGGTCGAATTGAGCTTGAACAACTGCTTTCTTGCTCGAACCTGTGAATGATTTGGCGTACTCAACGGCTCGTACTAGTTCGTCAACTGTCGTGACACCGATCGTAATGCCATTACCATGACCACCATCAACCGGTTTAACGACAACTTTGCCACACCCTCGCATTAGCTCGATTGCCTCGGTCGTGTCGTCGTCAACAAGCACCGTCTCCAGCTGGACAACGTCTGCCCGTTCGAGTATTTGGTGAGTCGCATATTTATCATTGGCAAGTTGCGCAGCGGCGTACGACGTGGCCGGAGGAGTTGCGCCAAAAATATGCATCTCCTTCCCGTCGCCGCGATCAATAAAATAATGTGGTGAACCCACATACGGCGTAAGGACTGCCCAGCCACGAGACGCATATTCATCCTGAAGAAGCCTCGTTGTTTGGTTGAGGCTTGTTTTAGGAATGGTCAGTAGGTCTATCATAATTATCTCCGTGTCTATTTTATTTACATCATGCTACGCCGACGATAGCAGTGACGAATCCCGGGCCAAACCAATAAATATAAGTACCAGGTGTACGCCTACCGAATATCGTGATGACTATTTTTATGTCGATCGTATCCTATATAGTATATCATTTTATCACCAAGTTATTGATATTTAATAGTTTTTATGCTATAATAGTATCATGTCCCTCGAAAAACTAAAAATTATTGCAGGTGGTGGCGGTGGCCCGTCTAGCTCCAGTCGGCCCGCAATCGAAGCAGCTCTTAACCTTTCCGTTGTTGAAAAACCAAATGTACTGATTATCCCTACCCCAAAACGTACGTTGGAAGCATTTGAAAAAACAATTCCCGGTACCTATCGATTCTTTACTTCACTCGGCCTGAGAACAGAACTGCTCCATGACTTTAATGAAAACATCGACCCTGATCAGGCATCTGATAAAATAAATTCCGCAGATGTGATCTATACCGCTGGTGGAGATACACTCCATATGATGGAGGTGTTGCGTCGACATAAATTAGACACACAACTAGCTCGTAGGGCGCTTGCAGGAGAAGTTGTATTAAGTGGCATCAGTGCAGGTGCAATTCTCCCAACAAAATGGGGACACAGTGACTCACTTAGCTACCGACCGGAAACAGCTGACGACTGGGAGTATGTCCGTGTTAACGGACTCGGTATTGCACCGTTAGCTATCACTCCACATTTCAATACTGCATCTGATCGCTTAGGAGCACGGAAAGATCAGTTTGCAGCGATGCTTGCAAATCAGCCATCCATTCCCGCATTTGGTATTGATAACCTTGCTGCAATTCAAATTGCAGACGGTAAATTAAGCCAGGTTCAATCTGATCCTAACCACTTTGTTCATACTGCAAATCGAGAGACTGATGGATCGATTACATTTGACGCCATGTCAGCAAATGAAGAACTTGACGTGCACACGCTCAAAAAAGTTAGTTAGCGAAAAATTCCACCCTTTTTCGCGCCATCAAACTGTTCTAATAGTTCGCGCTGCTTTTTGCTGATCTTCGTCGGTGTATCAACAATAATACTGACGATGTGTGCACCGCGCGCAGTGCCACGTAGGTGTGGAACACCATGTGCTGATAGTTTAAAATCAGTTCCACTCTGTGTGCCGGCCGGGATCTTCATGCGAATGTCACCGTCGACGGTTTCAACGTCAATCTCTGTACCAAGTGCTGCGTCGATCATCGTAACGTGCTCCTCAGAAAGAATAATATCGCCTTCGCGGGTGAATTTTTTGTGTGCTTTTACCCGGATATGTACATACAGATCACCGCGCGCACCGCCACCGATTGCTTCGCCGTGTTCCTTGAGTCGAATCGTCGCACCATCATCAATACCGGCCGGAACCTTTAGCTTCATCGTTTGCTTGCGACGCTCTGTGCCTTTACCTTTACAGACCGTGCAGACTTTTTCAGGAATTTTACCCGCACCTCTGCAGGTTTCACAGGTAACAGCTTGTTGGATTTGACCAAAGATCGTGTTCATAACACGGGTTTGCTGACCAGCACCTTTACAGGTTGGACAGGTTTTCATGCTGTAGCCAGGTTCGACGGTTGTACCTTTACAGTGCGAACATTCGTCGTCCATATCTAAGCTAATATCTTCTTCGACACCAAATACCGCTTGCTCGAATGTCAGCTGAATTGCCGTTTCGACATCACGGCCACGCCTGGGGCCACGTTCTCGTTGCTGACCACCGCCAAAAAACTGGCCAAAAATGTCACCAAGTCCACCCTCGCCAAAATCGAAGTTAACGTTTTGAGCACCAAAACCTTCAAATGGATTACCGCCGCTACTATAGCCGCCACCTCCACCGTTGCCGCCAACCCCTGCATGGCCAAACTGATCATAGCGTTGACGTTTTTGTTGATCCTTGAGGACTTCGTATGCTTCGCCGATTTCTTTGAATTTTGTTTCATCACCACCCTCTTTGTCGGGATGATGTTTAACGGCGGCTTTACGATACGCCTTCTTAATTTCATCAGCGCTGGCGGCCTTGGACACGCCCAGAACTTCGTAGTAATCACGTTTATTCATTACCTTCTATTATAGATAACTAGCACTTGCCTGTCTAGAGTGCTAATCTATTTCTTGTCGATATATTCTTTTAAACGCTCCATATGCAAAATATAACTTCGGCGAGAATGCGCGATCAGTTTAAGTGTTTCCAGTTTTTTAAGCTCGATATTTGTCGTTTCACGGCTCAGACCAAGCGAGTCGGCGATTTCCTGCTGTGTAATAGATATTTTTAGGCGTGTTTTATAGGGCCGGAGAATCACGCCCAGTTGACCCGCCATATACAGCAATGTATGGGCGATCTTGTCACTCGCATGAGATTGTTCAAGCGCATGAATACGAGAAAGTGTCGATAGTAACAAAATCGTCACTCGGGCTTGCCGTTTGTACATGCTTTCGATGTCGGTGTGCAAATGATTAAGGTACTCATCGCGTGGAATACACCGAATCGTACATTTTGAAAATGCCTCGTAAAAATACTCGGTTCTTTCGATAAGTCCGAATGCAAACCCAATTGGAAAATCTTCGTCTTTACGATCGATCGATACTAACCTTTCATCACCACGGCTAGTAATGCTATAGGTTTTGACAAGTCCTGATTCGATCACATACACATACCCTGGCATATCGCCTTTAAGCAGTATCGTTTCACCTTTTTTAAAGGTTTTATACGGATAATTAGTAATGAATTGTCGAAAAGTGTCCATGGCCAAAGGTTACTTTCGTTATTCACCATATGACATCCTAGTGGACGAATATACGGTTTCTATATACCGTTATACACCTTGCCGCGTGACTATGCAAGATGGCTATTGTCGACGAACACTGAGTCCATAAATGGCCGTGATCACGACGCCAATAAACCCAATAATCATGAATGCGATAAACGCCGGGCTCAGTAGGGCAGCCTGTGTTGCCTGCTGAGATTCTGGTGACGTGTTATCGCCTAAAACATTACCCTGCGTATCGACACTCGTGATCGATGCGACTTCGGTTGCAGCAGTACTATTCAAAACAGTTGTCGCACTTCCTGCAGATGACGAGGGTGACTGTCGAGGAACAAACCCAAACTGAATCAGTGGTGCCTGAATCTGTGTCGTACCCTGGACTGTCGGAGTACTGATGACAGGACTGTCCCCGTCACTTGTATTTACCCCAAAACTACCGTGCCAGCTACCCAATACATTGATAAACAACACACCAAACCAATCAGACAAACCAAATTCGCTGTTCGTAATATTAGCAATATTGGCCGAAGCGGTCGCATTACCAGTTGTGGCACTACCTGCGCTCGTGTTACCTGCGACAGTTGCATTCCCCGATACCGCACTCAGGTCGACGTTATTAGTGATCGTGCTATTATTCGTCGCATTTATGGTCTGGCTCGAATCACCATTCGTCGTGACGCCGTTACCAAGCATTGCGGCCGTTGTTCCAACTGGTGCATCGACAATAATACCTATCCATGTACCCAAAACATTGACAAATACCAGCAGACTATTTTTTGCTACAACAGTGTGCCCCGATAGGTTTAGGACTGTCAAATTTGTTTGAGCCTTGCCTGTCGTAGCACTACCTGCGCTGGTATTATCTGCCACCGTCGCCGTACCAGTTGCCGCACCCAAATTGATATTATTAATAATGGACTGATTGTCAGTAAGTGTTGCATTTGTCGTACTCGAACCCCCACCCCCACCATTACTCGCTAAAAGTTGTGGAATAAATTCCGGCGAAATCAGTATATCTCCATTGAGATTTCCGTAGATATTGATCGTTCCAACAAATGATTTATTCGCCGCAATAATAGAATTGATAAGATTAACAATATTTGCGACTGCATTCGCATTGCCAGTCGTGGCACTACCCGCCGAAGTATTATTTGTGACGCTAGCGTCACCAGTACCTGCTTTGAGTGCGACGTTATTAGTCAGCGAGGTCGAATTAGTAACCTGTAGCGAACTATCATTTGGCTGAGATCCCGACATGACACTACTGAGAGCTGGCGCAAGTGTAATATCACCTGTTACATTACCGTACACGTCAGCCGTAAAATGGGCGACGCCTGTTGTGTCGCCGCTCACCGTTGACTGGACTGTATTTATGATCGTTGTCGACGCAGCCGCATTACCTGTCGTGGCGCTGCCGGCGCTGGTGTTACTCCCAACCGTTGCATTCCCCGTTATCGCTGTTGAATCGAGATTATTTTGCACCTGGGTATTCGTGCTGGCAGTAGTGGTTGCTGCACTGTCGGCTATTGGTACGGCTGGCTGTGTGCCTTGTGGCCCATTTGGGCGTTGGTCTGTTGGACCTATAATCGAATCTGATACTGGTCCCTGAACAGCCGGAGCTGGTTTTGGTTTATACGTCCCCGATGTAGAATCATACTGCCATTTGTCAGTATCCCAGTGATTCGTATCAGCATTATAGGTATACGTCGGAGGAGGACTTTCGGCAAGTGCGGTCAGCGGATACCCACCCGCAAGCAGTACAGCCAGGCCGTACAGCAGTCCTGTTCGCATAATACGTCGTAACTTTTGCATAGCGCACTCCTCTCGTTTACGATTAAGGTTGTCTTAAGAATAGATAATTTCTTGGCGCGGGGGGCGTTGTAGTTGGCCCGCTCCCCGCATGTGCTAATTCGAAGATGTTATCTTGAACTAGTTAGATACATTAAAGTTGACTGTTGTATTGTTCGTATTTGATGCGTCACCAGATGTCGCGTCACCAGCAGTCGTGTTATGTACGACAACAGCATCACCAGATGTGGCTGATTGAGAGTTGGTATTAGAAACGCTGATATTGTTATTGTTTTCAACGTTTACTTTGACAACTTCTTTGAAACTGACTTTATTAGTAGAGTCAGGGCCAGTTTGGTTGATATTTGCTGTATTGCTGCCACCACCGCCAGCTGCAACACTGGCCATCGCGGCGCTCGAAGCTGCGTTATTAACGGTCGCTGCGACACTAAATGTATTGGCATTTCCCGCATCTCCCGTTGTCGCACTTCCACCGGTCGTATTATTTTTCACCTTGGCATCGCCTGTATAGGCAGTCTGCGAGTTGCTGTTATCAACTCCAAGATTGTTATTATTGACAACCTTCATTTTGTGATAGACCTTGTCCTTAATAGAATTATAAGAACCAGGACCGGTATTACTAATGGTGCCAGCAGTCGCCCCTGCAAAACCACTAAGTCCAACTACAAGGCTTAATGATGTCAGAGCAGCACCTATTGTTTTTTTGATTTTCATACTTCCCCCTTTGTGAATTATTTAATATTACGTTCGGGTGTTCGCCCGACCAAGAAAGCCAACCAGCTTGCTTGGTCGGGTGACCACATAGCGACAATTATTCTGTATTGTCGGTCGTGATTTCGGTTGTTGAGTGAAAATTAAGATTAAGGCTGGACGATGAATGAACTTCAGACGCACCGGACGATGTTGAATCAATTGATATATCGACCCGCGAATTGTCACTATTGCCTTTGACGGTCTTCTGCACCGATCCGTTATCAGGAACGGGAATATTCTGTCCATTCACGGATAGTTTTGTGCGTCCAGAAGGCTCGACAGCATCGTTTAACTTCATGAGTGATCCTATATCCAGTGCACCTGAAGTTGGTGCGGCATTTCTGTGTGATGACAGTGTTAGTTCGGTCTGTTTCAAAACAACTGACGGTATCGTAGATGGCAATATAGACACAACGAAAAGTGATAGTGTCATAACAAGTATTGCCATAATAATCAATACATACCTGGCCTTGTCATAGTTCTCGGACGGTAGCGAATAACTCCACATATTCATTTCCTCCCTGTTCACACAACATCATAATCTAAAATACTAGGTGTCGTATGTGAAGATTCTCACATATAACTCATTTTGTTAGGTATATAACAATTTTGCACATTGTCATGTGCGGAAATGTGGTGTATAACGAAGAGAGAACAAGTTTAAATTCAGGGGGTTATCAATATGAAACGATACATGCGAGGTCTCGTAGCATTAATTGTAATTTTAGGATTTTCCGGAAGTACTGTCGGCGCACAGCAATCACCATGTGCAGGCGGACAAATCACTATTACCAATACAGGACCAGACTCAACCAATGTCGTTGATTGTGTCACGGTATCGGATGTAAAAGTGACCTGTAACAATTCGATCTACGTACTCACAAGCAACTCACAAACTGCGATTAGCGGTAAGGCTGGGTCAAACGTTAATACATCCGCAGGTTCTGCGATAAGTGGCAATGCAACAAATACAAACGGTGATACCGTCCAAATTGGTGCAACATGTGTCACAGAAGCAACGACACCCGCTACACCCGTCACTCCAGTCACACCTACGGCGGTCACGCCAACGACAGGTACAGGGGCTGCTAAACCAAAGGTTGCCGTACTGCCTAATACGGCAAGTAATTCTGTCACCGAAACAGCAGTCATTGGTCTTTTGGTACTCGTCAGTATTCTCGTCCTATCACGACTAGCCGTTACGGCCTATCGTTACACTGCACTTAAGTAAGCGTAGTTATGAATCACGACGACTACTATTGGATACTAAAAGTCCGCTATTACCTCACTACCACGTCACTCTACGGGCTGACGATTGTTGGACTTTGGTTCACTGTGCAGCTAGGTAATCCACCAACCACACAAGTTGCCGCAGCATCAATCCCTATCCAAATCGTCAAAAAAGAACCCGAGAAGCCAAAGGTTACGCTTATTACCGGCAAGCCGACACGGATCGTGGTTCAGGATTCAAGTATTGATCTGCCTGTCAGTGATGGATACTATAACGAGGCTGACGGATCATGGACACTCAGTGATGATCATGCGGAGTTCGCCATGATGAGTTTTCTGCCAAATAATATTTCAGGTAATACCTTTATCTATGGACATGGTACGGATGCTGTTTTTGGACGATTTGGCACGCAGCCACCTATTGCTGGATCGATCGCAAAAGTATATACCGATAATGGCCACATCCTCAACTACGAATTCGAGAGCACCCAAAATCTCTCACCAAATGACACGTCTGTACTCGACTACAGTGGGCCATCGACCCTCACCATTCAAACCTGTACTGGTAACTTTAGTGAGTGGCGTTCGATGTTTCACTATCGTTTTAGTGGAGTTGACGCATGATAATTCAAATACTGCTTGGAATCATTATTGTTCTACTCGTCACTATACTTATTGGAGTGTCACTATATGACATACGAGAAATTCGTAAACAGCAACTCTATAAACAACATCCGTTCAAAAAACAATTCCGACACCGTCCGTTTATATCAATTATCGTGACGGCGACTGGGGCTAAAAATAGTGATCTAGAACGATGTCTTGATAGTATTATTGCCGATCGATATCGAAAGCGAGAAATTATCATTGTATCGACGACTCGTCATAATGTAGTCAAAAAAATACTGAGTAGGTATGAAAATATTGCACTGTATACGTCAAAACGTTCAGTTGATATCGCTGTCCGATCTGCTTATCAGCGATACGGAGAGGGCGAACTTATTATGCAAATTGACGATACTTGTTTTATCGACTCACAAACATGTACGAAACTTGTCTGGCAATATAATGCAGAAAACCAACCTGACGCTATGTTATTACGATCACGGGTAGTTTCGGCTTTTAGTATGATTGGCCTATTTGAATTCTACTCTGATATCCTACGTAATTTAGTTCGAAAAACAAGGAGTGTCTTTGATAATATCATGCTATCGTCTCGTCGTTATGTGATATTTTCAAAAAACGCATTCGTAAAAAAAGCCATCGTCAGCGTATTCTATAGCGCTGAATCAGGTATTCATACGTCATCGACTGGTTCACTGCCAACATTCATGACGGATAAAAATACAAGCAAGCATCCACACTCTGTAAAATATTGGCTACTGACGATGCCGCTCACGATTTTCACTATTATTTTACCCGTGAGCCTGTCATACTTCGGCTACATCGCAGTTGGCCTCCATCAACCATCGCTTCTGCTTATATGCATCGCAACTGTCACATTATTTTTACTCCTTGGGATATGGTGGGACGATTCATTATCGCTAGGTCAAAAAGTACGCTATAGCCTCCTCGCGCCCATTACCTATATTCCTTTTTATATTATTTCATGGATCCAATTCATCAGAGTTCTCATAAACCCTTTCATCAAACAACGTGTATAATGAGAGGATGACAAAACTTGAAGGCACTCAACTAGCAAACTTTGAAACCCGAAACTTAGTGACGGAACTCGAAATTATTGATACAAAACTAGGCGACGGAGAAGTGGTAAATCCTGGCGCAACAATTACCGCCCATTACACCGGTGCACTGTGTAAAACTGGTGTAATCTTCCAAAGTAGCCATGATTTTGGTGATGCAATTACTTTTGGACTACACCAAGTAATCAAAGGTTGGACTGACGGTGTGCCAGGTATGAAAATCGGAGGTATTCGTCGATTGATCATCCCGTCTGCACAGGCCTACGGATCAGCACGAGCTAGCTCGAGTATTCCACCGAACAGCGATCTTGTATTTGACATTGAACTCGTTGCTATTCCAAACAACGGCTAGGAATTATCGCACAACATGCTGATGGACAAGGGCGAGTAGATCGTTATATTTTAGCGCGCAGAGACTGGCAAACAATATAAAAAGAATTGGCACAAATACAAAATTTTCGACAGCTTTACCAGTTGTAATTCTTAATCGTTTGATCGGTGGAATGCCAAACTTTACTGGAATTGGGAGTAGCCATGGAACGCCTTCTTTGGTGAACGTATCCATAATTAGATGAGATATAGCGCCAATCATAAATGCCCACCAAACATATTCAATCTGAATATGTGGAATAATCGGCTGCAAAACACTCAGCAAAAGGTGTACCAAAAATCCAAGAAGACCAAGACCAACCAAAGAATGTGTTAAAAAGCGATGCCCACCAAGCATCTTGGCAATAATTTTACCAAATAATCCCCCGATCGGCAGGTTACGCCAAAATGGTGCCGTTGGTTGATCGATGTCGGGGACAATGCCACCTAATTGATTGGCAAAAACAGCAACGATGACGGTCGCCAGCGTCATCGTTGGAAGATTTGGCTGCACCAGCACAACTCCCGCCAGGAGTGTGATTGCAGCAAGATCATGGGTTCGAGCCTTCACCTACACACTATCGATCGTCGCGCATGTCGTTAATTGGATTACGCCTGACATTACGCGATAATGGCAACAGTACACTGATGAACCCGGCAGCAATCACGATACCGATAACTGACAGAAGCCCCAAAAACCACCAGCCAAAGAAATGAAATTCTATACTGCTATCCTGAGTACCAAAAGCAAGTTGCGCCTGAATCGTCGCTTCACTACTCAGCAAGCTGTCAAGCCATGCCCCCAGACCGATACCAATTGCGATCGATGTTGTTGCTATGATCAGTGACAGCAGTAGCGTGTAGATATAATATATTGCCCGAATATCATTCCGTTTGGCACCTATTGCCCGAAAAACAGCTGTTTCACGACGACTATCGGTCATGATCCGTCCGACCATACCCATCATGATGATTGCGGCAATTGTTGCGACAACTCCACCGATAATTTTTAGTCCTATTGTCATGCCTTTTTCCATATCATCGACAAGCAGGCTATTGCTGCCAAAGTAAGAAAGTATCGAAGCATTCGGATCAGCACAGCTCATACCACTACAGTTTTTTGCTTCGAAAAAGGCACGGGCATCATCGGCATTGTTAAATTCGACCAATGCCCCAATACCATTCCCAAAGATCGGCATATGGTTAGACAGTCCTGCAGTCGCGCTGGTATCGAATTGTTGGTAGACTTGTTTGTTCGGGATTTGATCATATATACTCTGTGGTACTACCCACATTCCCTGAAGTGATGAGCCAACAATGGTCTGCATGATAGCCTGGACGCCAGAAAATGATTCGAAACTAATCGCATCAGGCGATATACCGACAACTCTAAAAGTGATTTTTTGTTGATAAGGGTCCGAGTTTACGTCAAATGTACGATTAAATTCAAGCCGTTTGTTGTCCAGGCTTATTTGTTCAGTAGTTCGAACGTCACGCGTCACTATTGCTGCACCACATGATTCTGCGGATGGAAGTTCGTATATGACGTCAGGTTTCTGATAGTTTTTATTTGATTTGTTGGCTTCGATTTCTTTTGCAACACTGACAGATTGATCAATCAATTGTTTGCTTGCTTGATTACGGTAACAGGCAGTAAAGGTTGCTGTTTCGGCGTGGCTTTTGACATACGCGATCCGGTCACGTTGTTGTCGCGAAGTTGCTGTTTTTGGAAGCGGTTCGAGCCCGAGTGATTTTTCGACATCAGAATAGGGAGCAACGATGGGGATATCCTGAATGTTTTTTTGGCTCGCTAGTTGTTGATCACTCAGTAAAAATGACTTTACGACGGTGGTATTTGTATAATTCCAGCCGTCAGCTAAGGTACGCTTTAACGAAAATTCATTGAGTGAGGTTGTCACATCTTGGGTTTTGAATGATTCTTTGCCATTGGACATCTCTGAAATAGTCCCGTTTATTGTACTCGGTTTGAGTGAAAAAACAGCTTTGGGATGGTACTGTTTGGCAAGCTCTCGTGCGTTATCTTCGGCAGTAGGTTGTGATTTGCCCTGCTCGGCAAGTGCTTGAATTGCTGCCGGAGACGAAGTGTCTAGGGATGTATGACCATCCTGTGTCGTAACTGGTTTGATCTCGCTCGTGCTGTCGTAATCAATTCCTAGGCGCTTGGCTTCAATTTTCTTGTCAGTAATGGTATTTGTATAAATCTCATTTGCACGTGTTTGAATTGTTTTGTCATCATATACATTTGATGGAATCATCTGAGAAACATTGACGATATAACGACTGGCAAGCCCTGATGTGGTAAATTTCTCTGTACTGTCAACGACTCCGCGCACGACGGTGACACCAAACACGAGTAAACCCAGCAGCATACTCGCAAGCACGACAGTGACGGTGAGTCGTACTTTTCGGGTACGAAGTTTTGTGTACGCAAGGATGAACGCATCAGACAAGCGGATCATGACACGACCTCCCCGTCTTTCATAATAATTTCTCTATCCGCCCTGGCCGCAATAGACGCATCGTGTGTCACAACAATAACTGTCGTTCCAAATTCCTTGCGAATATGCTCGAATAATTCTAGTATAGCCGTGCTGTTTTCACTATCTAAGTTCCCTGTTGGTTCATCAGCAAGCAGAATTTTCGGACGATTCAATAGGGCACGTGCAATGGCCGCCCGCTGCATCTGGCCACCAGATAATTCCTTCGGAAGATGCGAGATCCGATCGCTAAGCCCAACCTGCTCTGCGATCACGGTAACCTTTTGCCGCCGATCTTGACGAGAAGTCCGCGCAAACATACCGGGAACTTCCAGGTTTGTGCCCACTTTAAGAAACGGCTGCAGATAGAAAAACTGAAATACAAACCCTATTGTTTTATTGCGGAATGTCGATAACTGGCTATCTTTCATTGTTGTCAGGACATTAGTATCGACAGTAATCATGCCGCTGGTTGGTTTATCAAGTCCACCAATAACCTGTAGCAATGTACTTTTGCCACTGCCACTTGCACCTGTCAGTGCAACGAATTCACCTTCATAGATCGTCAGGTTCACTCCTCGAAGTGCCTCAACTTTTTGATGTCCTACTTTGTATTCTTTGCGAAGGTCGCACACTTCAACAAGTGGCTTGCCGGTTGGCACATACCTAGTACGACTGCTCGATAGTTGTTGTGCCTGACGGGATTTGATAGCGGCAACTGCCTTTTCGACGTCACCATCGAATGTTTTTAAAAGGTCATCAACGGCTTGATCGTGAGTTGTATTAGGCACGCAATATGTCCTTTGATCTTGTCTTAGATAGTGTTGTATTTACATTAGCATTTTTAGAAATAGATTACCACTGATAGTAACAGTAAAGCCAGCACCCATTCAGATACTGGCTTTAGGATCGCTTGTCCTGTTATTTTTTTTCTGTATCTTTTGGTGTTTCGTCGACCACTTCACCTTCAACTGGTTCATCTGATTTCTTATCGTCACTAGATTTTGAATCAGCATCTGTTTCTTTGCTAGCGTTTTCGTACATCTTGGCACCAATCGGCATGATGGCATCATTGAGTGCTTTAGCAGCCGCTTCGAGTTCATCTTTATCAGTCGCGTCTTTGTGCTTTTTGGCTTCTTCGACTGCATCTTTAATGACTTTTACATCGTCTTCAGAGATCTTGTCTTTGTATTCATCAGGCATTTTTTCTGCTTGGTAAATCGCGTTTTCAAGCTGGTTGCGCGTATCGATTGCTTCACGCTTTTTCTTGTCTTCATCAGCATGTGCTTCGGCTTCTTTTTGTGCCTTTTCGATATCTTCTTTACTCATGTTACCACTATCTTGGATAGTGACTGAGTTTTCTTTGCCTGTGCCCTTATCTTTGGCGGTAACATTTAAAATACCGTTAGCGTCAAGGTTAAAAGTCACTTCGACCTGTGGAACACCGCGCGGTGCGGGGGCGATACCATCAAGGATGAATCGACCGAGTGATTTGTTGTCAGTTGCCATTTCACGCTCACCCTGTAATACGTGAATTTCAACCTGTGGCTGGTTATCAGCGGCAGTCGAAAATGTCTCGGACTTGCTTGTTGGAATCGTGCTGTTACGGTCAATCAGTTTTGTGGTAACACCACCCATTGTTTCGATACCGAGTGACAGTGGCGTGACATCGAGTAGTAGAACATCTTTGACATCGCCAGCTAGTACACCGGCCTGAATAGCAGCACCGATCGCAACAACTTCGTCAGGGTTAACACCTTTGAGTGGGTCTTTGCCAAAGAGTACTTTTACCTTTTCGACGACAGCCGGCATGCGAGTCATACCACCGACAAGGATTACTTCGTCGATTTCACTTGCTTTTAACCCAGCGTCTTTGAGTGCTTTTTCAACAGGACCAGTAACACCATCGATCAAGTCCTTGACAAGGTCTTCGAGTTTGGAACGCGTTAGCTTGTATTCAAAGTGTTTTGGACCATCGGCATCAGCCGTAATAAAGGGAAGGTTAATTTCGTATTCAGGTGTGCTTGAAAGTTCTTTTTTGGCTTTTTCGGCTTCGTCCTTCAGTCGTTGCATAGCCGCTTTGTCTGATTTCAGATCAATGCCTGCTTCTTGTTTAAACACATCTAGGAAGTGGTTGACGATACGGTTGTCAAAGTCTTCGCCACCAAGATGCGTGTCACCATTGGTTGAACGAACTTCAAACACACCATCACCGAGTTCTAGGATTGAAACATCAAATGTCCCGCCACCGAGGTCAAACACGGCAATCTTTTCGTCTTTTTTAGACTCAAGACCGTACGCAAGTGCAGCTGCAGTTGGCTCGTTAATAATACGTTTAACTTCAAGTCCGGCAATCTTACCAGCATCCTTTGTCGCTTGCCTC
The DNA here is from genome assembly GCA_038319685.1 of Saccharimonadales bacterium (SeqCode). Taxonomy (GTDB): domain Bacteria; phylum Patescibacteriota; class Saccharimonadia; order Saccharimonadales; family Saccharimonadaceae; genus UBA6022. Next base: position 107,366 of record JBBQDN010000002.1, read on the forward strand.
TGTGAGTCATCGAAGTACGCAGGAACAGTAATAACCGCTTCGGTGACTTTTTCGCCAAGGAAGGCTTCGGCATCAGCTTTGATTTTTGACAAGATCATCGCTGATACTTCTTCTGGGCTATAGTCTTTGCCACCTAAGGTAACGGCAACACCGTCACCTTTTTTAACGATAGCAAATGGCATAATATCATGGTCCTTTTGTACTTCATCGTCGCTAAATTTACGACCGATCAAACGTTTGACACCATAGATAGTGTCTTTGGCATTCGTGACACGCTGACGCTGCGCAACCTGACCGACCAAACGATCGCCTTTTTTGTTAATCGCAACAACACTGGGTGTTGTACGATTGCCTTCGGCATTTGCAATCACTTCAGGTTTGCCCGCTACCATGTAGGCAACAGCGCTGTTAGTTGTACCGAGATCGATACCGATAATTTTTCCCATATACTATTCTCCTATTCGTTCAAATATCAAACTATATCTATCATTTATTTTAGCACTCTAGTGTATAGATTGCCAATACTCTTACTATACTAAAGTTGGCACTCTTGTGTCAAGAGTGCCAACTTTAGTATAATTACCTGTAACGTAAGTTAGTTCCAGGAAGTTCCCGTCCAGACAAGATCATCGGCACTTACTCCACTTGTCGTCACAGTCACCGTTTTTTCGTCAAAGCTCGAAAGACTCGAGTTATCGGTCGCAGTCAGCCGAATAACATAAACACCTGATGCAGTTGCAGTGAAAGAGGCAGTCGTCAGAGACGAAGCATTGACAATCGTCGGCGCAGTACCGAGTGCAGGAGGATAGGTTTGGACTGTCCAGGATACCGAAGCAATGACACCGTCAGCGTCAGTCGCTGTACCCGACAATGCAACCGTAGAACCGGCAACAAACGACACGTCAGACCCTGCATTGACAGCGGGTGGAATCGGCCCAGGAGCAGGTGTAACCGGCCCAATCCAGTTAGACGAAAGTTTTGCGACACGTAATGGACCATCAAATTGGTCCTGCGTCCAACCAGCCATAACACCGAAGCCACCAAAACGACCTCTAGTACCGTCATCGATGCCCGTATTAACAGCAATGCCCGAACCGTTTGAATCATACGCATAGACTTCGAGGTCATTGCTATCGGTGATCCGAAACTCAACGCGACCATCACTTGTCGTTGTGCCTTTCGTACAGGCAAGTTCAACGAAGTACTGCGTATTTAATGATAAAATATCTGATTCTGATGCAACAATAATCGTACCTGTAGGCCCATACGCAACGCGAAGTGCACGGTTGGTCATCATCACCATGCCGCCAATTTGTCCATCGGTAGCTGATCGCATTTGCATAAACGTTCTGGTTGCATCTGGCGACGCTTGGAGATAAAGTGGCCGTCGCATTACCATCCTACTCCCGGCTTCGATGCTATCAAGACGAAAATACGACGAACCAGAACCTAGGTTGAATGCTCCGCCGGTTGCAGTATAGACTGCAGTTGCACCGGCCGAAAGACTGATTAACGCAAATGCTGTTCCACCAGCTGCAGAATTTGTCGTTGTAATCGCATCGCCGATAGCCGCGCCCGAAGGTAGTGAAAAATCATTAGTAAAAACAGTCATCAGCCCGATCCTCCTGTTGTTATCGGTATGGCAGCGCCAGTTTCCTCGATCGTATTATTGCTCAGCTGTGCTTGAATCTGCGGACTTTTGGTGAGATAGCCACCGCCCCATCCGGTACCGCGCTGACCAAACTTGTTGTTGCGAATAATCATGTCGTTAAACGTCGTCGGACGGGCGGCGACGTAAAATATATTAATCATAAACGTCCCCCCGTATAGCCAATTATTTTCAATCGTCACCCGCTCAATTTTTTTGTCAGGTGCTGCGTCTGTTCCTTCTTGTTTGATCATAAAACACGCGTTCAATGCATCATCGCCAGAGTTATAGCCTTGACCCCACCCGGCATCACCTATATTATAATACGTCGATGGTTGACGAATACCACCAAGCACCGAGTTTCGAACCACAATATCTTTGGCATAGTTAAACTGAAACGCATCGGAGTGGGTGTGCCCGTCACTTGGCCCATACCAGTTATCTTTGTAATACATTTTGTGGATCCACGACGATTCAATCAGGCAACTTGTTCCCGTAGTTGCGACATAGTTGACGCCGTCTTGCACGTTTGTAATCTCGCAGCGGTACATCGCCATGTTTCCACCATGAAACCCATTACCATTTGGATTGATTTCGCGAGCAGTACCTAGTGGAAGTGGACGGGTTGGATAATCATAGGTCCAGACACCGCTATCAAATGAACAGTCGTAAAACTTTTGAAATGACTGAGTCACCCCACCTGATGCGATGTTAGAGAAATTACCCGACAGCGTAGTAAAAACGTCTGAATTAGGGTCAGCACCGGCGAATAGACAATTGTAGAACGTCGATGCACCTTTCCCGTAAACCTTACCCCAGAATATTTTATTCGTGTACGTCGTCGGTGTACTCGGAAGCCGAATTCTATTTGGATCATTGCTTGGAGGAAATACAGGATCAAGAGTGATACCAGGAATAACACCACTATAGGTTGATGAATTCGGTTTATATGTTCCATACACAAGTGCGTTGCGCGATGCTTGGGTTACATCAGTCGAAGGTGCCGTCGCACCACCGCCTCGCCACTGAGTCCCGTCCCAACTAAGTTCAACTAACGGCATATATTGTCCTTTCTGTAGATATCATCGCCATGTGCTTCCGTCCCATGTCACCGTAATGGTTCCTAGTGTTGCAGTTGCAAGCGCTCCCAGCCACCCAGACGCTTGTATACCAACACGAAGTTCATCAAGATAGTCAGTCGTCCAGCCCGACGAAGCAGTCGAAAAACCGCTAAACCGATAGTGCCCCGGGGCTTCGATACCAGTATTAACCGTTGCACCCGTGTCGTAGGTATGAACCACCGAACCGTCGCTGTCTTTTGTAATGCGTATTTCCAGTCGACCATTTGATGTCGTCGTACCGGAAGTACAGGCAAGCTCGATCCAGTAAATTGTATTAAGATCGAGAACGGGCGATTCAGATGCCGTAAGAATGACGGCCGACGGTGCGATTCTAATTGTTCGCGTCGTGAGTAGGTTGACATTAGCCATCAAAACATCGGACGTCAAGCTTTTTAGTTGCATCAAGACAATCGTGCCCGTCGGTGACGACGGGATAATGAGTGGGCGACGCATCACACCGCGACTGCCCGGTTCTGACGTATCTAGACGAAGGTACGAACTGCCAGAACTTCCTAAATTAATCGCACAGCCAACCGTACCCTGGGTTTTCCACGCTGTCGTATAGGTAATCGTCGCTCCTGTGCCCAGGACAACAACAGCAAATGGTGTCCCAGACGCCCCACCTGAGTTTGCAACGGTGACGTTACTCCCGTTAGTGCCACCCTCAAAAGTATTCGTTAAAACCGTCATTTTTTATACGCGCTCTTACTAACGTCAGTTTTACGCAGCATCGGGATGTTTTCTCCAAATATCCCCGACAAGTAGCCCCGTGGTCGGAGGGCTCGGTGCATTAGCGTCATTCGTCGATATAAAAGCAACACCAAAAGGTGCTCCCGAAGGTCGTGCTGCCCACGCAGTTCCCGACCAGCGTACCAATGTTTCGCGGGCATTTAATTCAGTTTGCAGACTCGTCACCGTTGCAATAGCCTGCAAGCCCGTATGCGTTGTACGGTCGCGCAGTAATACATCGGTCGCGTTAGCGGTCGCACCAGTTGCAACACCGGTGAGTTTTGTTCGCTCTGCTGCGGTCATGACTTTGTTGGTTGTCGTTTCACTTACCTGATCAGCGGTTGGGGCATAGTTACCAGCTTTGGCGGTTGTACCTGTCGTGCCCAGTGCCAGGCTGCTTGTTCCGGCGCCAATCGCAGTTCGAGCTGCTGTTGTGCTAGCAGCCGTTAGAACACTTTGACCGACTGCAGTCGCGTCGGTAATTTGACTTGACGAAACAGCCCCACCGGCTGCAGTCGCGTTTTTCCACTTTGCAACCGCACCATCATAGGTGAGAACCTGCGTGTCGGCAGGATTACTAATCGCAACGTCTGTGCTTGTGCCAATGCTACTTGTACTACCGCCGCCGCCAAATCCCATACTCTACAGATCTCCCTATTGCTCTTGTTTAGCATTAGTGTAACAAACCGGTGTTCAATAGGTCAAGTATATATGGCATATGGCCCCGTAAAGCAACGTACAGCGTTCGATGACGTATGTCAAAGCGAACAGTTCCGTCATCTTAGACTATTTTTTTGTGACTTTCACCATGGCATGTCGAATTGGTCGACCGCTGAGTGTATAGCCCGCCTGGAGTTCTTCGGCGATAACTTCGATATCACCCGTTGCATCTTCATCAAACTGGATCGCTTCGTGCAGATCAGGATTAAACTGGCTACCCGGTTTTGCATCGATACGTTTAAGGTTGAGGCCTTCAAGTGATTTCTCGAGATTTTTGACAAGTCCCGCGATTCCCTGTACCCACTTATTGTCTTTTAAGTCTTCTGGCGTATAGGTAACTGCTCGTTCGATATTATCAATCACTGGTAGTAGTTTTAAAATAGCCGACGATTGACCAGCGTCACGGGATTGGGTTTTTTCAATTTCAACCCTTTTGCGATAGTTTTCAAAATCGGCGCGGGTGCGCTGGAGGTCCTGCGTCAATTCGCCGAGTTGTTGTTCGAGTTCTTCTTGTTTTTTACTTTTTGCCATTCGTTTTTTCTCCTAAATTTGCACGTTTACTTTTCCACGGGACGGTATCTTGTGTATGTAAAACTGCTACTAACCAAAAAATAATACCTGCCCCCATGACAACTGTAATGATTGCAGGGATAAATAACCAACTCGGGAACTTGGCAATTAATTGTCCTATCCATTCAGCCATCGTTACAGTACCTCTTCGAGCATCGCACCTGCATGACGAACAAGCCGCATGACCTTGCCATAGCTCTGACGCGTCGGGCCAAGCACGCCAATGTAACTATGGTCACTATACGGTGAACGAAACCGACTAATAATCAGGGTTGCGCCACTGGTTTTGCCGATCGGGTTTTCCGCACCAATATAGACGTTCAAAGGTTCATTCGGCGCAGCTTCACGCAACCACGGTTCAAGGTTATCAAGTAGCCTTGCGACCGCCTGAGCACTCACGCCGTTCATAAATTCTGGCTGTGAAAATAAATTACCCATACCACTCATGTACAATTCATCGCCAATCGTGGCAAGTCCAAGGTTCTGCGTCAGGTCAACCAGACTATCCACCGCACTACGGATCGCACGGTCCGCGCGGTCGCCGTGTGTCTGGACACGTGCCTCAATCGCTCTCGCACTGCGATCGAGTTGTTCAGGTGCACCGCTGTTATGAAGGTCATTTAGTGAATTAACATAAAAACGATACCCTTTATCAGTTGGGATTCGACCGGCGCTGGTATGAGGTTGGGCAATCATACCTATATCCTCTAAACGTGCCATTTCTGAACGAATCGTTGCGCTCGAAACATTGAATAATTTAGCCAGTATCACGCTCCCGACAGGAACAGCGATCTCAGCATACTGTTCAATGATTGCTGCAAGGATTTGAGCTTGGCGTTCGGTCATACTACTATTGTAGCCCGTCCTGGCACTCTATGTCAATGAGTGCTAATTGCTCGTTTTAAGCACTCTGAGAATTTCCTGGGCTGTCTGACGAGCCTGTTGCTCTGCAGCGTCGTCTACACCGCCCTGCCTCACTACTTGATCAATATATTGTGCTGAGGCATTAGACGAATCATTGACCAAGAAATGAAAATGATCATTTGCTAATCCTTCTTCTAAAATGTTCAGCGCAGTATGTAGCCTATTTTGAAGTTCTAACTCGCTCATGACCTCACGACCTTTTAAGCGATACATCCATTCGTTATATGTCGGAGGGACGATGAAAAAGAAGTTTGTATCGGGTTTTACTGCACGGATTGCTCGTGTTCCACCAATCTCGACTTCGTTAACAGGTACTTTATTGCTTGCCACAGAGTTTTGAAGTTCTCTAATACTTATCCCGGATACTTGTTGATCATGAATAAGCTCTGCTTCCAAATATTCACCCGTTCTTAAACCAGCCAGCACATCTTCTTCTGATCGGAAATTATATTGGACACCATTCTGCTCCAAGTTGCCGTCTCGTAGTTTTGGTGGCCGTGTTGTATCTGAAACGACAAAATGATAATCGCCTGAATTCACAAGATGGTTGATGATCGTATTGCGCCCAGCACCAGATATACCTAGTAGAATGGCGAGTGGAATATTTGCAAGTATCTCTTTGGACGCTTCGCTAGGTTTATAGTCCGAAAGAATCGTTTGAAACTCTGCTTTATGAATAAGTTCTACGGTCATTATGTTCGCTCCTGAGCATCGTCAATATAGTTAGTCTTAGACATGTCACTAGTATAGAGAATAGTGGACGCATTGCCTACTATTAATCTCGTTTCAACATCACCGTAAACGCTTCGGATGGGATATCGACTTTACCAAATCGTTTCATGCGTTTTTTACCTTTGGCTTGTTTAGCCAGCACCTTTTTTTTGCGGGACACGTCGCCGCCGTATAGGCCAGTCGTCACATCTTTACGATAGGCAGATAAATCAGCACGAGCGATAAACTTACCGCCAATTGCTGCCTGCAGCGCAACTTGGAAATTCTGACGCGGAATGACATCTTTTAGTTTATCGACGACTTCACGGCCAAGTCGTTGCGACTCACTACGATGCGCCATGACCGACAGTGCATCGACAATATTGCCAGCGACATAGAAATCAACCCGGACAAGATCTTCGGTCAAGTACGTATCAAGTTCATAGTTAAAACTGCCATAGCCACTCGTGACAGACTTTAGTTGATCATAAAAATCTGTTAATAGGTTTGCGAGTGGGGCTTCAAAACTAATGAGGGCTCGTTCATCAATATAGCTCAAGCCTTTTTGAATACCGCGTTTATTTACAACTAATTGAATAACTGCGCCAATATATTCTTTAGGAACGATAATTTCGCCTTTAATCCATGGTTCACGAATTTCTTTGATCTTGGACACATCCGGAAGATCGCTGGCACTTTTAATATCCAACTGTGTACCATCACTCAGATAAACCTGATAGTCAGTTGATGGATTTGTTACCACTAAATCAAGGTTATACTCACGCTCTAATCGTTCACGCACAATATCCATATGAAGTAGTCCAAGGAAACCAATACGCACGCCAAATCCAAGCACTGGTGAATTTTCTGGTTCAAACTGCAGCGCAGAATCACTCAGACTCAGTTTTTCAACCGCGTCCTTTAATTCCTGGTATTCATCGTTACTAACAGGGAAGAAACCAGCGTACACAAATGGTTTGACATCCTGGTAGCCTGGTAGCATATTAGTCGCTTGGTTACGTTTGATAGTAACAGTATCACCAACGCGAGCATCACGAGTCGTTTTGAGATTCGTCACGATATAGCCAATTTCACCAGTGCTAATATCTGGACTCGGTTTCATGACAGGACTCAGGCTGCCCACATCAAGTGCAATACCACCAGCTGACGTCGCCAACATATGAATCGCATCACTTTTTTTAATCGCACCGTCAACGACACGAACGTACAAAATAACACCGCGATAATCGTCATAATAACTATCGAAAATAAGTGCGCGGGTCGGTGCATCAGCCTGACCGTGAGGAGGTTGTATTTTTTCAACTACTGTATCGAGTACTTCGATGACACCTTGACCTGTTTTAGCACTAATCTTTAAGATATCATCGTCGGTGCACCCAAGCAGATTAATAATTTCCGCTGATACACGCGGGACATCAGCTGCCGGTAGATCAATTTTATTAAGCACGGGAATAATTGTTAAATCAGCGGCCAATGCCAAATACACATTTGCAAGTGTCTGCGCTTGAATACCCTGACTAGCATCAACAACCAAAATAGCGCCTTCACAGGCTTCGAGTGAGCGACTGACTTCATAACTAAAATCAACATGTCCTGGTGTATCGATCAGATTTAGGTCGTAGCCTTTATGGCTCATACGAACAGGCGCAAGTTTAATCGTAATGCCTTTTTCACGTTCGAGATCCATACTGTCGAGCAGCTGTGATTTCATATCACGCTTATGTACCGTACCGGTAAGCTCCATCATGCGGTCGGCAAGAGTCGATTTACCGTGATCGATATGAGCAATGATACAAAAATTTCTTATCTGTTGTTGATCCATAGTCTAGAGGTAAATTATACCAGTTTTTGTCTATTTTTGCGAGGCAGAACCAAAGAATACCGAACGGAACCGATCAATCACCGGATATGCTTCGTGGAGTAACAGTAGACGACTGAAAAAAACGTAGGCCGCACTGCTTACAATGACGATCGCAAAGAATTTTGGAAACGTCGCAAAGAAACTTTGGTCATCAGCACCAAGCTGAAATAACAGTACGCTAACATATGTCACGATTGCCATAAATCCTGTTGCGCTCGCCATGCGTGCAATCGCATGGACAAACACAATATCAAATAGTCCCTTGATACGACGCGACATCACAAAAAACAGGACGATAACTTCTAAAAACGCGACGATCGACTGGGCCCACGCCAGCCCATACGCACCCATATGCAGCGTCATCGTAAACCAAACTGCAAGTGTAATATTTAACGAAATCGCAAAAATCGAAATATATAACGGTGTTTTCGTGTCCTGTTGAGCGTAAAAACTTCTTGCTGCAATGTGATATATCGATCGGAATAAAATCGCAATAACCAGTGCGCCAAGTAGCCCAGCCATGAGTGGGTCACCACCGTTCTTGATGAAGTTCACCAGGTAGCCGCGGGTAAAATACGCAATCACCGCCACTGGCATCGCCAGCCATATAATGATCCGCAGTATCATCTGTAATTCAGTTTTAAATAAATCAGGGCGACCTTCGGCTAACCGCTCGGTCATTTTCGGAAATGCTGCGGTACTAATCGCAACACCGATGAGGTTAATTGGTACCATATGAAGTGTCGTTGCCTGTTGAAAGGCGCGGACCGTTCCTTCGGCCATCCGTGAGGCGAGATTCGTTTCTACGAGACTATTCACATAATCGGCTCCTTGATCAAGTGATCTTGCTGGCAATAGTGTTAGAACCTTTCGAAAACCTTTGTTTTTCCAAAATATCTTGAACTCGTAATCAAACCCCAGTCCCAATAGGCCAATCGAACTCACAACTAATTGCAAAATGGAGCCCAGTACGACGCCGAGTGCCACGCCCATGATTCCACCATTAAAAATCTGCCAGCCAAACAAATTTATCCCCTGAGTAAAAAAGACTGTTCCGATAATAATACCGATGTTGTAAATTGTCGGTGCGAGAGCATAAAACGTAAAACGACCAACTGCCTGCTGCATGCTTGCGATCACCGTCGCAACAGCAAATAAAAATGGATTAACGGCAATCACGCGCATCATACTGACAGCCAGTCCTCGACTTGCTTCGTCGAGTCCGGGACTAACAACATAGCGAATTAGTGGCTCGGCGAAAATAATAATTAAAATACTAGCAACAAGCGTAATTAGTGCCATAAAATTAATCATGCTGGTCGATAATTCCCAGGCAGACTTTTTATTGCCCGTCGCAAGTCGTTGGTTAAAAACGGGGATAAACGTTACACTTAGCGCGCCTGATACAAGTAGGAAAAACATGAAATCAGGAATTGAAAAAGCGACAGTATAGGCATCTAGTCCGGTTTTGTATGTGTCATAATACATACCATTGAGCAAGCGGTCTCGGAATAATCCGAGGCCGCTTGCGAGCAATGTCGAGCTAGCAAGCAACACCGCTGCCAGCTGAACGGTCAGTTGTTTGTTTGCCTGCGCGACTACACTTCGTACTCGATTCATGTGAACCCTCTACGCAGTAGCTGCGTGTAACATAGCTTCTTTTGGCATAGTCGCCTTTGCCAAGATCTTTACGACCGACTCTTCTTCTAATGTTTCTTCTTCGATAAGTGCTGAAGCAAGCTTATCAAGACTCGCGCGGTTATGAAGGATGACTAATTCAGCTCTGTGACTTGCCTCTTTAATCAACTGTTCAACTTCTTTGTCAATTTCCTTGGCAGTATCGTCACTATACGGACGCTCGTGAGTCATTTTATCGAAAACCATGCCACCGTTGTCGTCATGAAACACCTGGTCGCGAAGTTTCGTCCCCATGCCTTGTTCTATAATCATATCGCGTGCAATTTCTGTTGCTTTACGAAGATCAGAACCTGCACCAGTTGTAATGCCGTCGGCACCATAAAGGATTTTTTCAGCAACACGGCCACCCATTGCACGGGCAAGGATGTCTTTAAATTCATAGACATTCGTATAGCTTTTATCTTCGGGAGGCAAGAACCAAGTCACACCACCGGTTGCACCGCGCGGAATAATTGTTACTTTATGTACAGGATCACTATCAGGCAAAACATGTCCAACAATTGCATGACCCGCTTCGTGATACGCCGTCATCCGTTTTTCTGCTTCGTTCATGATTTTTGTTTTTCGCTCTGGACCAATTGCAACTTTTTCGAACGCTTCAACTAGGTCAGCGTTGCTAATTTTTTTAGCGTTTCGCCTAGCGGCGATAATAGCCGATTCGTTAGCGATGTTTGCTAGGTCGGCACCCGATGAACCAGCAGTTTTAGCGGCCAGTGCAGCGATATTAACAGTATCGTCAGCTGGTTTTTTCTTGAAGTGTACTTTCAAAATTGCTTCGCGGTCATGACGTTCGGGTAACATAATGTTCGTCCGTCGGTCAAAACGTCCCGGACGCAGTAGGGCTGGGTCAAGCACGTCAGCACGGTTAGTGGCTGCAAGCACAATCACATTCGTACCTGTTTCGAACCCATCCATTTCTACCAATATTTGGTTCAAGGTCTGTTCACGTTCATCGTGACCACCACCCATACCTGAACCACGCTTGCGGCCGACGGCGTCGATTTCGTCAATAAAGATAATCGCCGGTGCGTTCTTTTTTGCTTTGGCAAACAGATCACGAACACGTGATGCACCAACACCCACGAACATTTCAACAAATTCTGAACCAGAAATACTAAAGAATGGCACATTTGCCTCACCGGCAACCGCACGAGCCAGCATCGTCTTACCTGTCCCAGGATTACCAACTAGCAGAACACCTTTTGGAATCTTTGCTCCAAGTAATTCGTATTTTTTCGGATGTTTCAGAAAATCTACCACTTCTTCGAGGTCTTGTTTAGCGGAATCATTACCGGCGATATCAGCAAAGACAACTTTTTCTTTGTCGATGCCATAGAGTTTGGCTTTTGATTTGCCAAATCCCATCGCCTGATTATTTTGACCTTGTGCCTGGCGCATCATGAACATAATAAACCCAGCAAAAAGTATCACCGGAATAATGATAATCGCAAGGTTCCATAAGGTTTGGCCAGTTTCAGATGGTGCACTATCAGAAATCTTTGACTTGGCTTCTTTTGATAGTACATCATTTTTCAACAGCGTTCCAACACCGCCCTGAAGGTATGATTTTTCCGTTGGTTTATCTTGGCCCTTCAGTGTAATTGTGAGCTCATTACCGTTGCCTTCAATCTTTGCAATATCGCCTGAGTTCGCGCCACTAATAACGTCTGAAATCGCTCGGTCTTTCAGTGTGTTTACCGGTGTAAGAAAGGCAATGATTCCAAGTGCAACAAATACAAGCACGGCCCAGAATAAACTGAGTCGAACGATATTGTTCATTTTCTTGCCAGGTGGTTTTTGTTGTGTTGCCATATAAAAATAATTATCCTTTGCTTTTCGCTATCATATAAGAAAATCCCACTCTTACTATAATATCAGTTTTAAAGGGTTTCAACAATAAAAGTTGTACGGGTAAATAACAGTTTGACGCCGTTACCAACCTCGTAGGTGTTCCCTGGTTTTGCTGTCTTTATCGCCAACAGTGCTCGTTGGACCCGTGGTCGGGTCGGACTTTGCCCAGTTTTATGCACGATACATGCTCGCAGCACCTCCATGGCAACGACATCATCCGTATAGGTTAAAAAATATCGTTTATATGTCGCGTCGTTGCGCAAAAATGGTATCATTTCAGTATCGATCTGGTCTTTACTATTACACTGCGTACGCCATAGCGCCCATAGCTGACGTTTTGTATCGGTATCCATATCGTCCCGAATACGCGCTCGGATTCTGTTACGCAGATACCGTTGGTCCCCGTTGGACGAATCTTCGCGCCACTCCAAATTGTTCATCGTTGCATACGCTAAAATGTCCTTCTTGGTTACTCCGAGTAACGGCCGGACGATATCCGAATCTAACACGGCGATTCCTCGCCAACCGGTTCCTCTGGACAAGTTAATCGCCATCGTTTCAATCACATCGTCACCGTGATGTGCGGTGATAATTGTCGTCGTACCATACAATCGGGCAAGATCGCGTAGGAACACATAGCGGCGCTCCCTAGCCATGGCCTCGCTGACATTAGCTCCTAACTCTTCACGTCGCGATTCAGACTCTAGACCGTATTTTTTTGCTAAATCCTGTACAAATCGTGCATCGTCAGCCGAATCTTCACGAATACCGTGATCAAAATGCGCAACAATCAGCCTCATATTGGCTTTTTTTACTAACATATCTAACAGCATAACCGAATCGACACCGCCACTGACCGCAACGATTGCTGTTTTCATCAGCCCCATCGTTTTGAGACGACATATCCAATCCAGATGCCAAAAATTCCTCCGACAGTACTGCCCAGAATACTCCACCCACTCAACATGTCGGTATCACCAAATAGAACGGGGATGTATGCGCCTAAAAGCCCAAAAATCGTTGCGCATAACAAAATGACTTTTTTACTCATAGCTATAGTATATACCGATTACAAGTAGCGCGTACTGCCAAAAGGGATTTTTTGCTTCACAAATAGCCCGGTCCCAATAGTGTCCGCCGAATGAATCACCCTTGCCCCATACCGCTGATTAATGTCATCGACCGCATCAGTCACGTGGCGCTCGCGGGCAAGCTCATCACCAAAAAACGTCAGTTGTCCTTCATCCTTTGATTCACTCAGTTCGTAACAGGTTACCGAAATCATCTTGATACCGTCAGGCGCACTCTCGAATAGTCGCCTAGCATGATTGTAAATTGCCTGATTACTAAAAAATGGGAGGCTTGCCATATATTTACCATGCCACGTGCCATGATCATACGTTCGTGCGTACACCGCAATGCCACGAGCAACCAACCCCTGAGACCGAACCTTTGCCCCAACATCCTCGCATAAATGATGAAGCCGCTTGAGGACCGTCAAGTAGGGAAGTCGATAGCCTTCTAAAACATACTGCCTGCCTGCACTTTTAAGAGGGAAGTCACGCTTATCAACTTCCCAGCCCCGCAGTCGTTGATGCCACTGCTCACCGACAATACCTTTGAACACCATGGAGTGAAGCGTTTCGGGACTACTGTCGAGAAATTCCAGTGGGCTGTAAATACCAACTGCATTTAATCGCTGTTCATTACCCCGAGCAATTCCCGTCAAGTCTGTCAGTTTTAACGTCCCGAAAACATCGCGTAAATTCTGGGCATCAATCACATCCAGCCCATCTGGTTTATGCAGACTGGCGGCCATTTTCGCCAGAAATCGATTCGTCGAAATACCAACGTTACAACGCATCGCGCACCCCACCTCATCCTTCAGCCGCTGTTTAATTTGATTACCAATATCGACCAAGTCTCGCCCCTGCATCTGTTCGGTCGCGTCCGTAAAATCAATCACCCCCTCGTCAATGCTTTTCATTCGAACGTGCGCCGAATAATCCTGCATAATTGCCATTAGCTTGTGGTAAACATAGCGATATTTCGCTGGGTCACTTTCGAGCGCAACAAGGTCTGGTGCTAATGTTCGAGCTTCCTTCACACTCATACCGAGCATCACACCACGCGCCTTGGCTTCGTAACTAGCGGTAACAATACTTGTATGTTCTGTCCGCCGGTTCACAATTGCCACTGGTTTTCCCCTGAGCATCGGTCGGGATTGCTGCTCGATCGTCGCAAAACAACTATTAAGGTCAATGTGCATAATCAGTGGCCTAACCGAGTTATAGTCATTCCTCATAACACTTCCTCCCATAAAAACCCATCGCTGAGCTGGTATTTAGGACGTTTTACATAGATATGCGATAGTGCAGTACGTGCCAAAAACAGTTGTCGCAGCGGTCGATGCAGTGAGGTTATTCTACTCATAGTGATCACCCTCCATAGTTAAGTGCCAGGTAAGTCGTTCACTGTCAAATTCTAGCCGGTAATCAGCTGCGCCGTCCGTCACGTCAAACATGTGAACCGTACGATGACCTTTCACACTCGGATGACGGAGCCCTATCTCGGTAATCTCGATTTCCCGCCCACTCGGCCGCCGGAATCTGATTGGCCGACAAGGATTTAACCCCTCACCAAATACCGCAATTACTTCGATTCGTTCATTTAAAAAAGTTTCATCATTCATAATCAACAATCCTCAACAGTTAGTTTAAGGAAACGATTTTGATTGTATCGCCCGTTTTTGACACCCGTTTCTTAGTGACAAATCCGAAAACGATGAATGATCCGATCGTGAGGGACGCTTAACGAAAAGTCAGTGAGTATCACGGGGAAGTAGTTATAGTATACGCCTATTCGTTACGAATCGTAAGACCCAGACTACTGGCTAAATACGGTGCAATCAGCGTCAACTGCGCCCCGTCGATGATCGCACCTCGAAGTGACGCCCAGCCTGAGATATCGATAAGCTCTGACGTACGGAGATCAACTTTTTTACAGGTCGCCTTTTCAAATACCGTACGATCAAGCTGACACGATTCGAACGTTACGTCATACAGCGCACAACCAAGAAAATCGGTTTCTGTTAATTGGCAGTCAATAAACATCACTCTCCGAAGATCAGCAAACCGGAAATTCGCCATATCCAGTTTGCAGCCCTTAAATATAACATCATGTAACTGTGCCTGGCTAAAATCACATCCGCTCATGCGGCAATCGGTAAATACCGCTCGATTAACACTGGCATTTGTCATACCAACACTCGAAAGGTCTGATTTGCGAACCTCAGCATCCCGAGCGTTCAAACGTGGCAACTGCGACCGACCCAGCTGGGCTTTTTCTATCAAGACGCCATTTATGTCAGCCGCCGCGATATCTAATTTAATCGGCGTCTGATCTATCACGTGAGCTGTATCAAGCGATGATTCGCGCTCAAAATCAGCAAACGTATAGTCATCGAGGATAGATGGAAGAATGGGTCGAGCGACTTTCATCCTTCTACTATACGATGGATTACCAAGTGATGCTAAAAGCTTAAATTGATTAAGCACTTAGTTCACTTGGCGAACCTCTCCCTTTCGAGAGAAGGTTCGCCTAGCGACGTAGGTGTTGTTTCAGTTCCCCCAAACTGCATAGACATGCTGCCGGTTGGGGAACTGGTCCCCTAGAATGATCGTACTGACATGCCCCTCGAGGAGGAACTGTGGCAGCGCGACGTAATCGCTCCCTACCAGGATCCCGACGAGCTTCGAGAGCTTGGAGGGGAACTGGAGGTCGACGTACGTGATATCGTCCCTCACGTTTACCGTGACATCACCGTTTGCGGTGATCTCGGTCTGCGATGATGCCTTGGGCACCAACGCCCCGACCAATCGATCGGGCGTCCAGGTGATGTACCCGATCCCACCGGTCACTTCGAGCATTACTTCGGGAGCAGGCAGATTTGTCACGGTGCCTGGAAGTCCTGCCGGCGGATCGGCTGGATCACCCATAACGGGCGACGCGGACTCCGCGGGTACCAGCAGCTCGCTGATCGATGCCGCGCCGGTGTCAGCTGCTGTCTGATCGAATGGGCTTGCCCAGGGGGCGATCCATCCGATCAAGACACCGACAGCCAAAGCGGCAGCGGCGACGATCAGAACGTAACGCTGGGACTGCGGTTTGCTGGACATTCTGGTGACCTCCCGGTCAATCGATGAAAACTACATGACACCTTAGTCACTATATCTATATTAGCATAAAACGTATAAAAAGTCAATTAAACGCTAAGAAACCAGACCTACAAGCGCCGCAACCGCCACGATCATCCAAACGATATTCACCAAAATTGACTGGTATAACTTTTTTGTGAGCGCGATCACAATAAGCCCGCCTGCTCCGATAAGATTCAACAGATGATACGCCGGTTCATCCGACTTGATGATGTGATTACTGATAAGTAAATAGCCCGATAATAGCGAGATCGCACCAATCCACCCCGCGATTTCTGCAATCACATGATAGTGACGCGGTAATGCATCCTTTACTGAGTTGTGTTTTGTTTTTGATAGGGACTTATGAGCCATGTATTATTTGTTTCTGTGTTTATAAATACTATTTACACTATACCACTTTCGCTTTACAAGCTAGCAATGAAGTGCAATAATCACATTATTACGTAACCATAAACAACATGGAGCACTATGAACCCACAACACGATAACCAGCCAGTTGATACTCCAGTAGGACCACCCCCGATGTGGCACCAGGAACCATCAACCGAACCACAGCCAGTCACTACGACACCCGAACCAAAAAAATCTCATAAAAAATTACTCCTCGGCATAGGTCTCCTCGTCCTTATCTTGGGGATAGGGATTGGAATTTACGTCATGTATAGTCTTAAAAATCCTG
This sequence comes from Saccharimonadales bacterium (SeqCode), assembly GCA_038319685.1. GTDB lineage: Bacteria > Patescibacteriota > Saccharimonadia > Saccharimonadales > Saccharimonadaceae > UBA6022. The sequence continues at coordinate 124,119 of JBBQDN010000002.1, forward strand.
AAGCCAACAGTACAAAACAGTCAAGTATCGTCGTACCAAATGTCGACAGTACCAAAACAAATAATCCCGAACTTGATGCAGCGACGGACGCTCTGACAAATAGTGCGGTGACTGAAATAAACTATACTTCTACTGACGATAGTGGCGCTGCAACAGACGCAAGTAATTCAACAACTAATGTAGGTGATAGTATTAATGAAAACAATTTATAGTCCCATGAAACTAACAGTGATGATTGGTCTTGCAGTGATCATCGCAGGTGCATCAACCTACCCTGCATTCGCAATCGAGGGATCAGGCCATACAACCGTCACCCCAACGACCAAGCAAACCGAACAGGAAACAGAGTCAACTTCAAACAGTAAACTTACCGAAGTCTGCACACACTTCAAGAACCTTGATGATAGTAGTCGATCAACCCTCAAAACTCGGTCTTCTGAACTACAGGGTGACTTTAAAAAACGCCTGACTACCCTATCAGATGGACAAAAAACAGTTGATCAAAAAGTAACTACTGCTCGTAACGATTCAAAATCTGAGTTTGAAATCAGAGTAAATAAATTAAAGTCGACAGATGGACTTAGTGCAGTTCAACTGCAAGCAATCGACACGTACGTCACAAACATGAAACAGGCCGAGGCAATTCGCCAAGCAGCAGTTGACGCCGCCCGTACCACATACCGAACGGATCTCGCAGCGCTCATTACGACCCATCAACAGACTCTCACTGCAGCAGTTACTGCGTATCAGACTGCGGTAAATGCAGCCCTTGCGACAGCCAAAGCAGACTGTGGCAACGGGACTGCCGCTGCAACACTAAAAGCAGCCGTTAAATCCGCCCGTCAAACACTTGACGCGGCTCGTAAATCAGACAAAGTTACCGGTGCGATCAAACAGCTCGCCACGACTCGTGAAACGACGATCAAGGCTGCCAATGCGACATTTAGAGCTAGTGCAAAAACAAACGCTCAGACCCTTGCTGCTGTACTTAAAACAAACTAAACACCAAGGATAATTGCGAGCTTCTTGTAGTCAAACCCCTGAATCTTTTCTTCTGTTCCGTCATCTTTGGTAATCACGGTGAACGGTGGTACCTGCATCATGCCACCCGTTGCGCTCATAAGTTGATTCATCGCTTCGTCACTTTCGTCGACAATAACATCAGTATAGCTGAATCCTTTTTTATCGAGCCACTGCATCTGCGCATGGCAGATAGCACACGTTGAGGTTGAGTAAATTGTAATATTCATAGTATCTCCTTTTATTAACTTCCGAATGTAAACACGTTTAGCTGTACGCCGGCTGGAACGCGTAGTTCCAGTGTCATGTCTTTACTAAAACGATCGAGCTTGATAAGTCGGTAAAGCCGCGCATCGGTAACTGTCACCATCGAGTCACTGACATCATCGCCAGCAAACTTCGTCTGACTGATTGGCGTACCGCCCAGTAGCACCTGTATTTTTGCATTGTCGACAGGATTTGCTGTCACGACATAGACTTCCTTGGCAGCAAATCGAAAGGTGAGTGAGCTATCCTGAATCGCTTTGATACCTTCGGCGGTAACCTGCCACTGACCGCCAAGTGTCCATTGATTTACTCGTGCAAGATTACCCGGAGTAAACGTTGATGTTCCTTGAACTAACCGTGGCGTACCCGTAAAGTTACTTGCCCGTTTCGTTCCTAAGTAAGTCTCGGGTGTCTGCTCATTCGTCACAGGAACCTGACCAGATAGGGCAGTGGTCGTTTTTTCTGGAACCTTGCCTCCGTCCTCCGCAAGGAGTGTTCGAATTGCCTGCTCGGTTTCCTTGTACTCACCCTCGCCACCATGATAGCGGCGAACGTTTCCCTGTTTATCAATCAGATAGCTGCCTGGCCAATACTGATTTTCATAGGCATTCCAGGTTGAAAAATCATTATCGAGGGCAATCGGATACATCAGATTTGCCTTTTTAGCCGCATCACGAACATTACTTGGGTTCTTTTCAAACGAGAATTCCGGTGCATGGATCCCGATAATTTCAAATCCACTATCTTTGTAGGTACTATACCAGTCACGAAGATACGGCTGGGTACGTATACAGTTAATGCAGCTGTAAGTCCAAAAATCGATCAGAACTACCTTGCCCTTCATACTTTCAAGCGTCCGAGGATTGCTGTTGATCCAATTCTGCAGGCCTTTGAATTCAGGTGCTTTGTACGGCTTTACGTTCAGAACACCGTCGGCGTTTTCGCGACTACTACTTGGAATCAACTGTGCAGATAACTTGTCAAAGTTAAACGGCGTATGCTCGGATACATAGGTCTGAAGTTTTTTGTCATAGCCGGTCATCACGAGTAGCCCAACAATAATAAACAAAATTGCAACCGCTCGGCTAAACCAACCTCGTGGATTACTCGCAAACTTTAATTTACGAACAAACTTCTGACCGATAAATCCAATAAGCAGCAGCATAATACTCAGGCCTAGTACGTACGCGACCATATAGGCCATTGCAACACCGAAGTTAACGGGTAACACCGTTGCGAGAATATATGCATAGACCGGACTACAGCTACTAAACACAGGACCGAGCGCTGCACCCGTAATGATCGCTCCAATAACTGCACCCTTACCAGAACTTTTGCCGAGCAGCTGTTGGCTTTTTGACTGGATATTAAGCGCAATAATAAGTTTTTCATAAATAACAGGGAACAAGAACACGATACCAATCCCAACGATAATCCCACCACTAATGTACGTAATGAGTTCTGGTGGAATATTGATCAATAATGTCGTCGCTTTTAACAGAACAGTAAATATAATCAGCGATACAGCCAAACTCGCAGCAATAATAATTGGCCGTCTTTTGTCCTGGACATCACCACTAACCGATCCGCCAATGATAATTGGCAGGAGAGGCAGGACACAGGGCGCCAGAACGGTGATGATTCCTGCAAAAAATGCTCCGAAAAGTAAAAACATTATAGGTCCCCTTATCTAGGTGAGAATGCCTGCCAGTACGGTCAGGCATTCTCGTTTATATACGTCACTAGTTCTTCGGCATCAAGACTGATTTCACCACATGTGTGACGCCATTGCTCGAGATCACATCAGACGTTTCAACGCTGACTTTGTTTCCCTTAGCATCTTGAATTTTAAGTTCATTGTTTTCGAGTACAGGCATCAACATTTCACCTTGAACAGAGGTGAGCGATTCGCCTTTTTGTGCCATAACACGTAGGTCGGCACTTGTGTATGTACCGGCCACAACATGATAGGTCAAAATATTTGCAAGTGCTGCTTTGTTCTCGGGTTTGAGTAAGTTGTCGACTGTGCCAGCAGGCAAGGCAGCAAATGCATCATTTGTTGGTGCAAACACTGTAAATGGACCTTCGCTTTTTAATGTATCGACAAGTCCTGCAGCTTTGACGGCTGTCACGAGTGTCGTCACGTTTTTCGCATTGACGGCGTTATCGACGATGTCTTTACTCTGTACCATCCTCGCACCACCAACCGTGACACCATCTTCGGTGCTCATACTCATTTGTGATGAGTTTGCGTTTGTTGTTGTGGCTGATTTGTTCATAGTACCAGTTGCGTAACCGATGCCGCCGCCAAGGGCGAGACCGACGATCATACTAATAACTATTATTGCAGTTTTGCTTCCAGATTCCATAAGAACCCTCCTTTGTTAATAATCTTGATTGTTAGGTTAATACTTTACTTTATTAACTTAACATACTAGTATAGTAATATGAATGATATGACAAAGTCAACAATTTTACCAAAAATCGATCTTTCGTCCCTGGCGACATATGAAGTTGGCGTCATGCAATCTTCGGCTCATCGTTTAATGAGCAAAATTAAATCGCACTATTTAGAACAATACGACTTAACCGCTATGCAGTGGTTCGCCCTTGGTTACATTAATGACGCTGGCCCCGATGGTATGTCCCTGACTGCCCTAAAAGATATTCTCGACACAACCATGCCATTTATTACGAATACCATTAACCTGCTTGAATCAAAGGGTTTGATACGCAAAATTACCAAACCGGGCGACAACCGCACGAAAATCGTGTTCATTAACCCCAGTTACAAACCACTATTAAAGCAGATCGAAGTTGGCCTACGCGACGAACTTCGTCGAGAATTATACGGTAATGACACGATCACCCGGGATGAACTACAAACGTATGTCAATGTCATCTATAAAATGGTCCAAAGTAGCAAATAATCAAGGTGCCTTAAAAAATACCACCGACATGTGCCGGTGGTATTTTTTGTGGGGTGTATATATAAATCTGTTACTGCGTCGTATCGGTATCGGCACCTTTTGGACCACCATGCATGCCACGATTACCACCGCCATGTCCCATGACGAATCGAAGGTATTCATTGGCGATACCGTTGTCCTTGGCCCACGCCTCAAGAGAAACGCGTTTTGCTTCCATCTCGGTTTTCATTTCAGCACGAGTTTTGGTACTTACTGTGTCTTTTGCCGCGTCACGTGCCGCTTGTAGTTCGGTGCGTTTGGCAAGGATCTTGTCAACCTGCGCCTGGGTCAGTTTGCCGTCGGTCACTAGTTTCGCAAGATCGGCTTTTACCTGTGTCTCGTGCTCTGCCTCGCGCGCAGTGCGCTGTTCGTCAAATACTTTTTGAACGTCAGTTTTACTAAGATTAAATTTAGTTGAAATTGCATCAACTAAACTCGAAAATGGGTTTGTACTATTTGTATCGGTGCTCGCATGTGCGATACCGACACCTGCCACTCCCGCAAGTCCAATCGTCGTCACAATCCCCGCTGTGATAAGTTGTTTTCTCATGTAAACTCCTTTCGTGCATTATGCATCGTTGTCGTCCGCTATCAGCGCGACAAGGTTAATAGTACAGAATTTGTTTGAGAAGAGACTGAGATGACGAGAACAGGTAGAGTCGTACGAGTCCCTTGGGTGTTACAATAATTAGCATGACTGAATTTCTCGACATCGTAAACGAACAAGATGCAGTAATTGGACGAGCTGAACGTAGCGAAGTTAAAGAAAAAGGCCTTATTTGCCGGATGGTTTTTGTTGGTTTTTATACACCCGATAAGAGAGTTATCCTTCAACGCCGAAGCATGATGAAAAAACTTGCTCCCGGTAAACTCACTAGCACTGTTAGTGGTCATGTCGAAAGCGGCATGAACTATGACGATACTGCAGCAAAAGAAACCTTCGAAGAAACCGGTATCACAATCGATCCGACTAAATTGATCTCACTTGGTGTTGCCTATTCAGTTCTGAGTGATGTCGCCATGCGTGCATCATATATCTATCCGTACGAAGGTTCGATTGATGATCTCAAAATTGAAGAAAACGAAGGTACTGGGTTTGAAATAATGACAATTGATCAGTTCAGACAAAAACATACCGATAACCCCGAAGATTTCACTCCTTTCCTATTAAGTGAACTTGGGACTGAGATGATCAATCAAATTGAAAAGTAGATGAATGACAGGAATATCGGCTAAAGCCTCCTTCGTTTGCTGGCGGAAAAATGTAAACACTTTTCCGCTGCGCGGCACTTTGCGACCATGTGACTATTTTTGCTTTGCAAAAAGTCACAGGTTCAATTTCTGACCGCAAAATTACCATAGAAAAAGCCCCACCAAAGGTGAGACTGTTTCTATGGTAGTAGCGACAGGAATTGAACCTGTGACCTCAAGCTTATGAGTCTTGCGCTCTAACCAACTGAGCTACGCTACCGTATGTCCTTCGCTACAAAAATGCAGTGAATACAGAGATGATTGTAGCAAAAGAAAGCAACAATTTCTAGAGGGGCTGATTATTCAACATCGATGTCGTCAGGGATGGCAGCGTGGCGGGTATCGACAAAGTGACGAAGTTCATCGTCAGTCCGTTCACGGTTCCATGTTGCAAGTCCTAAGATATCACTAAGGGTAACGGCTTCGATGCCGCTTGATTGCGTTTCCATTGTGTTTGTTTGCTTTCTTTTTGTTTTTAATTTCTTATATGTCTATTTAAGCATAAAAGGTTTAAAAAAGCAATAGTATTTTGTATGATTTTTGACCTTTTGCCACCGCTTATGCTATAAATGGTACAAGGGGTAACTGAAAAACAAACAAATATGGACATCCTGAGTTCGTTCCTCATCGTCATCGTCGCCGCGTGTATTCACGCGAGTTTTCAGTTGAGCGTCAGTATGCTGACTCTGCTTAGCGGACATGCTATCGGTGCAAAACATTCGCATGCTCGACTACTTCGGCTGACGAGTGGGTTTGTGTTTGGCGCATCAGTCATGACTATGTTGCTTATTTCATTTACGTCGTATATATTACAACAATTATTTCACGGAACCACACCGTTACTCGTCTGGGCAATGAGCTGTGGACTCCTCCTTGGCCTAGGTGTCGCCGTATGGGCATTTTACTATCGGCGTGAAAGTGGCACAACTCTATGGCTCCCCCGGGGAACCGCCAAATATCTTTCGGATCGTACCAAGGCCACAAAAAGCAGTGCCGAGGCATTCGGTCTAGGGCTGAGTAGCGTGACAGCCGAACTGTTGTTTATCGTGGCACCGATTATCATCGCATCTCTGGCACTTGTTCACCTTACTCCACAACTCCAATTACTTGGTGTTGGCCTCTATGTATTTGTTTCGATGGTGTCACTTTTGCTAGTTTGGGCGCTGGTTGGCAGTGGTCATAGTCTCAGTGGCATCCAGAAATGGCGCGAACGTAATAAACGATTCCTGCAATTTGCAGCCGGCAGCGGACTGATCGCACTTGGATTTTACGTCTATGTTGACCAGGTGATGTCCGCCACAGTCCTTGCCGCTGGGGTCCAATAGCAATGAGTAAAGCAATCGATATCGTCAAACAAGGTGGCCGCCGACCGACCGAAAGTTTCCGGCGTGATAAACTCCACGCCAGCATCCGCGCTGCCTGCCTGAGCGTGCGTAGCCCGGTTGGATCGGCCGAAACCACAGCGACTAATGTCTGTGACGCCGTGATTATCTGGCTCAACACAAAACCCGAAGCCACTAGCGCAGACCTTCGCCGAATCGCCAGTCAAAACCTTGAAAAGTTCCATCCCGACGCCGCGTACTTATACAAACATCACCGCTTGATAATCTAAGGAGCAAAACACATGGCAAAAAAACACACATTTGATTATGACCTCATCGTTATCGGTAGTGGTGCCGGCGGAAGTGCGGCAGCAACTATTGCGGCTCGGGCGGGTAAAAAAGTAGCAATTATTGAATCCGATACATTTGGAGGTGACTCACCCAACTGGAGTGACGTCCCGACCAAAGCACTACTTCATGTTGCCCATCTTTACGACGAAGCTCGTCACGGTTCACGTTTTGGACTTCGTTCAAGTACACTCGGGTACAACTATCCTTCACTGCGTACCTGGAAGGAATTAGCCGTCAAACGTACTGGCGCTGGTGGGAACCGTCGTTACTATGAAAACGAAAATATCGATACATTCAATGGCACGGCTCATTTTTTGACCCCCAACGAAATTAGCGTCAATCGTCGTCACCTATCAGCTGAACATTTTATAGTCGCTACGGGATCACATTGGGTCGCCCCGAATATTCAGGGGCTTGATACCATCCCGTACCTCACGCCACGCACAATCCTCGAAGCCATGCGTCCACCAAAAAGTTTATTCATTATCGGTGCCGGTACAATAGGTGTCGAGATCGCACAGCTCATGGCTATCTTTGGTACAAAAGTCTACTTGGCAGAAGTTGCCTCGCGCATCTTGCCGCAAGAAGACCAAGAGGTCGGCACACTACTTGAACGACTGTTAAAGGAACAAAAGGGCGTGACGTCACTAACCCAAACCCGGGTACTCAGTGTTCAAAAAGAACATATCCACAAACGAGTGACGTATACGCGCGGTGGTGTTGAAAAATCAGTCCTTGTCGAAGAAATTCTGATTGCAACAGGCCGCGTCCCGACTGTTGATATCGGACTTGAAAACGCATCGGTTACCTATACGCCAAAAGGCATAGAAGTGAACGAACACCTCCAGACAAGTGCTCGCCATATTTTTGCAGCTGGCGACGTTCTTGGCCACAACTCTCATACGCACACGGCACTCCTAGAAAGTCGCGTCGTTGCAAATAATATCCTCCATAAAACAAAGGCCGTCCCTGATTACACCGCGACGCCACATTTGACGTTTACCTACCCAGGTGTCGCGTCTGTTGGTTTGTCCGAAGATGACTGTCTCAAACGCGATTTGCCTATTAATAAAGCTGTTGCGCCGCTTAATATCATCGCCAGAAGCAACACCAGTGATTTTCGTGACGGATTTGCCAAGATTATCACCGACAAAAGGGGCATCGTACTGGGTGCAACAATTGTCGCCCCACACGCCGCCGAAATGATTCATGAACTTGCACTAGCCGTCAAATACCAACTAACTGCCGAGCAAATTGCCGATACACCCCACGCGTTCCTTAGTTGGAGTGAAGCGGTGCGTGTTGCAGCTGCCAAATTAGCGTAATACGAAAGTGTTCGTATTAGTCTGTTTTTGACTTAAATGCCTCAAACCCAACATATTTTGTCGGCGTCGTCGTGTATTCAACCAGTGGAAGTTCAAATACTTCCTTGGTTCCTGCTTTGACAAGCTTTTTCTCGCTATAGACACTCCCCGTGTATGCGCCAAGGTCGACAGTTGTATTCGTGGCTGTTAGCTGTGTCGTAGGGTCATTGGCCCGCAGGGTAGCTTTGATCTGCAGGAAGCGGTCTTCTGTACTGGTGTTGTTGTAGGTGATGTGGTAAACAAGTTTATTTGCATCTTTAAATGGGTGGCCATAGCCGACGCCCCCGATCAGACCATCGCTGCCCGTGATCTCGACTGTTTTATACTGTGCTGCCTGACGGTTCATGTCAGAACGCAGTCCAAGAGTCGCTCCGACACCAAGGGCAAATGACAGGACCGCGCCAAGCACAATAATCAACGTCCCTAATCGGAAACGATACTCACTATAGGTTTTTTTCTTGGATGTTTTGATTGTCTTTTTTACCATACAAATTCCTTTTTTAATCTAAGCATAAGTATAGCACCTCACAATCCAGGTATGAAGTGGGTAGAAATATCGCTCCACTTTGTTCCGCTCCTCCGCTCGTTCGTGAAAAAATGTAAACACTTTTTCACTTCGCTTGCTGCACGAGCCTACGACTATTTTTGCTCCGCAAAAAAGTCCTAGAACCAAATCAGCCCAGAACCATGAAAAAACACCCATCTTTCGATGAGTGTATTTTCTTGGTTGCGGGGGTAGGATTTGAACCTACGACCTGATGGTTATGAGCCATCCGAGCTGACCAGACTGCTCCACCCCGCGGCACTTGTATCATTCTAACAGAGTAGAGACCATTTTACAAGCTGGCCTAGTCGCGTATATTCCCACCAAAGATGAAATTCATCCACTGCTGAAACTTACTTGGCTGGACACTTGATTGAACGATTGTCACATTTGACAGCTGGGCATCGGCCTTTTTCGCAGCATCACTATTGGGTGGTAGGATGAGGACATTTTCACCAGGCGTCGCAAGCCCGAGTCGTTCACGAACGGCTAATTCTTTGTATTCGGTGCTCTGATAATATTTTTTTTCAAACGTGCTTGTCTGGACATCCAGATCAGCAAGCTTCAGTTGCCGACTTTTCGCATCAACTTCTTTTTGCAAATCATAATTACGCTGCATCACCCCTATAGAACCCCATGCCCAGCTAGCACCAATCAGTAACGCAGCACTAATAACGACGTTATTTATCGTAAAATAACGGTACCGTAGATGATAATAAAGTTTACGAATGTTTATTTTTTGCATAATATAGCGGTTTCTATTATAGCTCAACAGATAACAATACGCTATAATAACCGAAGCGGGGGCGTAGCTCATCGGTCAGAGCAGGCGGCTCATAACCACTTGGTAGGTGGTTCAACTCCACCCGCCCCCACCAGACTGGAAATCAGTGGCTTTTATCAAAGAAAGATATGGTTCTTTCCAGAGGTAAGTAGCCACTTTTTTATCATCAATCCATAGTTTCAAAAACAATTCCCTAATAATCTTGTCCTTTTGAAACTTATCACCACGCAACAACTTTTTACCTGTCTTTTGAACCAAGTCACTGAACTCCTCTGGGCTAACTACAGGCAGCTCGGATTTATCAAGTAGATTAGTAGCCTTGGTTATTTTATTCTGCAGGTCGTCGATAAGGCTGCCTAGCTCTGCGATACGCCTGTTAGCGTCCTCGATAGCGGCTTTATCATTTAGGCGGGCAAGTGACTGCACTAGCTCAAGCCTACTGGCTACGTGACCGCCTTTCACGGTTCTATAAGCCGACAGGTCGCCCCTGACCTTTGATTTTTGGGTATTGGAGTAGGTTTTAACTTCTTTTAGATAATTCTCATAGCCTGCATACGTTAGAGCACCTACCTTGCTATCTATTATTGATTGCAGCTCACTGAACAATACTTTACCCCTGACACTTTTTTGAGCCCTCTGACAGCCTTTAGTACCGCACCTATAGTAAAGGTAGTGCTTGCCCTGCCTGCCTTTGGATTTGCCAGCTATCATCGGGGTCTCGCTTTCGCATACGCCACAAAATACCAAGTGCCTAAGCGGCAGGTAGACTGGCTGCTTTTTAGCTGCACCCCTCTTGAATGTGGTAGAAAACTGCTGGGCTTTATAATAGGTTTCTCTATTAATCATTGCCTTAAAGCCAAGCCCAAGTTCTAAAAGGTCAACACTTTGGCTAGTCTGGTTCAGCACCCCGAAATAAAACGTGTCTTTAAAAACGTATTCTAAGACGTTTGGTTTCATAGGTTGGGTAGAATGGCCTTTTAGCTTTTTAACGTACCTAGCGTAGCCGTGGTCGTTCAGGTAGGTAGCAATAGTGTCTAGCGACTGCCCCTCCGCCCGCATTACCCACGCCTGTTGCATAAGGTCAAAGTGTTTACCGTCTGGCTGGTATAGGCCATTTTCCTCCCTAATGTAGCCGTGTTTAGGCGTACCACCAGACTTCCCCTCGCCCAAATTACCCTTGACACCCCTAGTAACTTTGGCTGACAAATCATCTGAATAATGTTTCGCAAACACGAAAAGCATACCAAGCAACATTTTACCGTTAGCGTCATTCGAGAACTGGTGAGACACAAAACGTAAGTCTTTAATAACATCAGTGTCCAGCATATGAATAATCTTGCCCGCCTCTACCATATTTCTAGCTAGGCGGTCAGGGTGGTATGAAATAATACCGTCAATTTTCTTGTCTTTTATATCTCTTAGCAGCTGCTTGAACTGAGGACGCTTATTGGGCAGTTTGGCTGACAATCTCTCTTCAATAGGTATGCCAATAGTTCGTAAACCTTGGCTTTTTACTAACTTTTCGCAATCACTAATTTGGTCATTAATAGACCTGACCTGCTTTCCCTCCTCGTCAGTAGACTTGCGTACATAAATTACATAACGCAAATTAACGGTGTCGGGTGCAGACATTTGTTCCATATATTTATTATAGTTTCAAGCGACCAATAAACAAATAAACCTGCGTGATATAAATAATTTTTAACTTAATACTTTTGAAACTATTATGCTATTGTCTGACCCCTGAGGGGTAGTATAATGACAGATTATGACTACAGAACAAAACAACGAAACGACCCTTTCATCATATGAGGGGCACGTACAAGAATATTTAGACGGCACACCCGCCGAAGTAAGCGGAGATGTTAAGCAGTGGCTCGATAAGGCTTTAGCCTTAGTACCACAAGATGGTCGTGCACTAGAGCTGGGTAGTGCCTTTGGGCGTGACGCTGAGTACATTGAAAGCCAAGGCTACAAAGTGGAGCGTACAGACGCTACCAAAGGTTTTGTAGACCTATTGCAAAGTCAGGGGCACGAAGCTAGGGTTTTAAACGCCATAAATGACGATTTTGGTGCTGGGTACTCATTAATCTTTGCAAACGCCGTTTTGTTACATTTTACCCCCGATGAAACGAGAGCTGTAATATCCAAAAGCTATAATAGCCTTACCGAAAATGGAGTTCTTGCTTTTAGCGTCAAAGAGGGTCAGGGGCAAGAGTGGTCACAGGCTAAACTTAATGCCCCAAGATACTTCTGTTACTGGCAGGCTGACGATTTAGAGGCTGTTGTACGAGAAGCTGGGTTCAGCCAAATAGACTTAACCAAGGGGCAGACCACAAACGCCGACTGGTTACAAATCGTGGCACAGAAATAAATAGTAAAGAATTAGGCAGGTTCTGGTAAAGCAGCAACTCCTGCTGCTGCAATTTTTACTAAATCCTCATTACTGAGGTTAGCCAAATCAGAGACACCATTACCTAGGTTGCGTAGCTCTATGGCAGCAAGGCTGCGTTCCGCTCGCTCCAGCATAGCCATAAGGCGGTCAGTACTAACAATGGATAAATTACGTGTTGCCAACTCACTGTACAATCGTTTTATAAGGTCGGTATACAGCCTTGAGCGGGCTTGTACGCCCTCGTTAGCGTCTTGCAAAGTGGAGGTAATTTGTTCAGTCTGCAACGTATCAATTTCAGTGGCATAGCCTTTGCAAACTTTCATCACCGTTGGCTTGCTAAGTTCTAATGTTGCAGCAATGCTGTCAAAGCTGTATCCCAAGCCACGCAAGCGAACAACTTCGCTTTGGGTGGTTAGGTCAGTCATTAGGCCTATATAGCTCTAGTTTCAAGCCATCCTTGGTTACAGTCCAGAGAGTGCCTTGTTCGGTAGTATCTATGCTTAAAATTACCTGTTCACCATTCTCACCAGTGATGGTAGCCTCGTTAGGTAGGGTAGCTGGGTCACTTTCGTGTATGCCCTGCAGCTCCTCCACGAGGTCAAAGAAACCTTTGCCAGCCTTATCAAATAAATCATCAGCTTTTTTAAACTTATAGTTCATAATCGCTATTATACGCCCCTACCAGAGGTCTGGCCTCCCTTGGGCTACGTTTTATGGTATTCCAGCCGTCAGCCATTTCCTGTAATATGTCCTCTAGCGGACGTGTTTCAAATAGCTCCCAGAGACCGCCACCAGACAGAGTACTAATTTCAGTCAGAACTTTTCTGGCTGTTTTTTGTTATTATTAGAACATGTCTACCATCTTATATACCGCAGTAAAAGCTTTGATCAAAAATGATGAAGGAAAAGTACTTGTTCTGAAGCAGTCAGACCCGACCATAACTGGCGTCGACCAATATCATGCACCTGGTGGAATTATAGAATTTGGCGAAACGCTTGTTGAATGTGTTGCTCGCGAAGTCGAAGAAGAAGTCGGCGTACGACCAACTGTTGGAAAACTATTCGACGTTGGTGAATGGAGCGCCGTGCGTAACGACCTTAACATGCAATTCGTGGGATTATTCTATATATGCGAGCTTCCGTCTTACGACTTCGTCCTCGAAGAGAAAGAAGCATCGGAAGCTTATTGGGTTGGAATCGACACAATCGATTCAATAGATATTATGGAGCCTTCTAAAACAGTAATTAGACAACTTCTTCAACAAGTTTAGTTCTGACTTCAGTCATGATGCCCCACCAGACAGAGTACTAATTTCAGTCAGAACTATTCTGGCTGTTTTTGTTATAGTTAACATATGAGAACAATGAAAAGAGACATTGCCGGAGCGCTACTGTTCTCAAACGATGAACATGTACTAATCGGCAAGAACGTTAAGGGAGGCGTTTATGAAGACCTCTGGGTGATACCTGGCGGTGGTGTTTATGACGGTGAATCCAAGGAAGAAGCGGCTAAAAGAGAGATCCTTGAAGAAGTCGGTATCGATATTAATAATGCAATAATCGAACCAATCGCTCTTATTCAAACCGGAACAACAGAAAAAACCTTAAAAGATACAGGTGAACGTGTTTTGGTTGACATGACCTTTTATAATTTCAAGGTAACAATTGATCAACCCGCGCATAATATACCTATCAAACTAGAAGACGATTTTGGATATGCCGAATGGGTGCCTATTCAGAAACTCTCAGAAAGATCCTACTCTCCATCAGTCGAAAATCTCCTGAAGTCACTCGCACTTATTTAGTGCTAGCATAGTTCTGACTTCGTGCGTAACGCCCCACCAAATATAAATACAATGGACGTTAAGATGATTCTGACGTCTTTTTGTTATTATAAAGATATGGAAAATACCGATATTACTGGACATTATCGACACTACAAAGGTAACGAATACGAAGTTATTGGCGAAGGTGTCCATACTGAAACAGAGGAAAAGTTTGTGGTGTACAGATCACTCTACGCACCATATACCATCTGGGTGCGACCGTTCGATATGTTTTTTGAACCTGTAGTGATTGATGGACAAAAAATACCTAGGTTCGCAAAGGTTAATAATTAATCGTGGAACATATTCCGCAATCTAAAGCAAATCGGCTCGAAAATGGAGTTTTGACGTCCTGGGAATATGCAATGCGAAATGCTCGTTTAAATGTAGCTCCTATTTCGATCAAAGGTCGATATCCAGAAAGTGGCTATACAGGCAATCTCATCTCTGACTCTATCGTTCATATCACTGAAGGAATGGGCTTCCTAGGACTCCGAGATGGCACCAGAGTTGCGTTAGCCAAAAATGACCAAGTGCATCTCGCAGTAGGTGACGCATATTACTTTGAAGGCAACCTAGAAATTATATATGCAGCATCTCCAGCATGGACACCTCAACAAACTGAGACTATCGACTAGTGAGGCTTACTAGTTTAGTTCTGACTTCGTTCATAATGCCCCACCAGACATAAACATTATGGACGTTGGAATTTTCTAGAATAATTTCTGTTATTATTAAGCTATGTCAAATAGTCCAGGAAATCCTGTAGCAAGAATATTATTCACTTTGTTTGGTACAGTACTGATTTTCGTAGGCATACTCAGCATCTACCGATCGTTCGACCCTATCACCAAGGGTTACGTATCGAGCTATAATAATTAATGAGCAAAAATCCCTCGAACAATTATCTAATGAGTTCAGAAGTTTTCCTGATCTCGTTGAGACGATGCAACAATACGAACTTAAGAATGATGAGGAATCACTCTTTGTATGGACAGTAGATAAGATGCAACAACTTATCATGGGTGATTTGGATGACTGGCGATCCTATATTGAGGACGATATAACGTATGATCGTTTCGTTGAAAAATATACGGACATTGCTCAAAAAGGTTCTGGGTATTGTCGAGTGATTATTGAGGAATTAATCAAACATTGCACAACAACCTATCTAAAATATTACTCTACACGTAGACACAAATGATGTACACTATTATGGATATAGAATCGCCAGTACCCTGCGCTAAGCAAAGTTCTCACTCCGTTCAAAATTCCATGTCATCCCAAAAGTTATTTCATGTGAGGTTTTATCGTCACCCACACCACAACAAACCCTAGTATTCCGCTGACGATTGATGCCAAAAATATACTGAGTTTTGAAACTGCAATAAGCTGTTGTTGATCAAATGCCAGTTCGGTGACGAAAATTGACACAGTGAACCCAATTCCCGCAAGCATTCCCACACCTATGATATGATGCCAGTTTGAACCAGTCGGGAGTTTTGAAACGCCGGACTTGATCATTACCCACGACGCTCCGACGATACCAACGACTTTGCCGACGACTAGTCCCAGTATGATTCCGGCTGCAACCGACAATGTCGCATCACCATCAAAACTACTGAGAGTTAGTACGATTCCTGCGTTCGCAAACGCAAATAATGGGACAACGACTAGCGTCGAAATTGGTATGGTCAGCCGTTCTAATCGTTCGGCGATAGACTTTTTATGTCGCGACGTTACACCAAGGGGTGCTAGCAAACCAATAAGCGTACCTGCGATGCTAGGATGTATGCCTGAAGCATTTACCAGCAACCACAACAACACAGCAACAATAATAAATACAGGTAACGACAGACATTTTTTTGCCTGCAGTAGTACGGTGAGTATGGATAGACAGATGGCAAGGCACAGCATCACTACATTAATACCGGTACTATAAAAAAGTGCTATGACAATAACTGCAGCAATATCGTCAACAATCGCCAGAGTGAGTAGGAATAGCCTCAGTGACGACGGCACCCTTGTGCCAAGCAGTGCAAGTAATCCGATGACGATTGCTATGTCCGTCGCCATTGGTATTGCCCAACCTTGAAATCCATCTCCGCCGGCGTTCACTGCCATATAGATCAACGCAGGAATGACCATACCACCAATGGCAGCTGCTATCGGCAAAATAGCTGTTTTGAACTTTCGTAGCTCACCCGTGATTAATTCTCGTTTTAATTCTAGGCCAACGACCAGGAAAAATATCGCCATTAGCGCATCATTTACCCAGTGGCGTAAATCTAACGATATAACCCACTGTCCTACACCAATAGTAAGGTGAGTATGCCAGAAAGATTCATATATTCCGCTCAGTGCAGTATTTGTTGCAATAAGAGCAAGGATGACCGCAGCAATGATCAGTTTACCGCTTATCGCTTCGTCTTTGAGGAGGTACATCGCTAGTTTTGATAAATGTGTAGGATGCAAGGTTTTGGCTAATTGAATAAGTTTGTTTTTCAGGGCAATTTCCAGTCGTATTTAATAATGCGCCGACCAGACTTCCCAGCTCACCTCGTCCTATTATACTTGTGCTATAGCGCAATAGCCAACCAAAAAATAGACGGACTCTTTTGTCCGTCTATTTTAGTCTGCGTAACCGTCGGGTGGGAAAATCCCTCTTCGTCCAAGTGCCGCACGAGCTAAGGGAGCAGAACCGAGCTTATCCCATTCCCGATCAAATTTTGCGTCATATTCTTCAATTGCCGCTTTATTCGTGCCTAAAGGCTCAATCGCGACGTTTCTATCATTGTTATCACTGTCATCATCTGGGTGGCCTGTGAGTTCACCAATATCGTAGTCGGTATACCCGTTCAACGGACGACCGTCAGAATCTGTCGGGAGGTCACTGCCTGGATAATACTCAATTAACTGTGTCATATTAATACTATTATAGCATAATAGATGCTATTTTGTCAATGATTAACTCTTTGGCTCTACTTTGAACCGATCATAAATAGTTTTGTCACCCCCCATCCAATAAGTGCATAGACAAGAATGCCAACAACTGTACCGATTTCGAGAGTCGAGACGCCATAGGTTGGTTGGTAACTAAACATACCAAAGAAAGGTGCTGCGAATACGCCGCTCAGTCCATAAATAAAATCGACAAAGCCATTGCCTTGGTTTGCCCCAAGTAACTGCAGGACTATTCGTACAGCAAGGAGTGTAATGATAAGACCGACTACGTAGGCAACGACACGACTCGCAATTACCGCTCCAGAAACTTTGTTACGTACTTCGACCTCCTGACGTCGAATGGTTGCATTCCCAGCTTGATCGTTTGCTTCACGCACTTCTGTAACTTGAGTTTGTTTTTCGTCCATAATTGTAACCTCCGGGTGTAGCTTATGATTACTTATCATACCACGAAACAAATAAGTGCTGTCGATCTGGATAGACTTATTCCCAACGGAACACTTTAAAGGCGATAGCGTAAATAATAATCATCCACGCACCAATCAAGCCAACTTGTGGCAAAATATCGACTAAATGCTTGCCTTCAGTTGCAATTAAGCGGATACCATCGATCACCGGTGTCAGTGGCAAAAAACTTGAAATATTCTGGACCCATTCAGGCATAAGGAACCTAGGGAAGAACGTACCCGATAAAAACATCATTGGAAAAACAATAATGTTTGCCAGCGGTGCGACCTGACGTTCGTTTTTTGCCCAACCACCAAGTGCTAGCCCAATCCCTAGGATCATAATGATACCACCCACGATAAATGCGGCGAGCTCGAGATAATTCCCCACCACTTCCAGATGGAACAAAAAGATTGCGACGATAAACATAATCCCTAGGCTGATCAGGCCAATGAATGCTTGGCCAATCATCACCGATAGGAAATACTGCCATACTTTCAGTGGCGTGGTTGAAAGCCGACGTAAAATGCCCATTTTTTTGAGTTCCGGGAATACATTCACTGGACCAAAAATCCCCATACCAATAATGGCAAACCCAAGTAGCCCCGCAAATGAGTAGTCAAACGCTGATAAGCTCCGTTCGTTCAATTGTTCGCTGACGACAGAAAACGGTGTTTCATTTTTGACAAATGATGCGTTCAAGCCATTGAACTGTGCGGTAAGGATCGCGCTAAGTGCTTGGGCTGACTGTTGGTTATTTTGTGTATAGATAATCCGCGCCTGACCAGTTGGAAACGCCGCACCGGATGTTTGTTCGCCAAACTCTTTGGGCAGGACGATCGCTGCGTCAAGTTCGGACCGAGTCATTTTGTCCTTGGCTGTTGCGATATCCTTGATATCTTGGTCAACTTTTAGAACCTTACTGTCGGCCGATTGTTTTACGAAATCCTTCGCCTGAGTCGTCACCGATTCGTTGATAATAGCGACCTTGAACGAAACATTACCACTATTTCCGCTATTTAACCCGCCAAAAACGAACAGGAAAATAAGCGGAAACCCGATGCTAAAAAATAAAGCGAGCTTGTCACGGAAAAAACGACGAGTGTTAATCTTGACGAACGTCCGGACCGTATACAGTGATTTATTCATACCTTAGCCTTCTCTCAAATCTTTACCGGTCAGATCAATAAATACATCTTCGAGGTTTGCTTGTTCGACATGTTGTTTTTTGCTAAACCCACGTTTCAAAAGTTGCTTAATCAAGTTTTTTGGCGTATCAATCGCAACGATTTTTCCGTTATCCATGACAGCAATCCGGTCGCAAAGGATTTCTGCTTCATCCATATAATGCGTTGTCATGATAACACTGATACCTTTATCACGGACTTGTTTAATCAAATCCCACAAATGACGTCGTGCCTGAGGGTCAAGCCCGGTTGTTGGTTCATCAAGGAAAAATACTTTTGGCCCATGCACCAGGGCTGTAGTAATACTCAGCCGTTGTTTCTGCCCGCCAGACAGATTCTCGACGTAGCTATTCGCTTTATCTTCGAGGTCGACATCACGAAGGAATGCTATTGGATCGACTTTTTCGCCGTACGCAGCAGCAAACATCTCGACAACTTCAACCAGTTTGGTTTTATCTTGAAAGGCTGGTGTTTGTGGTTGGACCCCAATCAGATACTTTACTGCCTGCGGATCGTCAGCAACATTGATACCGTTAATAATAACTGTTCCACTATCGATTGGTCGCAGGGTTTCCATCATTTCAAGGGTGGTTGTTTTACCTGCACCGTTTGGGCCAAGGATACCAAATATCTCGCCCTTTTTAACTGAAAAACTGACACCGTCAACCGCTTGCTTGTCACTATATCGTTTTTTTAGGTCTTTGACCTCTATCATCATACTCATATACTATTATTCTACACCGTTACAGTCCAAGTTGCATCAAAAAAGCCCCTCTGCTATTACATGAATAGCTTCGGGGCTCGTTTGGCACCTGTTTGTTTGATACTACTGTACCATCAAAGTGCTTGCGCCTGCAAGATTATTTTTTCTTGCTGATTGTCAGAAACCCATTGCGTGGGTTTTCTTTGACTTCACGATCTTCTGGAAGATCAGTTGGTTCACCTTTAGCGTTCTTTTCTACTTTTGCGAAAAAGTAGATTGTCTGTGGTTTGCCACCACGTAGTGTTACGTCAGTTTTGTGCAAAAAGTATGTGACACCTTTTGAGTTTGTGTGCTTGTAAGCCATAAGTTCTTATAACCTCCTATTAGTATCTTACAATTGCTAGATTAGCGCCTCTTGATACCAGTGTCAACATTAAATAGGTTGGTAGTGGTGCCGCAGGAGGAGCCGAAGGGTCATTAGTCCGATGAGTCGAATCACGATAATCATGATAACCGCCAGGCACAACAGGACAATAAAACCAGCAAAATCAGGTGACCAAACAGGTGAACTTGTTTCGTGACGATACAGTTCGGTATTGGGGAAAGTCAGGTTCTGTTGAGGGTCGGGTGATGGTGGAAATTTAGCTAGTTCATCTCTCACACAGCGAACATATGCCTGTGAATATTGACCATATTGTGTCTTGCAGGTTGCATCAGCTTGAACGTTGATATTACCGTTAGGATTGACGTCACTGTTCCTCGCCGCTTCAACAATTTTCTGTACATCGCGTTTGTATTGTTGTTCTAGGTAAAAAGCCCCACTACCCGCGTTCATGTGCTCGCTTGAAAATCGTTGTAGATCGTACAACCTGCTCTGAATATCGTTAATATCGCCTGCTTTATCGGCAGCAAGAACAGCCGTTCGTCGTTCGTACATACCGATATTATTTAGCCGTAGAAACGTTGCGGCGATCAGGGAAAGAATAAAAAACAACACAACTAACTGCCACGTTTTGATACGCTGTAGTTGTTTGATGCCCTTTTTTACACTTCTTGTATCTGCCACTGAAAAATCCCACCCTTTTAGGGTTATGACTCCATTGTAGCATGAGGGGGATGGTATACTGAGGCTATGAATGTGTATTTCTCTGGGATTGGCGGCGTTGGGATTGGACCACTGGCGGAGATTGCGCTTGATGCTGGGTATGGTGTCCAGGGTTCTGATCTTCAGTCAACACTCGTAACGCGTCAACTCCGAGAACGAGGTGTGGCAGTCAGCATCGGTCAAGATGGTAGTTTCCTGCAGGCGTGTCACGACAAAGACCCAATCGATTGGCTAGTTTACACTTCTTCGCTGCCTCCAGATCATCCAGAATTAGTCCTCGCACGACAGCTAGGTATCAAAACCGCCAAACGAGACGAACTACTGGCGCGTATTATCAGCGAAAAAAACCTCAAGTTGGTTACAATAGCTGGTACCCACGGCAAAACGACAACGACCGGTATGTTTGTCTGGGCGCTCAAACAACTAGGCATTCCCGTCAGCTATTCCGTTGGTTCGACACTGAGTTTTGGACCAAGCGGTACATTTGACCCAGCCAGCGAATTTTTCGTGTACGAATGTGATGAATTTGATAAAAATTTCCTCCACTTCCACCCGTACCTATCACTGATCACATCGATTGACTACGACCATCCTGATACCTACCCGACCGAATCGGACTATCTGGATGCTTTTGCACTGTTCGGCCAGCAGTCCGAGCAGTTAATCGCCTGGCAGTCTGACCACATTGAACTATTTCAAGATCACCCTGACGCATGGTTACTCGACAGAACCATTGATATCCACCTGCCAGGTGAGCACAACCGACGCAATGCCACATTGGTTGCAAAAGCAATCGAAAAACTCGGCATTAACGGTGATGTCCCTCAGGCACTCGAAACATTCCCTGGAACCGACCGACGATTCGAAAAACTCGGTAGTAATAGCCTCTATACGGACTATGGCCATCACCCCGTAGAGATTGCCGCAACCTTGCAACTTGCCCGCGAGATATCGGACAGTGTCACGTTGATATACCAGCCTCATCAAAATGTCCGTCAACACGAAGTACAGCATCAGTATGCTGATTGTTTCAGCCTTGCCGATGCAATTTACTGGCTGCCAACATACCTGTCGCGCGAAGATCCGAATTTACCGATTTTATCACCCGAAGAATTAACCCGAAATATTGTTCATCCCGATACCGTACATATTGCTGACCTGAATGATGATCTATGGGACGTGATCCAGAGGTCACTTGACGATGGCAAGCTCGTCCTTTGTATGGGCGCAGGGAGTATCGACGGTTGGCTGCGACAAAAACTCAGCGTTTAGCGATTGTCGCCGCTGCCACCAATCAGGTTCCGTTGCTGACGACTGGCAAGCTTCGCAATATTTGTCGTTGCAATGTCATCAAGCGAGATATCAAAATAATCACCCAGCACAGTAATATACCACAATATATCGCCTAGTTCCTTTTTTAAGTCATCAACGTCAACTTTTGTCAGATCGCTATCCTTGTCACGGACGATTTTTTTCATTTTTTCAGCAATTTCACCTGATTCTCCCACCAGTCCGAGGACAAGGTGAAAAAATTCATTCTTTTTATCGCGTGGAGCAGCCGTTTTGAGCGCGGCGGTTTGATAGTCATTTAAATTCATAGGTCAATTATACCAATCGACAGCATAACTTGGCAAAGAAACCCGCTCAGTAACTAGCGTAATTGTTCGAAACTACCGCTATTCGTAAGCCTATAGACATTTGACGGGCGACTATCTTTGATTTCACCGCCATCAACATAGACATCAACCGTATCGCCAAAATACACCATCGCCTCGTCGATCGTGGTTGCTGGGGGAAGACCTTCGGGGTTGGCCGATGGAGCAACGAGCGGACCAGTTTTGCTGATCAAATCACGAAGAGTATCGTTATCCGGCAGACGGTAGGCAATCGAGTTACCGCCGCGCAGTAGCCATGGTGGTGACAGAACGGAGGGAAGAATCACACTATTAGCACCCGGCCACACAGTGTGTAGCTTTGCCATGGTCGCATCATTATAGGTATCAAGTAGGTCGTCTGTCGTGCGTATCAAAACAATCAATTGCTTGTCAGGTTGGCGCGACTTGATGTCATATAAACGCTCGACAGCCTGCTCGTTATTCGCATTCGCAACCAACCCGTACAACGTATCAGTACGAATAACAGCAACACCTCCACCAGTGAGGCAATCGACAAGACGGGGATCTGTTAACTCATGAATTAACACCATAACACATGCTATACTAACACATATGGATATCGTTACTAACTGGTTTTATGCGCACGCTGGTGGAATCGGTACTATCCTCATTGTTGGAGCGCTTACCTACTGGGTAGGCACCATCCTCCTAGGTAAAGTAGTTACGAAAGTTTTGATCAGCGCCAGGCACCGCACCTGGCACCCCAAAGACATCGAAAAACGTCAAAAAACGCTGTCTGCCTTGTTTGCTGGCGTATGGCGCATGCTGATTGTGATTGCTGTTGGCGTAGCACTTTTTCAGGAAACATTCCCCCACTATGACCTCGCGCCCCTGTTCGCAAGTGCTGGTATTATCGGTATCGCACTAGGATTTGGCGCTCAGTCGCTGGTCAAAGATTTCCTTTCGGGATTGTTTATTATTTCCGAAAATCAATACCGTGTCGGTGACATTATTGATATCGAAGGCTTTAGCGGAACCGTTGAACGAATCGGGACGCGTTCGACCGTACTCCGTGATGCCGACGGCAATGTCCATTATTTTCCTAATGGTATGGTCATGCATGTTATCAACAAAACAATGGGGTACAGTATGGCCCGTTTTTCAGTGGCTGTTCACCCGACAAGCGACCTCGAACAAGTTATCGAGATTATTAATGACATTGGCCAAAAACTTTCAACCGAAGAAAAGTGGGAGCAAAAAATTATCGAACCACCTGCTTTCGTGTCGGTCGGTGAATTTACCGCATCGTCAGTCGATTTATTGATTGCAGGTAAAACGCAGCCCTCCGATCAATGGTCGGTGACCGCACAAATGCGTCGTCGTATCTTGGCAGATTTTGAAAAACGCAATATTCAACTTGCCGTTGTCCCCGTATTTTCAGGTCAGACAAAAGCTAAAAAATAAATTCTATTCGGTCGACTGCGGTGCTGGCTGATCGATCTGTAGCGATTCATCACTCATCACGTCGCCACCAAAACTATCAATACCGATAACTTGTTTTACTTGCTTGTTAAATAATGTTCGGAAATCGGAAATCGCCTGGCCATCAATTGCACCTGTTGATGGATATGTATCGAACCTATTGGACGGCACAACCTTGTCGCGAACCGCTTGATAACCTGGACGACTGAGGTCGAGCTGCGCAGCGCCACTACTCGCGTATAACGCCAGTGCACTTCCTACGAGTATAAGAGCGACAATAATAACCCCACTAATCATCGTAATAAACTTGTGTTTCGCCCATGGGCTAATGCCCTCTGTGTCATGCAGTACATGATCTTCGTTCATTTTTTCACCTCAACTGTTTTTGCCAGTACTTCAAATGATGATTGATATGCCTGAATGATCGTTTCAAGGTTTTTCGTGTGTTCATGAACGATTGTTCGTTTGACCCTGGCGTCGGATACACCGTCATAAAATGCCACCGGTTGGTTAGTGCAGTTCATCGCGAGTACCGTCGACAGTGACTCTTCGTAGCTAATATAGCTGGCGCGAAATTGATTGAGTTCACGTTCATAGTCAACCGCAGATGTCACCAAAAGTGCACTATCGAGTCGATTACCCGCCGCTCGTCCGTTAAATGGCGCTATTAGTTTTGTCAGGATCGATTCGTACAATTGTCCCCTATTGACTCGCAGGAGCGCATCGCTGGCGTGCAGGCGTGATAGTGACGATTGCGCTTCGATACAGTTATTCCTGATACGTTCGACGTGTTCACTACTCATTGCGACACTTGTTTCAGCATGAACCGACGAAAATACCCCAACAACGCTCAGTATGATGGCGGATGAGATAGCGATAGAAAGAAATCGGTGACGTTGCATTACTCTTTATTATCTAACACCATAGCCTACTTGGTCAAATGCAATTTCGTGTCAGTGCGCGTCACCAGGCCGTCTTTGATCAACCCATTGAGTGCAGTAACAAACCGTTCGTCAGCATCTAGCTGTGATCGCAGGTCACTTTCGGTCATAGTGTCCGTCGCGAGATATCGAATAATCTGGCCACGAACCTCGCGCAGGCTACCTTTTAGTTTACGCTGTTTTTTATAATGCGTACTTTGTTGTAATCGACCGCTACCTTGTTTTTTGAGCCAACTACCGTAATCCATCACTGCCCAGTAAAATTCCCGAGGATGTGCCGTATCGAGAGTTTCCTTGATATGTTCTATGAGTTCTTTGTCATGCACTTTTTCGCCGTGACCAAAAAAATGGTGAAAATAGACTGTTCGAATATTGGTTTCGACAAATGCCACCGGCTGATTAAAGGCATAGGCCATAATCGCACCAGCAGTGTTCGGACCAACACCAGGCAGCGTCCGCAACGCTTCGCGATTATCTGGCATGATGCTATCAAATTGCTCGACGATAGCTTTGGCGGCTGCGTGGAGATATTTCGCCCGACGATTATACCCAAGTCCACTCCACATAATCAGAACGTCTGATAAGCTAGCACTCGCAAGCCTTTTTTCGTCCGGAAACGCCGCGATAAAATCATTGAATTTTGGAATCACGCGATCAACCTGTGTCTGCTGAAGCATCAGTTCGCTGACTAAAATATAATACGGCCGTGTATCTTGGCGCCACGGCATATCACGGTATAGTTGTCGGCCTTTGTCCCAAATATGATTTTGAAACTCCTGGGGTGTCATGGTATTCATTATATGCCAAATTCTTCTATGAATGCTCGTGTCAAATGAAAAAGCCCTCAAGACTTTTTCAAGTTTTGAGGACCGATGGCGTCCGGAAAGACCAAGGATCGAAATCCAAAGCCCTCCCGGACACCAAGGAACCAAGGTCCCAGTATCAGCACTCCCTGACCGACGGAGACGAACAGTAGT
Organism: Saccharimonadales bacterium (SeqCode); assembly: GCA_038319685.1. Taxonomy (GTDB): domain Bacteria; phylum Patescibacteriota; class Saccharimonadia; order Saccharimonadales; family Saccharimonadaceae; genus UBA6022. The sequence goes on from JBBQDN010000002.1 coordinate 149,634, forward strand.
CATTCCGGTAATCAGCCCAGCGGCCGCTCAGCCCCAGCTGGCGGCCGTCGTCCCACCGGCGGAGGCACGGAACGTGCGACCAGTTCCCGTCGTACTTGAGCTGGTAGCCCGTGAGGTTCGGAGCCGAAGCACCGTTGAACCATGCGAGCGGCCAGTCCGAGAACTGGATCTGTGCCGAGACGACCTCGCTTGCTGCGAGATTGTCCTGACCCCACAAGGAGTCGGGACGGGCGCCTTTGCCGTGTTCTGGGTTGAATGCCAGCCAGACGGGACCCGTGTACTCACGCTTCTTCGGCGAGAGGCGCAGGTTTGCCTGATCCGACTTGACGCCATCCCGGCGGTACTTGGTGTAGCCCGTAGGGGCCTTGACCTTGTCCCAAAGGGAGTCGAAGCTGTCTGGAACGTGCAGAAGCAACACCTCGGACTTCGTCCAGGGGGTGAACTCCTTGGGCGGCTCGGGCAGAACGGCGTTCGGCCAGAGCTGACGCGCACGCGCGAGCTGTTGCTCGGGGGTACGCCACCAGGTGATACCGGTCAGCTGTTCGATGGTGGTCATGATGACCCTATCCCTGCCGTAGACTTCTCCGATGCAATTTGCAGCGGTGATCTCAACTGCATGGTTGAGAACGGCGTATTACGTGCAAAAGTTTGTACATAAAACGCCGTCCTCATTAGAGAGTGCTAAACTGTTAAGGTTCACTATTTTGATTATATCACAAATTGCCCCTTTACGCAACTAAGCCTAGGGGAGTATACTAGATATATGACAACCTTGACGGTAGCAGGCGGATGTTTCTGGTGTATCGACGCGGTATTTCGGCGTCTGAAAGGTGTGTCTTTGTCAGTGTGTGGGTACGTGGGCGGAGACCAACGTGACGCCGACTATTACCGAGTAGGCAGTGGTCGCACGGGACATGCCGAAAGCGTCCAGGTAACATTTGATGAAACCGTTATACCCGCCGATACACTGCTCGATATATTTTTCCTTATCCATAACCCAACAACATTAAACCGCCAAGGAAATGACGAGGGGGCACAATATCGTTCAGCTGTTTTCTATAGTGACGACAGCCAGAAACTCTTGTTTGAACGTGCAATCGCGCGCGCCCAGGATATTTGGCAAGATCCTATTGTGACCGAGGTGACACCGCTTGAAACGTTTTACGAAGCCGAACCTGAACATCAAGATTACTTCAATAATAATCCCGGCAATGGCTATTGTTCGATCGTGATTCTGCCAAAAATCGTCAAGGCCCGCAAAGCCTACAGTAACTGGTTTAAGGAGGAGTCATGATACTGACAAAATATGGTCATGCCTGTTTTACGGTCGAAAAAGACGGCGTCCAACTAGTTGTTGATCCAGGTAATTTTAGTACTGATTATATTCCAAGTAACACGGTCATTGCAGTCGTGATCACCCACGAGCACCCTGATCATTTTGACCATGAACAACTCGAAGCCATCATCGATAAAAACCCCGATGCGGTCATTATCGGGAACGAATCGATTACTTCCAAAATTGACGTGTTTCAAACTCGCACGGTTACCGCTGGCGAACATGTGACAATTGGGCCATTCGAACTTGATTTTACTGGCGGTGAACACGCTGTTATCCATGATAGTTACCCGCGTGCAACGAATGTTGGCGTCATGATCAATGACCTACTGTATTATCCTGGTGATTCGTTCGTTGTTCCTAATAGGCCTGTTGATACGCTTGCGATCACTGCCAATGCCCCATGGATGAAGACAAGTGAGGCAATGAATTTCCTGGCTACCATCAACCCACGATACGCCTTTCCGACACACGATTCCTTACTATCAGACGTAGGGAAAAGCCTGACCGACCGATTACTCGGAAGTATTGCTGAAAAACAAGGCATCACCTATAGGCGGCTCGATGGCCCGATTGAAATCTAATATGAATACGCCTATTACCTTGGCAGTTCAGACGATCGTTGATCGCGACCCGATCTTAGCACCAGTCATCGCTGGCCACGATGTTCCTAGTTTTGTTCCCCATACTAATTATTACCAAGAGTTGGTTGAAAGTATCATCAGCCAGCAACTCAGCGTGAAAGCGGCCGCATCGATCCGAAAAAGATTTGTCGAATTATTTGATGGTATATTTCCTTCACCCGAACGAATTATCGACAAAACCATCGAGCAACTGAGGGGCGTCGGTTTGTCACGTGGCAAATCAGTCTATATTCAGGACCTCGCCCGGCATATTATCGATGGCACACTCAATCTTGATGCACTTGATACATTATCAAACGATGAGATTATCGATAAATTAACTCAGGTAAAAGGAATTGGTGTTTGGACTGCGCATATGTTTTTGATGTTTTGCATGGGCCGACTCGATATCCTGCCGGTTGGTGATTTGGGGATTCGCAGTGGCATCAAAAAACTCTACGATCTTGAAACACTCCCAGCCCCAAGTGATATTGAACTCATTGCCCGCGAGTATAACTGGCACCCCTACGAGTCGATTGCGTCGTGGTATGTCTGGAAGTCGCTCGAAAACGCCCCTATCGGCGCGTCACGAAACGAATAACCCAAAACCCGTACAAAATAACACAGGTTGCAATTGCGCTAATATGACCAATGGCAAAAATACGATGCGTCTTGACGCCTTTGATGAGCGTGTCGCTTAGCATGACGGTCGGATCATACGCTGATCGAAGGACGGTAATATCACGACGACGATCGGCCTTGATAGTACTCATGGCTGATTTTAGATGTTGGAGTGACGTTTTAAACGACGGACTGCGCGCCAGGATACGAGGGGCAACAGGTGTGTTTGGGTTATTCACTGCACATATCGACACTAAACGATGGAGTTGGATGTCCTGTGAAAAAACGTTCAAAGCAATCGCACCGCCAGCACTCTCAGATACAAGTGAAACTGTTTTACCTGATTTTCTTGCACGAGCGATAGCTTTCTTAATACTGGTTTCTCGTTGTTCGTATGATCCACCCTTGTACCAACCCATTGGAATATATTCGACACTGACCCCGTACAGGCGCCAGGACTGCAAAACAGACCGACGGAACCCATCGTAATAGTCACCAAGTCCTGGAATATAAATAATATGATGTTTCATTATAGATAGCGGTACAATTCTTTTCTTTAGTATACCACTCGCGGCACAACTGCGTCGACTGATATACTAGTAACGTGACTAGTTCCCTTCGTCGATTTATTATTAGTTGCGGCCTATTGTCGCTGCTTGGTGTGCTGTTATTTATTGTTGGCGCAATTACCAACGAACGATTTACTCATGCCTATTTGTTCTGGAATTTATTTCTGGCCTGGATTCCGCTATTACTTGCACTCGCTATTCACCGATATAGTAACGATAATGGTCTCAAAAAACCCGCTCTCCGTGCAAGCATACTCGCCGTATGGGTACTATTTTTGCCAAATGCATTTTATTTGCTAACGGATTATATCCATGTGACCGAAATTGCACGTGTTGACCCTGTATTCGACAGTGTGATGTTTAGCACGGTTATCAGCGTTGGGTGTGCGATCGGTATCGCCAGCCTACTGATTGTCCATAGGTCATTACTTCGAATTATGAGTCGTCTGCATGCTCAAATAATTATTGGTGTCGCCATTGCCGCCTGTAGTTTTGCGATTTATTTGGGGCGAGAATTACGGTTTAATAGCTGGGACATTATCACCAATCCATTACAACTCGTGTCTGAAATTATGCGAATTGTCATCGAACCATCCAACCATTTGCAAGCATACGTAACAAGTTTGACGTTTTTTATTGTCATTCTGGCTGTCTATATGGCAACTTGGTGGACACTTGGCCTACCAACAAAAAAAGGCTAAATACCGAGTTCTTTGAGTTGACGAGGATCAACCAGACCTGGTGAGTTCATCATGAGATCAACACCGGAACCGTTTTTTGGAAAGGCGACAACCTCACGAACATTTGATTCATCGAGTAGTTCCATAAGGATACGATCAATCCCGAATGCACAGCCAGCGTGTGGCGGTGCACCAAATTTAAACGCGCTGAGCATCGCACCGAATTTATCTTCGACGTATTGTTTATCATACCCTAACAGACTAAATACTTTATAAAGTACGTCGGGATTATGATTACGCACACCACCAGAACAAATTTCGTAGCCGTTCATGACCATATCATATTGATCGGCCACAATATCAAGTTTGTTCTCGTTCGAGTCCAGTGCTTCAACACCACCGCGTGGCATACTGAACGGGTTATGGCCAAAATCAAGTTTATTAGCAGCAGCGTCCCATTCGTAAAAAGGAAAATCGACGATCCAGGCAAGTGCAACAACGGTTGGATCTTTGAGTTTAAAGTGAACAGCAAATTCACTGCGAAGTCGTCCCAGTACTTTGTTGACAAGCGGTCGCACATCAGCGCCAAAGAACACTGCATCGCCGTCCTCGGCACCGGTTTTTGATTTAATCGCATCAAGCTCAACTTGTGAAAGGAACTTCGCAATCGGTGATTTTACTTCACCATTTTCATAAGTCACATACGCAAGTCCGCCTGCGCCTTCTGATTTTGCAATTATCGTAAAGTCGTCGATTTGCTTACGACTCAAGCTACCGCCGTCTTTAACACAGATTGCTTTCACTGCCTTGCCGTCAGTCGTTGCACTTTTGAACACACCGAATTCAGAGTTTACGAATACGTCCGTGAGATCAACTAGTTTCATATCAAATCGCAGGTCAGGTTTATCGGAACCGTAGGTTTCCATGGCATCAGCATAAGTAATACGCGGCACAATGTCGCTAAGTAACTTCTTGCCAGCAAAACCAGTCACCAGATTTTTAATAAGTGGTTCCATTGTACTGCGTACTTCTTCACCGTCTTCGACAAAGGACATCTCGAGGTCGAGTTGGTAGAATTCACCATATAGTCGATCAGCACGTGGGTCTTCGTCCCGAAAACACGCAGCAATCTGGTAATACCGAGGAATACCACCAACCATCAAAAGCTGTTTAAACTGCTGCGGGGCCTGTGGCAGCGCATAAAATTTACCTTCCTGGAGTCGTGAAGGAATCAGAAAATCTCGCGCACCTTCTGGGCTAGAGTTAGCAATAATCGGCGTAGTCACTTCGATAAATTCACCTGATTCCATATAGTCACGAATAATCTTGTAGTACTGAGCGCGCCTGCGCATTATTTCCTGCATCCTGGGTCGACGCATATCAAGGTAGCGATATTTCAAACGGAGTTCTTCGCCCGCCTGGGCGTCAGAAAAAGGTTGGATCGGCAGTGTTTCGGAACGGTTAAGAACTACGATAGTCTGGACGGCCAGCTCGATACCACCGGTCGCAATATGATCATTTTTTAATTCCGGTGCACGTTCGCGCACTATGCCATCGACACGAATCACAAACTCATCACGAACGTCTTCGGCAACAGCAAATGCATCGGCTGCTTCGGGATTAATAACAAGTTGCAGTAGTCCAGTATGGTCACGTAAGTCAATAAAAATCAGGCCACCGTGATCACGACGAGCATGTACCCAGCCAGAAACGCTGATTTGTTCGCCAATTTTCGTCACTGCATCTTTAGTAAGTGTTCGTGTCATATTAGACTCATTCTATCATTTACCCCTTGAATTGTCACGGTCGGACTAGACGTCTTCGCGCATTTCGGGATGATTGTTACTTCGTGGGTTCCGTGCAGCTACCGTTCGAAGGTCGTCATGTGCGTCAAACTCATCAACAATTTTGCGACCGATCATTGCTTCGATCACATCCTCAAGGCTCAGGAGACCAACTGTTTCTCGAAATTCATTCACCACAACAAACAGGTGATGATGGGTTCTCAGGAACGCGGCAAGTGCATGGGCCAGTGTTTGATTTGCCTTGATATAATACACACGTGGTTCCATAGCTGCTTCGGCAGTCGATGATTTTTTATTTGTGAGTGTCAAAAGATCATGCACGTGCAGCATCCCGATCACATGATCAATATCCTGACCAATAACGGGAAATCGACTGTGTCCCGTCCGGTGAAGATCGTCAAGTGCCAGCGGGCCGAGTAGTTCAGTCCGGCGAACCGAATCGATCACACTGCGGGGTGTCATAATTGATTCAACCAGCTGCCCGTCAAACTCGAGACTATGGGTGATGAATTGTTTTTCAGAACTAGTAAGAATCGTCCCACTCTCACTCACAACATGAATGAGTTCTTCGCGTGACTGCAGGCGATTGTCGTTCGATTCACTGAGTGGCATGCTGCGTAAAAATGAAAATATTTTTGGAAACTTTTCGACAAACCCAAGCACTGCCTGTTCGTTGGTGTCGTATATTTTTTGAGACCTTTTTTGGATAAACGGTAGTCGAGCAATTGCACCGTATTCAAGTGCGACAATCACCGCAATAATAACACCAATAAACCAGCCGAATCGAACAACCGAAAGTAACACAACAACAACGAGCAGCAAGGCACAGAGCACTCTCTGGAAAGATATAATATCAACTAAAAGACTCTCACGGCGTTTCATACTGACTGCCGCTTTATCACCCTTTCCGGCACGTCGATCAATCTCGAACTGGCTCAGCCCACTACGAACCGGTCGAAACCCCGCAGTCACAATAAGTAACAGCGCTGCTATAACGAAAATTAAAGTAATAAACACTATCATTATGACTATTGTACCTTAAGTTGTTTGTGTTGTCCTACTGTTTTAGCTATACTATGTACAGTAAGCAAAAGGAGTACGTGTGAGTAAAAAAATGTGGATTATTTTCGTAGTCATTGTTGTCGTCCTATTCGGCGGATTAATAGTTCTATCGAACAAGAATAAGATTGACGTCAGCGGCGTTGATACAAACAAAGTCAATACGGGTGTCGAGCAGTCTGGTAACGTCGCTGACCACGTATTTGGTAAAGCAAATAGTAAAGTCGTCCTGATTGAGTACGGTGACTTTCAGTGTCCTACTTGTGGTGGCGTTCATCCAACCATCAAATCAGTTACGGAAAAGTATAAGGATCAAGTTGCCTTTGTCTATCGTAACTTTCCTATCACCACCCTTCACCCGAACGCCCTAGCGGCAGCAGCAGCTGTTGAATCAGCTGGACTCCAGGGAAAATATTGGGAAATGCACAACAAGTTGTTCGAAAACCAGTCAGCCTGGAGTAGTCTATCTGCGTCGGATCGCACAACCTATTTCACCCAAACTGCTCGTGATCTTGGCGTCAACACAGATACATTCGTTAAAGATGTCGTCAGTGACAAAGTCAGCAAGAAAATCTCTTTCGACCAAGCAGTTGCAAAGAAAGTAAATGTTACCGGCACGCCAACTGTCTACCTTAATGGCAAGGTTGTTGAACTCTCAACACTCAATGACGCTGCTAAACTTGAATCAGTCATTACCATCGAACTCAAAGCGAACAATATCGACCTCCCAACAGCGGTTATTAAATAACCCTTACGATACAAAAACACCCCGGTGCCTTGGGGTGTTTTTTGTTGGATGAACCTAAGCGGTTCTAATGTGCGATATACAGTTGCCATTCGGCAGGCACCACATCCACTGCAATCTTTTTGCGTCTTGTAGACACAAATTCGACAGCTATTGGCATGTGATTGGTACTCCTTGTACTATGAACAGCCGTGCGCGCTTCGACCTTTAATTTAGTGTTTGGCGCAAGGCACATCATTAATAGTACCAGTCGTGTTTATCCACGTCAAGTCGTGCGCTATTACATAACGCTACTGTTTTTATATTAAAATACTTTGAAGCGTTTCGCAAGTATATAAACGGTTAAAATTAACAACACCGTAAAACTAAATATCACCAAAAATGCGATGGGTGCGTCCTGGAACGGTAAAGCGACATTCATACCATACATACCGTAAAATACATTAGGAAGCGCGATTAAGACCGTCAGGGCGGTCAATGTCTTCATACGCTGGTTGAGGATATTATTCGCAATCGTACTGTAGGCATTTCGAATACTCGCCACGTTCTGTGTATGACTATCGATTGCCACAAGATTCTGGCGAATATGCAGCAGTATATCCCCTAGCGACTCGCGCTCGCCTGGCGATTCGATCGTTTCATATAATCGTTCAGAAACAACCAGCATATTACTGAGGTTCATGTGATACTCATTGAGATTTGATTCAATCGTCACAAAATGGATAAAGTCCGCATTGGTTACATCATGAGTTTGTAATCGTCGTCCAGTATCTTTGATATACTTTGCCGTCTGTTGCATTAACGATTCATACTCGCTTACCACCGACGCAAACATTGCCAGTAATAGTCCGATCGAATCATTTGATCGGACAGGCACTTTGGCGGCAAAATCTGAATGTTCACCGTGCTCACCGGCCGACAAACTAACGAACACTGATCCTTTGACTGCCAGCAGTAAGGGTGACGTTACCAGGTCGCCGTGGGGTGTCCGCGTCGCAACACGGACAAATACATACAGGCCAGCATGGTTGGCTTCGACACGAGGCAATTCATGTTTGTCCAGGACGTCACGAAGAATATTCCCATCCATCCCATATCGTTCTTCAACCTCATCAAGGTCAGCCTGCGTGATATTATTCCCAAATACCCACACACTCCTTGCAGGTGGGGTCGTCACTTTTTGAAACGTTTCGCCGATAGAATGGCGAACAAAATACTGAATCATATACATAAGCAGTATATATGAATCAGACTTAAACAAAAAGAGAGCCCTTTTTGCTGGACTCTCATTTTTGCACTATTGCGACTATTCGCCGGGTGTTTCATCCGCTGTTGCAGCTTTTAAAACACGCTCTTTGATAAACAATGTCAGGATGAATGCTGTCCCCATCAGACCAGCCGTGACCATAAACACACTGTGCATACTTTGTGCGAATGCATTGATAATCTTTTGGTTAAAGGTATCTTGATTTGCCTGGAACGTATCAGTAACTTTTTTGGCCACTGGTTCAGGCAAAGACTGCACTTGTTTTATGACTGCATCATTCGCCAGCTGTTTCATCGTTGGGGTGTTAATATTCAGTAACGTATTTGCGTCATATATATCACCGAGTTTTTTAACTTCGGATGATTGTGACAATTGCTGCACATAGGCATCTTGGTGCATATCAGGAAGAGCGGCGGTAATGCCCAGTGTGAGCATACTACCAAATACTGCTGTACCGATTGTCGATCCAAGCCCACGAAATAGCTGGCTTGAACTCGTCGCCTGACCAAGTTCTTCTTGCTTGAACTCTGCCTGAACGGCAATTGTCAGCAGCGGCATCGCTACGCCAATACCCACACCGACACCAACCATGATGATCGCTTCTTGCAGGAAAGGACTGGTCGGAACGAGTGTTGTCAGTAGCGCAAGAGAAATTGTTCCTACGACAAATCCGATCATCATAAGCCGCTTGTAACTACCGAATTTAGACACTAATTGTCCCGTCACGACGCTGGCAACGACAAGACCGCCAATCATCGGAAGCAACATCAGACCAGATTCGGTTGGGCTAGCACCAAATACCTGCTGATTAAACTGCGTTAGGTACAGTATCGATCCTAGCATAGCTGCACCAACAAAGGCCGCGATTCCCATAACGAGAAGGAAATTACGGTTCTTGAAAAATGACAATTCAATAATAGGTTCCTTGGCACGTTTTTCGACCCATATAAGTGCAGTAATGCTCACAGCAACAATCGTAAACATAATAATTCGCAGTTGCAGTAAATTAATACTGAGCGCTGTCATGACATCGGCAAAAATAGATGCCGTATTATCAACTGCCAGGATGAGTGTTCCAAGCGCCAGAGCCAGCAGAGCAGCACCGATATAGTCGACTCTCGGTTTATTTTCATGTTTTAGTGGTGGACAAAAAATTGCAATGATCGTAAATGCAGCAATACCAACTGGAATGTTAATAAAGAAGGTCCAACGCCAGTCAGTCACAACACCAAAGAAGTTGTGACTCTCGGTCAAAAACCCACCCAGTAGTGGACCGATGATTGACGAAATACCAAAAACGGCACCAATCATTCCCTGCCATTTACCACGTTCACGAGCAGCAAAAAGGTCACCGACAATCGTAAAAGCGTTGGCGGTAATAATACCCCCACCGATTCCCTGAACGGCACGCCACAAAATCAACTGACCGACGTCAGCGCTCATTCCACTAAATAGTGATCCTGCTGCAAAAATAGCTACACCGATGAGTAGAATATTACGCCTACCAAATAGATCTGACAATTTACCAGCAATTGGTACCGTAATCGTTGTCGTAATCAGGTACGCCGTAACAATCCAGCTCAGTGAGCTAAAGGCGTTAAATTCTTGGACAATCTTGCCAAGTGCAGTTGAAATAATCGTCTGGTCAAGTGCCACCAAAAACAAACTGGCCATGACCGAAATCATGATAATTAATTTACTACGAATATCTAAATGGTGATTCATTTTTGTGCCTCTTGTTTATCATTTTTAAGTGCGCGGAAACTATCTGCCTGAGCAGTCAGATGCTGAACCATTTGCTCAAGTGCTTCTTCTTTAAGCAGCCCCAAGAACCCTCCGTCAGTTGCACCGACGACATACAAACGGTCACCTGACTCAATTCCCATAGCTTCACGAGCCTCTGCGGGAATGACGATCTGACCTTTGCTACCGACCGTTGCCGTGCCGTATAGTTTTTTATCCATAAGTGGCGAGCCCATTGAGCCTCCTTTTGTATTATTCACACTTAATAGTACTACAAGTATGAAATGTGTGTCAAGTATGTTTCCGTGCGAGTTTTAACTATTGGACAACTGGTGACGGTGGGTAGAGAAATGTAAGTTAGGTGACTAACGTGAAAGGCTTCGCGTTTGTTGGGCTTGTAAAATATCAGCTCGTTCACGTGTTAATTCACGGTACTGTTTTGCATGGACAAGTAGCTGATTTTTCTGCATCATTGGAAGATCAAAAATCCGAAGTAGCAATCCATCAATAGATTTTGTCATCGAACGAGTTATTTCGAGGGATACCTCGACAGGGTCAGTTGTGGCACTGTCGATATAGCCTTCTCTAAACGTTTGTGTTTCAGTTTCAAAAATTGCAAGTCGTTTAGCGGCGCTTATTGCATCACTTGTTGGTAGTTTGGCAATGTGCTTTTCATATTGATTCCGAAGCCCAAGCACAACTATAAGATCGACGTTCATGTCGAGGATATCGCCGAGTAGCATACCGTTTGCAGTTCGGAGTTCATGTATCCGCAACTGTATGCATGCAAGTCGCGCCTGTTCGGCTCGAATAACATTCCTACGTTCAGCGCGAATACGTCGGGCAGCTACGGCTCGTTTTAAAAATGATGCGTACGGATCGATAATAGTCATTTCCTGTTGCTGTGCCACGTATTTATACATCATATACGAAACATATCGGTCTTTGAGATCAAAGATTTCTTGCTGAAACATCAACAGCAGATCAGCGATATGCGCACGCTGCTTGCGGTAGGTGTCCTTTTTCTTATCAAGCGGATAAAGTCGAACGGTAAATTTTCGTATCGCATCGGATTCACGCATATTAATAACCTGATGGATAGTTGATTGTACCTCATCAGTATCGAGAACTAGATGCTTCATCATTGCGTTACGAAACATCAGGTCAGAACGTTTTGTCCGCAGGGTGTGACTAACCGGTAGCAGCATGTCTTTCCATAATATTAGTACGTCGTAGGGCGTCGCACTAGTAGATTCAAATTTGTCGATAAACACACGGTCATGCACGTTAAATGATTCGTACGCGCTGGTGGCAGCGCGTCGAAAGGCCTCGCGATCTGTTGTCGCGAGATCAGTATAGAGTTTCACTGTTGTCTGTTCGCGGTCATAGATCGACAAAGAATCGTTCATGACTACTGTACCTTCATTCGCATATAAGAAAAATTGTCCGATTTTTGCCAACGAGGCGACGCAGTGTTATAGCTACGAATTTCACCGCTAATTTTTGCGATCTGAATCAGGGCCGGACTATAGGGGCTAAGGGTTCGATAATACGATCGTTCTTGGTCTGTTTCCAGTGTACGTCCAGGATAGGCATGTAAAAACGCCTCGTGGCCATGACGCATGAAATACGTTTCTTCGCCGTGAGGTGGCAAATAGGTCTCGGGTTCGATACCCATTGATTTTACGATATGTTGTACGTCCAGAAGTGTGAGTGGGTCTTGAGATTCACACAGTGCGTACATAGTGTGTTGATCTGTCCGGAAGATGGTCGTATAGGAGTTTTTACCCGTCTGAATATCATCAAAAATAATGCTTTTGACATGTAGATTGACGTTAAACTTTTCCTTTGACAACTGCTCTATTTGAGCAATTTTCATAAGATTATACTCACTGTTGGTCATTATGTCTTTATTATAGCAGTTATATGCAGTAATGTCAACTATGTACCATTATACTCACCTCTATCCGGTGTTAGTACGCTGATTCGTACACAGAATTAGACGCCGAGTACAGAAAGTAAGTGGTAGATGACATATACTGGCCAGACAATTGCCTGCAAAAGTCCCAAAACAACATCCAAAAACCCACCAGATGTTTGATGAATAAAGTATATAGCCGCACCAATGTAGGCCAGGAACAATATAAATCCTGATGGCCCTGCTTGGTTGATGACTTTGACTGTTTTATCGTGATGACTCATAACAAGTACCTCCTCACTATATTGTAAGCTATTGTCGACGGAATCCGCCACGATGCCCATGTAGCCCATGACGCCCACGATTACGCATGTAGAGCCAGATCCCAACGATGACGCCAACAATAGCAAGTACTCCAACAATTGTCGCGATAATAAGCATTTGAGGAACCACCCAGAATGACTTGGTAACTTCGATAGTTTGGTTCTTTTTGCCGTAGGTAAAAGTTGCGCTGACCGTATAGTGACCAAAACTACCAATATTTTTTAGGGGGATATCCCAACGACGCGCTCCGTCAGGAAGAATCATCTCGCGTGGATTATTATTATTAAAGTCAGTTTCATAAATAACCTTGTCACCTTCTTTGACGGACACCTTACCAAATGGGCCCATCTGCACGTTGCCTTTGTTTTGGAACCGCACTGATGCCTGTAGGTCGTTTGAACTACCGAAGTTTGTACCAGCTATACCACCTTGCTGAATGTCAAAATCACTGAGTTCGAGTTTTTCGACGGTATCACCAGGTACTGTCAATAGAATTAACGACGCAACGCTAGCACTAAGGTTTACCTGCCCACCATCGGCGGGCGAGGTTGGTGCAAAACGTACCGCGCCAAAGTAGCCACCAGCCTGTGCTGTTTTTGGCACAGTAATAACAACATTGATCGTGATTGCTTTACCGGCTGGAATTATCACATCGGTCAGAGGTGTCATGAATCTTTTAAGACTATGTGTCGGCGCGTACTTGTCAGCGTCTAAAATCAGTGCCGGGGTACCACGCTCGTCACCGGATACAAAGTCATTCTCAATCGGACGAACCGTAATTGGAGATTTCGTAAGGTTTGTAACTGTCGTTTGGACTATTTTACTCGCACCTGGCAAAATTTCAACATCTGAACGGACGGGTGAAACCTTGAGTGTATTTGCTGCGGCATTTTCAGCTGCCGCAACCGAATGTGATCCGACAAACAATGTGGCCACTGCCACCAACGCTATTACTACCGCTACTACAATTCGAATATCCGTGTGAACACGTCGTTCTACTAACATACCTTATTTCCCCTTTACGTAATTACTTTCCATAATAACAGATACGCTTATGTTTGCAAACAGTCTATCAATAAAACAACACCCCCGATAAAGGGGTGTTGTCATGAAAGCAACGTAAGGTTAGAATTTACCGGTTGCGATCAAGCTAAGATTTGTCGAATATAGACCCGCTGGCGTATCGTTACCGATACTTGCACCAAAAGTAAGCGCTATATTCTTGTTATTCACAGGACCATTATTTGTATCGAGGAATGGATCACCAAACGAGCTAGTAACACCGGTCGAATTATTCGCAAGATAGTTCAAAGCGTAGCTCGACGTATTGTAGCCCGAGCCCGTAACTGGCTGAAACGTCCCATTTGCTATAGTAGAAGGTGTATCAGTCGAAGTTGCCGTCTTGACACCGAACTTTGCCTCACCAGCAGCGATACCGCCAACAAGAGCAGGGACGATATCACAGACTGCTGCACCAACGCGCTTCATTCCGCCACAATCAGTTGCACTCTTAAGGTGTACGACGGCACCACCTACGGCATTCGTTGAAATTTGTGTATTCAGCACGCCTGTACTGACAGCACTTGAGTTAAGTGCGACAACACTACCCACTGTTTCACCGATTGTTAGGACCGGTGAGTCTGCTCCCGCACAGTTTGCAGTTGGAAGCGTTTTTGATATGCAGAAGGTCATAGTTTCAAGCACAGCACCCGAAACGCCGACAGTAGGCGTAATTGCAATCGCAACGCCGCCGTCGTCTTTGTGTGCACCAACAACATCCGGGTTCGCCGAAGTGTATCCAGCAGCGTCAGTCCCGTCGGTATACGTGACGATACGTGCATACAGTGGGTCTGCCGCAGATGGATTTGTAATGCCAGCTATATCTACAGAAATAGCAGTTGTCGCACCGATGGTACCTGTTACGGTAACTTTGTTTGTCGCACCTGTCACGCTGGTAAAGCCAGAGGTGCTGGAAGTTGCGCCGGCAGAAGTGAACCCGGATGGTGCAGTACATGTTTGGCCAAGAACGGGACTGTTGCTACAAAATTCAACAACAAATGCACCAGCAGCCTGTACTGAAGTAAAGTTGACCTTGTAATTTACATTTGTTGCAGCAACCGATGAGCTACTGAGTTCAATCGAACGATTACTGACCTGAGCAGCTGATACTAATGCTGGTATTACGGTTGCGAACAGTAGCGCAAATGCCGCAACCACATATCCGGCTTGGCGGTTCAATAATTTCATAGATTTCATCCCTTTTCCTCACATCCTCATTTACTATTTGTTTTGTGTAGTAACGATTTTAGTTTATCACGATACCGCTTATGGTTGTCAAGTATTTTTACACAAGTTTTCCACAGTTTTTCGACGATTACTGTTCTTTGTAATTATCGCGGTCTTTGAGCATCTTGTTACGAAGCGATACAATCTGGCTGCGTCGACCTAGCCAGTATGCCGGCACGAGGAGAATCAGCGCGATGAGCGCGGGTATCCACAGTACTGTTGTCGTCCCAGTAGCTGCAGGTTTCGTATCCGGTGTCGATGTGCCGTCAACCTTGCCGTTTGCCAGCGCAATAACCTGTAAAAAAGCGCTCACGCCGTTTGTGTCGGTTACTTTGATGTTCACTTGGTATATACCGGCTTTTTTGTAAACATGTGAAATAGTTACTAGTCCCGCAAGCGCCTGGCTTTTTAATTCGGTCGGTGATCCATCACCCCAGTCAATGCTAAATGCATAAGGCCCGGTACCTCCAGATAGTTGCAGTGGCCAGCCGAGTTCTGAACCTGCCGCTGCAGACCGTCGGCCATATGAACTGGTGAGTGTGATGAGTGCACCAAACGCCGTAAACCGTGTGTCAGTGTAGGTAACTGTGATGATATTTGACGTTGGCCCAGGCTGGTCAAGATCGTCATAAACGATAGCACTTAGTTCGTTAGTGCCGGCAAATAGACTCACCTGTACGCTAAAACTACCCCCTGTACACATAACCGACCCCACCAACACTCCGTTATCGTATACCTGCACCAGAAGACCGTTTGGACATATCCCATTGACAGTTGTTGGTGATGTCGAAAACGATGCACTGTTTCCTGGTGTCGTAATAGTAGCGCCGACGGTTGGTGGCGGCTGTGTTTTGGTCGCTTCCAGCCCATATGATCCCGGTTTTGGGTCGGGCGTAGGAATCGGTGTCAAAGCCAAAACAGGACTGACGGAGACAAAAAGCGCCAACAGGCACACGCCGATCATCATCGGCAGTACCCACTGTGCGCTAAAACGAAATTTTTGTACCATACTTATGCTTATTGTAGCGTGCCTGTGCCGCATATAAAAGGGGTCAGTGTTATTTTAGACGTGATGACTTTTTAGACTGACTCGCACCAAGCTTGCGGCGTACGATACGGACTACCCGCCATACGGCATAGGTGATGATCAAAAGAACAATAATGAATACGAGTACAAACCACCATGGCAAATACCAGAACGATGCGTTGCTCACGATTTCCTGCGTATTATTACCATTTTGTCCATAAAATAAATTTAGTGTTGCACTGTAATATCCAGGCCATAGACCCGGTGAGGTACATTCTTTTGCCTGAGTCCTTGATCCATTAAAATCAACTGATTCTGACTTCAGGCTAATACATGTCGTATACGTTCTCGTTTGACCGATCAGGGCTAGAGACGCATTTGGGTTGACGTCCGATATAACTCGTTCCCTGCCGAATATGTCTTTTAATGTAATACTGCCCACGGGGGCTTCAGTAACGTTTCCGTTGTTTTTAAGTGTGTATGCCATGTTTAGTGGTTCATCAGCAGTCATAAACACGTAATCTGCCTTTTTATCTTTGGTCGCACCGCCATACGCACCAAACCTATCAAGCTTGAGGTCTTCTTTGACCTCACCAGGAATTGACGCGAATACCAACGTCACACCTGATGCGTTCAAGCCGACATTACCACCCTGAGGAGCACCCGACGAATAGACAATCGCGCTGTAGTAGCTACCAGCACCACGACCTACAGGGATCGAAACGCCCATGTCGATTGTTTTGCTGGTCTTTGGAGGGATAGTAACACTCGTAGGTACAGTGAGGTATGGTTTCAGTGACCATGTTGTTTGTGGTGCATCTACAGCAAGTAATAGTTTTGGTGTCCCGCCATCGTCGGTATAAGTAAAGTCAATTACACGGAGACTGAGTTCAAGTGGTGCATCACTATCAAGATTACGAATTGTAAGCTTGTCTTTGATTGATTTACCTGCTTCGATAGTATAATTTTTCTTCGGTACTATACTGAGTGATGCCGACGATTGAGCCGAGACTGACAATGCAGGTACGATGGATGCAGCGACAGCCAAAACCACAAAAGCGACCATAAAAATGCTTTTAAAGCGTTTCATTATTTCTCTCTTTCCTCACATATTACTTTACATTAAGTATAAGCAGTATTGTACCACTAAAACCGCCCGCTGGCTATGTAGGTAATCGTTGTGGTATATACACCGGCACGTAAATCTGGACGTGAATTAACAATGTAACTAACGGTGAACTTTTTCATCAAACTCACGTTTGGCGAAAAGGCCACAACGTCACCTGATACGTATTTATAGAGATTTGAGACACCATAATCAGGTGATGGAACCGCATTTGTCCATGTCCCTTCTGGGTCGCTCCCAACCGATGGTTCACTATTTGCTACCAGGTTGAGGCCAAACTGATTATCACCTTGTTTGCTTGCGGTTGGCGTTGAGGGTGAGTCAATGACGTTCGTCCCGGCACTCATCGGTATACCGTTTGCCGTAATTGCAAATCCTCCGCTGGCATTGGTACCAACTGCCATTTGCGACTGGGCGAGTAGCGTAGATTTCGGGTTTAATTGCCCCATGTCAGTATAATTGTTTTCATTCGTGTTCGTACAGTTGTCGGCTACCTGTTCAGCAACACAAAATATAAGCATTGGCGGAACCTGTGTTTCAAGTACGACTCCCTCCGTTACTTCGCCTTTTACTGACCCAAAATCAATCTGGGATCCCGTCGCGTCGGGTGTCTGAAAAGTCTGTAAGCGAATCGAAAACGACTGACTCGTGTCGGTTGGGTTGACAATGTTATCAAGCGTGTACGACGACCCACTCGCGAGAACCATGCTCGGCGGACGCGTTAGTACGATATGATTTGATGATTTGGATAAAATCGAATAACCCGTTTCGCCCAGTTGATTGGTTAATGCTGTATTAGATACATCAAGGCCGGGTGGCGTCACGCAAGGATTGTATGGAATTGGGTCGACACAAAACAACATGTCAACTGATCCAATCGTCTGTGGACTCATATAACGAAACGACACTACATATAACGTCCTTGCGCCCGGAACGCTACTATTCATGTACAGACTGCGTTCCTGAAGGCGCATAGCTGATACGGGCGCAACGAAGATTATTAGCGCCAAACCTAAAGATAGTAGTGGTTCAAACCACATGTGATGCCATATATAGAGATGCGCATGAAACCTAAACAACTTATGCTGCATACTTATCATTGTACTAAAGAATGAGTATTATGCGTAGCGGCTAGGCAGGCATTAAAACAACCGACCCTGTCGGATCGGTTGTTTTTGTCATACCATGAGCTTTACATATACAAGCGAAGGCTTAGTACTGTGGAGCTGCAAGGTAGTTAATCTTGGTTGTGTAAACACCAGCTGGGGTGTCCGCACCGATGTTTGCGACGTAGCGCATCTTGGCTGTTGCACAGCTAATGACTTGGTCATTTTGCTGAGCGATAGGCACTGGAACGGTCAGGCTTGACTTCTGGAAGGCAAACTTTGCTGTTCCTGGGCTACCACCAGTACCAAGCGTACCTGTGCCTTCGTTGTACTCAGCGCTAATTGGCTGAGCTGGGAGTGTACTGATATCATAGATACCGGTAGTTTGTGTACTTAGCGTTCGGAAAGGAAAACTTCGTGGGGTTTTATAACGAAGTGGTTGAGCAGATACAAGTGTTGTAAATGCAGGATCGAATGTGTCTGAACCGGCATCAACAAACGCAAGTCCGAATTGTTCAGTACCTGGTGTGTTGATTGCTTTGCTTGCACCGACTTCGGCAATTTCATCACCAACAGTGTTTGCAAGTGTATTACCTGAGTAGTACACTGTTGCGCCACCAGATGAGTTGGATGACAGACGCCAGTATGAGTTAACATCCCATGCTCGGTCTGTTTCAAGTGAGTATTCTGCACTTGGGTTACCGAGGTTTAATCGGTTACCATTTGGTGAACGGATAGGGTCACAGGTTCCGTGAACGGAACTGACACCTTCACAGTCAGGAGTAGAAATTGCATCTACAAAGGCACAGTCAATGACCTTTGAGTCACGGTTTTTTGTCCCAACAGAGAATGACATTGTTTCCAAAACCTTTGTGGTAATGTGAATCGAGTCAGTCATCACGTTGGCAACAGTAACACCACCATCAAGGTTGTAAACACTACCCGGTATGTGGTTGCCAGTCGTAACGGTATTGTATGTATTCAATTTTACAAAGAATGCGCCACTACCTGGGTTGGTAATGTAGTTACTTGTCGATGCTTTAAATACAATTTGAATTTGATCACCGACAACTGGAGTAAGTCCAGTGCTATTTACTAAAGTGATAAAGTTTTTCTTGCCCGTCAAAGGATCTGCGTGAGCAGTATCTTCAACATTAGTCGTGGTCATTGTCCAGCCGGCGCCGTCAGGAACGCCGTTCTTTAATACCTGGAACTGGCCTGCGCCTGCGCCCTGTGTAAAGCTACCGACAACTTCAAGGTCACTTTTGCCCGCAGCGTGTGCTGTAGGATCTGTATTGGCGACACGAGTTGAGTCGGCTGTACTACCGTCGTTGTTAGGGTCAGCGTCACCAGGGTTATCACCAGGCGCCTTACAAAGACCCGCGGCGTTCACGCAATACTGTAGGGTAAATGCTTTTATATCTTTACCGGTGACAGTACTGTCGGTACTTACTTTGAAACTAAATGTTTCACCAGTTTTCTTACCATTTGGACCAGATCCTGCTGGTGAGTAAATCGTTTCAGCGTTACCAGCACCGTCGGTGTCGGTAAAACCAGGCGCAGAACTACTTAGTAGTAGTGAGCGTTCGGTTAATGGGTTCAGCGAGTCCGCGAATACGCTGGCTGCTGGGATGACAGTTGCTGCAAAAATTGCAACTGCAGCACCGAGCATCGAGCCACGTTGAACGATTGACTTGAGTCTATATGTACTCATGTATTTCCTTTTGTTTTTTTTAGATTTATATTTTTGTTCCCTTATTTCAGGGGGGTACGTCGTGTATTTTAGCATTAGTGGTTTCAGGGTGCAATAGATTTTTAAACATTTCGTAGATATCCACAGGTTTTATACAATTTCGACGCATAAATATGGCGTAAGAGCCGTCAATTCTGCCACTTTCATAGTATTGCTGCTATACTATGAGCAAATTATGAAACATCACATCCAGGCCATAAAAACCTACATCATAGCTAACAAAATAGAATTCATTATCGGCATGTCAGTTGTCACAGCTGCGCTAATTGTTGTTGTTGCAATTGCACTATTTGCCGTGAACAGTGCCCCAAAAATCGCCTACCAACCAGCCAGCGCTTGCGATCTGTTTAGCCCCGCAAAGGCAAAAGAATTGCTCGGCAACAAGGCCCTTAACAGCAGCATGAATAGTCCTGTTATATTGAAAAATACCGCTAGTAGTAAATGTGGCTACACCGACGGTAACCCTGACACAAACAATATGATTGTTGCAGCAATTATTGTCCGTTCTGGTATTAACGACGCAGGGATACAGCAAAATAAAACCGAATTTACCTCCGGAAAGCCAACTAAAAATGTTGAAATCGTCAATGGCCTGGGTGATAACGCGTATTTTAACGAGGAACTGGGCCAGCTCAACATCCTCAGTGGTCACGAATGGATTATTCTAAGTTTCGGTGTTGGATCGGCACCCGGAACAAATACTGTCGACAAGTCGATTGAATTAGCCCACAAAGTGCTCCGCTGAGATTCATCACGACTACGTTTTAGTACACTGGAATTACGACAGCCGAAAAGTCACTCGAAAAATGACCAGCGGGTGTCGCATTAGAAATATTAACGATCATACTTATGGTGTAATCAGTACGTCCCGATTCGGTATTACTTCGCGCAACGACATCGCCACTTGTATATTTAAATAGGTCTGGCGTATGGTAATCATCCGCGACAAACCCAAAACTGGTTTGACCTGATGGTAACTGAACCGGGGCAGATCCAACGTTCGGGGTTGTATTCGCAGCGGCATTGATTGCAAACTGTTCCGTACCTGGAGTTGCTGCAGTTGGCGTAGCTGGCGTAGATAGTGTATGGGTACCATATCTTGGCGGGTCACCAACAATTTGCAAAATATAGCCACCACTCAAATAGTTACGAATTTGCACGACCATTGTTTTCGTTGCAGTGGTTTCGGTCGTTAATACACCAAGGTTTGATTCACCCTGATTTACGATCACTTCAAGGAGCGGTTCGCCGTCGACGACAGACCCAAAAGTCGCCGTCCCACCGTTACTTTTACTACTCCCAGCCGTCATGTCACCAATCGAAGCTCTGGCGCAGTATTGACCCGAACAACTTTGCTGCGAGGATCCAGAATTAAACTCTGACTCAGTCACCTGGTAATTTGTCGAGTTCGACGTTTCTGCAAATGCCGTACCCGCCGTGACACTCATAATAAATGCTACGAATAGCAGAGGTTTTGAATAGTCCCACAGTCTCCATTTTTGCATAAGCCTTATGAGTATATTATCCCTTACGGCTAGTAAAAATACAACTAGCGTATAGGCAGTAAGTATAGTATGCTGTAGGTAAGCATAACCGCAAAAAAATAAACAACTATGGAACCTGACAAAAACACCCCACCAACCACCGAAAGCCAGCCCCCGAAGGACGACGGCCAGCATGCGCCTACTGATGCTCTCAGTCGAACACCTGACGATCTGGAAAAGGAACAGTCTGAGCAAGCTCCTGCTATAGACCCTAACACACCGGTGGTAAAAAAGATTTCACCGTTTAAAAAGTTCTTTCGCAAAGTGAACCTTTATTTTTTGATCTTTATGTTATTAGTGATAGTTGCTGGCGTTATAACGGCAGTAAATTACCTAAACAGCCAAAAAGCAGCGCCCGAGCCGAGCATCGCGACCCAAGCGCTCACAGAGGCTGCTTTGAAACAACTCGCAAATAACGATGCGACGGTCGGTAACACGTCACAAACCTTGACTATCCAGGGGAATGCGATCATTGCCGGCCAAACGCTTCTTCGCGGCAATCTTAACGTGGCGGGTAATATTCAAAGTGGTGGTAGTATCCAGGGGCCCAGCCTCACTATTTCGGGCCAATCGAACCTTGGTGCGACTCAGATTAATAGTCTACAGGTCGCTACTAACACCGCCGTTCAGGGTAGTACTACTTTACGTGACCTAAACGTTGCCGGGACATCATCGTTTAGCGGGCCGATGACCGCTTCGCAAATTACCGTGACACGACTAATTCTCAGTGGTAATGCCGTCCTTCAAGTACCAAATCACATCAGTTTCACGGGTCCGACACCAGGCCGTACAGTTAACTCCAGTATCGTTGGCAGCGGTGGATCTGTGTCGATTAGTGGATCAGACACCGCAGGTGTTATCAATATAAATACTGGTGGCAGCCCGCAACCTGGCTGTTTTGCGCGCATCAACTTCCAACAAGCTTTTACAAACCAGCCACACGTCATTGTCAGCCCAGTTAGCATAGGCGCGGGACAAACCATGTACTACGTTGATCGTGATAAAAATGGCTTTAGTATTTGCACAGCCAACGCTGCACCTGCTAACCAGGTCTTTGCGTTCGATTACTTCGTCACAAACTAAAAGTACCGTTATGGAATATCCCGATATGATCCCGTACTGCCAGCCGTTATGTCCTAGACATCAACAAAAACAACAACGCGATCAGCTTTGACGTGCATCAAAGCTCGGTGAATCTTTATCGTCTTTTGTTCACCCTCGACTGGAATAATCGTCAAGTTGCACGGCACAAGCATACATAAAAACTGGTGGTGGTGTGGTAAAATGTCGAACGGACCAGTTGCGTTTTCGGCGGTCACGCTAAATGCCTCGCCTTCAAAATACACCTGAAATGGCGCATAGACCTTGACCGCCATGGTAGGCTTGCCACCGCGGGCCTTCGTAGGCTGTTCTGACGTATGTGCCTCTGGGGTGGCTGCTTCGTCTGCCACTTACTTTTCTCCTGGCTTAGTTTCGGCAACGACGGGCAGTGAAACTGTCTCGGTATCCGCCGGTTTACTATCATTGGACTGTACTTCTGGAGCCACAACCGGCTGAACATCTCCGGCTGCGTCGCCTGGTTTAGTTTTATCTGCACTTTTGCCGATGATAGCCTCGACGCCATCAAGCGTTTGATCACGGGTCATGTGCTCACCTGGCACGCCGGTTACTTTTTCCATCACATTAAAGCGTTGTTTGAAAAATTCAATTAACTGCTTTGCTTTGTTGTAGTCGTCGCGGTCCTCGGTTGATAATTCTGATTCACCAATGATGGCAATGATTCCTTTGAGCGATTCGTATTTTTGCAGTACTGCGGTTGCCCTGGTAGCAAGTTCATAGTGACGCTCGCCCACGACTTCTGGAGTTAGCAGGCTCGACTTTGACGCAAGAATATCTACCGCTGGACGAATACCTTGTGCTGCAACGGCACGTGACAAGACAATTGTCGAGTCAAGTTCATGCTGAATCATTTGCACCGCTGGGTCCGAAAGGTCGTCGGCAGGTACGTAGATTGTCTGTAGCGCGGTAATCGAACCGTTCGCATTGGTCGACAGGCGGTCCTGGAATGTTTTGATATCAGAAAAGACTGTTGGCTGATAGCCACCCTCGGCAGGTGTCTGGTCAATGATGGTCGACACTTCGTTTTTTGCTTGAATATAGCGGTACATATTGTCGGCAAATAGCAGGACATCCTTTTTCAAATCGTCGCGGAAATACTCGGCAAGCGTAATCGCACTGAGGCCAATCAGACTACGCTGGACGGGATTTTCATTCATCTGACCAAAGAACATAGCCGTTGTTTTGAGGAGGTCATTATCGTCAAGCGTTTTGTAAAGTTCATGACCTTCGCGAATACGCTCACCAATACCGGCAAACATGCTGATCGCGCCCGAACCAACTGCAACGTTGTTGATGATTTCCATTGTAAGGACCGTTTTACCCACACCGGCACCACCCACAATACCAATTTTGCGACCTTTGACGAATGGGGTAAAAAAATCGAGCACCTTAAGTCCTGTTTCGAGTACCTCATCAGAACGGTTTTCCAGGCTTGTTTCGGTAAAAGCTGGCGAGAAAATTTGGCGCTTGACCATTTTATCGAGCACTGCCTGATCCAGCTGTGGCTTGCCATCGATCGGACGCCCCATGGCGTCCCACACGCGGCCAATCATTTCTTCGCCCACAGGAATTTCAAGGCTATGCCCGCTCCTACTTACCGATTCACCTTTTTGAATACTATAATCACCACCGATATTCAAACAGACCGCCGTATCACCGTGCATTAAACTACTGACCAGAAGCGGTGACTTTTTATCGTTATCGACGTACAGCATTTCATTGAGGTCTGGCATGCCTTCATCAAACTGGACCTTAATAACCAAGCCCTTTAAAGTACGGACGACACCTTTTTTATATACTGTTTGTTCGTTCATTATTCTGATCCTCCGGCACGTAATTTTTTGAGCCCCGCCATCGACTCTTTTAATCTAGTGTCTACCTGGCTACGTTTGGCTCGGTTATATTCGGTATGTAGTTCAGCTGCGTTGGTGATCGATCGCTCTTTGGCCGCTGACATGGCCTTGAAACGGCTAGCGACTTGGGCTAGGCGACTATCATAAATGAACTGCGAAATAGTTAGGCGTAAAATAGAATTTTCTAAATATGCCGCTACTGCGTACGAGCTTGGCTCGAAAATATATGTTTTTTCTGTCACCATGTCGTCACCCAACGTCGCAATATCGGCCACGCGGCCTTTGCTTGACACGACATCACTCAAATCGACTTCTTTAATTTCCTGTTGCGAAAGTGATATGTAATTTTGATAAAAAATGCGACTTTTGGCATACTTTTTCGTGATTTCCATCAAAGGATCGACGTTGATGTAATCATGCTCGGGCAAATCGAAGTAGTACGTATAATCGACATGCGACTGTTTGAGTTTGAGTGTCCCGTGATGCCCAATCACCAGCACGTCGTTCTTGGTCTCGTCATAGTGTTCCATGAACTTTCGGATAAGACGGTTATCGATATCGCCACTCAAACCACCCTTGGCAGTAATAAGAATCAGAAGCTCTTTGTTGATTGGTTTTTCGTCAACACTTCGACCGTAATTAAACATGACGTCAACACGAATTTGCTTATAAATATTCCAGACTTCATCAAAAAACTGGTTACTGATCAGCACTTTATTTTTCGTTTTTGCAATCTGCATACTACTCAGGGTTTCGAGCGCTGACGTCAGGCTAACCACTGATCGAACCGAGGCTTCTTCACCTTTGATTTCTAGCGGACGACGCATCTACTTCTTCTCCTTGGCGGGTTCGGCCAGACTACTCACCTGTGTTTCTGCCGCCGCAGCCTCATCAGCTTGACGCTTCTTTTCTATTTCGTTCTTTGCCGCCTTTTCGATAGCTGCCATTTTCACGGAATCAATCGTCATGACATCTGCTTTAAGCGCTGCTTCTAGCTCGTCATAATTACCTTTCATATCTTTGTCTTCTTGCAGTTTTGGTGCATACTCATGCACTTTTTCTTTTAGCATCTCTACATTAATAATTTCTTCGGGGCTACTTCCTAGAACAATACTCATCAGAAACTGCTGCTCGGCAAAACTATAAATTTCACCTATCGCCTGGTTCATCAGCTTGAACAGGACTTTACCCTTGTCGTAATTTGCCTGCGCATCGGGACTGAGTTCAGTACCAAAATGGGCATATTCTTCGGCTGTTCGGTAGCCGGCAAGTGTCAAATTAAGCTTATCAGCGAATCCCTTTTGCCGTTTGTTCTGACCAACGCCACCGACACGCGTGACCGAAAGTGCCGTACTGACCGCCGGACGCATAGTATCTTTGAAAATTTTCTCGTCCAAAATCCATTGACCGTCCGTGATTGACATAACGTTTGTCGGCAGGTAAGCAGTAATGTCACCGCCTGGTGCATAGATAATTGGAATAAGAGTTTGACTCGCATGATTCGACGCCGTTTTGCCACCACGTTCAAGCAAACTCGAGTGGGTGTAGAACATGTCACCTGGGTACGAATCTCGGCCTGGGCTGACGCCCGCAATCAATGATATTTCGCGATATGCCTGGGCATGTGCTGTCAGGTCGTCATAAATCACTAGTGTATCCATGTTGCACTGATGCCAAAAGTACTCACCATGTGCAGCACCAACATATGGCACCAGATACGTGAGAATAAGCGATTCAAACGAGTTACTAACAACGACAATCGTTTTCTTGAGGGCGCCATTTTTTTCCAGGTTACTGACAAGCTCTGCCACGTCGTGTTGACGTTTAGCGATTAACACATAGATCACGGTAATATCGGAGTTTTTCTGGTTAATCGCAACCTGCGCTGCAAGTGCCGTCTTGCCAACCTTGCTATCGCCGAGCATCGCCATACGTTGTCCGCGCGCCAGCGAGTATTCAAGGTCAAGGATCGTCACGCCTGTTTCGACCGGTGTATCGAGTAGTTCGCGCTCATAAAGCATCGGTGCGGAATGAAAAACGTCCCATTCTTGATCAGCGACAATCTCACCCTTGCCATCAAGCGGCTCACCAAATACATTCACGACACGGCCAATAAAATTCTTGCCGACAGGGATCATGATATCACGTGCTTCGATGACGCACACCATGCCAATATGTAACGGTGAAGCGTCAAGTTTCATTACAACAACATGGTCCTCCAGGACCTGGTGGACATAGCCGCGCGTATCGTCCTGAAAACGTACCGTCGCATGAACATTGGTCGGCTGAAGTCCTTTGATACTGACCATGAATGAATCAATACCAATGATTTCTCCCACTGGATTATCGGCACTGACGAGTTTTTCATACATCTTAGTTGACCCCACGTAGCATTTCGAGTTCATTAATCAGCACGTTATGGCTCCCGTCGAGCATGGCACGCAAACTCAAATCATGGACTTGATTTGGTGTCCTGAGATATACGCCCGCGACTAATGCTGGCTGCAACCCATCGCTAATAACTGCCTGTGGATGGACTGAAGTACGGAGCCACTGCGCTAGTTGCCGTAAACTTTCACGGTCGGCGGGCACGGCAAATGTCATATGAATGACCGGCACTTTGTCTTTAAGTAACCGTAATTCTTTGATCAACTCACTACGCTCGCGACTTGTGGCTGGCGCAAGTTTATTAAGATTCAAAAATCCAGTAAGTTGCTCTGATAATATCGGCACGGTCGCTGGCTGCGGTCCTGTTTTGGCACGAACCGCGGCAGTTGTCAGCTCATTGTCAATTCGTTCAACCTCGCTGACCAAACGTGACACATCGATTTTACTCACCACACTCGGTGGGAGTACAAAGTCAGCATGTGTTTTTACGCCTGGCTCATTCATAGTTTCATATCGTCCACAATCGCCTGTTTGTTTACTTCCATTTGCTTGATGATTGACGGTAATTGCGCTTTGAGATCGTACTGATCACCTAGAGCACCGAGTAGATAGTGTTCAATAATCTGGGCCATATTTTTCTCAAACACGCCCACCAAAACGGCTTCTTGGGTCGCAACATTTTTTTGCAGCAGTGTGTTTAGCTGCTGATATTGGCCTTCAAGTGCCTGGGCGGTGCGACTGAGTGATTGCAACGCGATGTCTTGGGCGTCTTTGGTAGCAATAATCCGAGCCATATTTCCCTGAAATACATTTGCCATCAATGCCTCTTGATCGGTGACGGTTTTTTGCAGTCCAGCAACACTCGTTTGGAGGACTTGGCTCAGCTGCTGGTGTTGCTGTTGCAATGTTTGTACACTACGGCTGAGTGATTGCAGAGCAACATCCTGTGCTTCTTTTGCTGCTTTGCTATAGTCGACAAATTGAGCGTCGAGTTTGGTAGTAACATGTTCTTTGAGGTCAGTGTTTACCTGAGCAATGGCTGTTTCGAGTCGGGTAGTAACATGTTCTTTGAGGTCAGTGTTTACCTGAGCAATGGTAGCATCAAGATCTTGTTTAAATAAAACACCATTTTCGTTAATAACTTTTTCAAAATATAAACGGCCATGGTTGCGTAGTTCTTCACGAAAATTCTCGTCAAGAAAATGGTATTCAGCATCCGCCGCCGCGTCCGGCGACTGTGTCTGTGATTTTTGTTTATGTTGAAATAATCCCATGTTACCCACCCTTTTTATACATCATAGCTTCAGTAGTAAATATACCGCAAATAGCCCAATAATTAAAATCAATATGCTGGTTAATATAATCTCGATCAATGCCCGAAAGATTGACTTTTTTGACATTGGGTTACGGCCGATAGAAATCACTCCGCTGCGTATCCCTGAATATAACACCGCGATCGCCGCGATCAAACTGACGACGGTAATCCCCATGCTCAGATAAATACGAATCGGACTGACTTCTTTTTCTGCAATCGCCTGTCCAATTCGCTCAAGTATCTCGGGGACTTGTACTTTGGTACTTTTTTCGTTCGGATTTTTTTTGATGTCAATTGTGACTGGAATCTGACCAAGGGTGACTTTTTTGTTCGTTTTGCCATCGGTGTCTTTGAGTGTGGTCTCGCCCAATGTAACACCTTTGCCGTCAAATGACCCGTTCGCTCGCCCGAAAACAGTTTTTTCTTCGGTACTGGCTTTCATCGCAACCCCATTAACCGACGAAAGTGTTACGTAATCACCGACTGCAATTGAGCCGCCTTGGGTACTGACGAGCACATTATAGGTGCCCGATGCAGCCACAAATACCTCGTTTTCAAGCCCTCCACTTGACAAAATTACCGACAACTGGCTGCGATCAACGGTCACTCCGAACATGTTTTGCAATTCGGACTGCGTCGAGATTTTAACTCGGTTTGCGCTTTTGCCTGTCAGCTGCACGATTGTGCCATTATCGAGCGCGGTATCGGCCGCATAGCCTTGTACGCTTCCGCCGCCATAGCTCTCGGCGAGTACAGGCAAACAGACGGCAGTAGCCGCGAACACAATCACTGCCAAACTAAGAACAATTCGCGGTACTTTCACAGTATTTTTACTCCATGCGTCCCTGTTATCTACTTGGATTAATTATACCATAACCTCTATCGAATAGACTCGCCTACTTGCCGTTAATAGCGAATCTATCGAAAGCAAAACACTTGCCTAAAAATGCGTCTGACAAATGCGCATAACACGCACCGCACAGTCACCATGAAGAAGTGCCAATAACGGTTTAAAAATATTGTTGACAGTAGGCGCTTATGCTACAATAAATGTAAGCTTTTTGATGGCACCACACATCGAAGTGAAATAAACATATTGTTCGCATCTCACAGATGTAGAAATATAAATAGAAATATAAAATAGAAAATGTGGTGCCACCTTTCCACTGGTTTTAGGCCTCTTCGTTCGCTGCGATTTGTAGCGCTCGGTTTGCTGTTAGTAGTGTTATCTACAACACTATTTTTGACACATGTCTCGCATGCTTCCCCTGGCACCAACAAAACAATCAGCTTCCAAGGACGGCTCCAGACCGCAACTGGGACAATTGTTGCTGATGGTCACTATAATATTCAGTTCAAGATCTACCAGGATGGCACGGGGACAGCAGCTGGCAACACAGGTGGCACGTTGAAATGGACCGAAACATACATTAACAACGGCGGGACGACTGGTATCGAAGTAAAAAATGGCTTTTTCTCGGCAACTCTTGGTTCGGTCAACCCATTTGGCACAAGTGTCGACTGGGACCAAGACACGCTGTTCCTGTCGATGAATGTTGCAGGAAGTGCCACTGCATGTACAACATTTAGTACTGCACCCTGTAGCGCCGACGGTGAAATGCTCCCAATGAAACGAATCACCGCAGTGCCGTTTGCGATCAATTCGGGCGCGGTTGGCGGCAAGACTGCTGATAATTTTGTACAGCTCGCGCAAGGCGTTCAGACTGATGCAAGCACAAATACGAGCAGTATCTACATAAATAAAACTGGTTCCGGTAATTTAGTCCAACTCCAAAACACGGCAACCAATGTGTTTACCCTTACAAATGCTGGTGATTTGGTACTTGGGAGTAACGCTGATAAATCGATTTCTATCGACGTCTCTACGGCAAATATCTCCGGTCGACAGCTATCAGTTATCGCAGGTAGTGGCGGCAGCGGTGCTGGCGCAGCAGGCGGTGATCTATCACTCCAAGGTGGTGTCGCTGGTGGGACAAACGGTAACGGCGGCAACGTCGTTATCAACGCAGGTGCAAAAACAGGAACTGGCACGGACGGATCCGTCGCTATCGGCACAGCAAATACAGGCTCAATAACTATCGGTAGTACTACATCGGTGCTCACCCAGGATATTAGTATTGGTGCCAATAACACATCTGGCAGTTCATCGAATGTCACTGTTGGTTCAGGTGGATCAGCTACTAGTGGATCAACAACTATTCAAGCAAAAAACAAAGTAACGATTGAAACGAACGGCACAACTCGCGCCACTTTCTCTGATACGACAAACACTGTTTATTTTGGTAACGGAGTTTCAGCAGCTGCACCAAATAACTCGACAATCCAGGGCACCGATAGTTTAGCAACTGCCGTTGCTGGTGGCTCACTCACCGTACAAGGAGGCAATGCAACTACCGGCAATGCGAATGGTGGTAATATAACACTTTCCGGAGGTACGGGTAATGGTACGGGTGCAAATGGCCTAGTTGTTCTAAGCACACCAACATTTTCAACGGTTACGAATGATACTAACTGCTACACGAGTGGTAGTGTCGTTGCGAGTAGTTGTACAATCGCCACGACAAGTGTGAATAATTCATCGGCAATTATAGTCGGATTTAGTGCGACCGGTCAGGCAGCTACCCTCCCCGATCCGACAGTTACAACTGCAGGACGAGTTATATATGTCATGGCCGCCAACAATTCACAGGAATTCAAACTCCGTGCGAATATCGGTGCTGGTACAGATATCGAACAAAGCATCACAATGCGTCAGAATGCAGCGACTACTTTAATATGGAATGGGTCCGACTGGATCACGGCAGGTGGAAGTAATTCGACGACCCTCCAAGATGCCTACAATAATACACCGCAAGGTGCTGGCGGTACTGAAATTGTACTTAATAATAATGCCAACGCTGGTGGGCTTTCTATCCGCGACAGTAGTACTAACCCGGTCGATAACACACTGCTCGACGTCAAGAATTCGACAACGAGTACGCTTTTCTCGGTCAACAGCACCGATAGTACCAAACTTGCAACTGATGGTACTGTTAATAATAACGGCAGCTTCGGCACTAACTGGCCAGTAGTTGGAAGTGCATCCGTCACACGTATCACCTCCGATGGCCAAGAAGCAAGTGACAGCGCCCAAGTTGCTGCTGGTACGAGCGCTAATAGTGGTGTCAAGAACAAGTTATCGAGTAACCCGGTTACAAGCAGCATATACCGTGCTTCCGTCTACGCAAAACTATCAAGCGGAACTGCATTTACGGATTTTAAGGTACGCTATTCACCAGACAACGGGACGACGTTTGTCGATTGTACTACTTACAATACGCAAACAGTTGTTACGACTGGATGGACACAAATAACTTGTGACATCGATACGACCGGCACGACCGCAACAACACCGTACGTATACTTCATACAGCCAACAGCAGCAGCCAGTGCACGTACTTATCTTGTCGACGCGTTTAGTATTAAGCTGGCATCAGCTAGCG
This sequence comes from Saccharimonadales bacterium (SeqCode), assembly GCA_038319685.1. GTDB lineage: Bacteria > Patescibacteriota > Saccharimonadia > Saccharimonadales > Saccharimonadaceae > UBA6022. The sequence continues at coordinate 181,344 of JBBQDN010000002.1, forward strand.
CGCCAAACGTCAAGATTGGTAGCGGAGCCGGCGGTGATCAAACTACGCTCTTTACCGTCGATAAAGCCGCGTCTGCACCAATTACCGGTGATCATGATGCGCTGCTAGGGAGTATGTATTACGACACGACCGCTGGTAAACTGCAATGTTACGAAGCCGCAGGCTGGGGTTCCTGTGGAGCAAGTCCTGACAACTTCATCACGCTCAGCCCGGAATACAGTAATGCGGTCATGAACGGGAATGGTACCGGCGTGATGACCTCAGACCTCTGTTCTGATGCACTCAATATCAATGACGGTAGTAGTTCCCAGCCAACAATTTGCGGTACTAACGAAACATATAACTTCTATAACTGGACGTCTGCAGAAGTGACCGATCAAACCAAAAGTATATATGTTACTTATAAACTACCGTCTACATTTAAGAATTTCGCCGCCGGATCAACCTCTCTCATGGGACGCACCGATAGTAGCAACTCGACTGTCACCTACCAAGTCTACCGTAATGACAGTACGAGTGGTCTTTCTGCTTGCGGTTCAGCTGTATCGGTATCGACAGGTTCTCAATCAACTTGGCAAACCGGAACTGCCAGTGGGAGCGCCGACCCATCAACGTGTAGTTTCGTGTCTGGCGACAGTATTGTCATCAAAATCAACCTTACCGCAAAGAGCAGTGCTAATGCCTACGTCGGCAACCTTGGATTCACTTTCAGTAATAACTAGGATTTATTGGTACCTCATCCCTGTTATGCTAAAATAGTAACAGTAGTGAGACGCCAGGCGTCTAACGAGGAATATGGAATTCACACAACCAAATAGAAATACCAAGGGCCGACCAAAGCTTTCAGTACCACAACGTGGTGATACTATATCTATTGATTCTCGTCACCGTAAATACCCCGCCCCAGTCAGCAAAAAATCCGTAAAGATAGTGGGCGTCACTATCGATTTTGGCTCGTTACCATCAAAAAAAATTGTCTTGTCTCGTGCTCGCAGGTTTCTATTAACCAAAAAAACTATTGTCGCTGGGTCTATTATCGCCGGGTCTATTGGTACGCTCACCACGTGGTCATTGGTTACACAGCACAGCATATCGAAAATTCCGGGCGGTACAATATCGCACGAAACCGTCGAAAACCTCGAATACCAAACGGTCTTACCGGCAGGCAAGTCTGTCAGTGAACTAGGTGGCTGGAAACGAGTCAGCCCAGTCAAAAACGACCCAGTATTCGCCTACGCCGACAAAATTGGTGAGGTTTCCATTAGCGTTAGTCAGCAGCCTTTACCTCAATCGTTCAAAACCGACATCGATAACCAAGTCGCCGAACTCGCCAAAAAATTCAACGCGACGACCAAAATTGATGCCAGTAGCACTACCGTGTATGTTGGTACATCGGCCAAGGGTCCTCAGTCAGCAATATTCACAAAAAATGGCCTGTTAATCTTGATCAAATCTCAGAAAAAAATTAACGACGTAGCTTGGGAAAAATACATCAAAGCGCTGAACTAGTACGGAGCCGTACTAGTTAGGGTTTTTTGTACTTTTCGATCGACTGGGCGACTTTGCCGTCAGGTTTAAGATTCTCGTAAAATAATACTTGACTTTTATTGATAATCATTGCGTCTTCTGGGCCGTGAATTTCGTCCCCAAGTTTAATAAGCTGGACATTACTTTGATCGGTCGATGTTGCCTGTGGATTTTTTGAATCCTTGGTCGTATCCGCTGATTGCTGCGCCTGCAGATAATAAATATCCGTCATCTTCATGTGTTCGGTATTAACCGACTGAAGTTTACCAAAATATACCTGTCCATTGGTAAAGAACACTGCCTGGTATTTACTACTGTCGATTGGTGTCCCAGTATTTTGCATGTTCGACCATGCAAGCGCACCGACAACACCAAGGACAATAACAACGATACCCACGGCGACAGGTAGAACAAACCGTTTCAATGACTTCTTTTCGTTAACGATGCGTTGTGGTAAAGGTGCTCGGTATATGGTTTTAGGCTCCACTGCTGATTGCCGTGGATCTTCTGACTGCCGACGTGTCGGCTCGGGTCTTCCCATGTTACTCCTGTCTGCCGGTCGTGGCACACGAAATGGTCCCCCATCCATGGTTACTTCTCCTATTACCTATTCTTACTCGCTATATCATAGCATAAGGAGTATGGGATTTTCAATGATTTTCGGATGCCTTCATACCGGACGGACGTACATTATTCGACAATGCTTGTTATACTACCAGCATGGACGACCAAGAAATTCCCGCCGGAACAGTGCATGACATGCCAGCGGATTTGCTGGTGGCATTGACCGCCAGTATGTCAGCGCTCGTCGCGTGGAAAGACATTACCCCACTGGCACGCAATGAGTGGATTTGCTGGGTAAAAAGCGCCAAACTTATTGAAACAAGAAGCCGTCGCGTTGCAAGAGTTCCTGCGGAACTAGCCGAAGGCAAACGCCGCCCCTGCTGCTGGCCAGGATGTATCCATCGACAAAAAAATGGTAAATAGATAACTCGAAATAAACGAATCGATCGAAACGAGTTGCATTATTTAATGAAGTGCATCGAAAATCACAGGGCCATAGTTATCCCACCCCGTGTCAATATAGACCAGTGGTGTCGCGACTCGTTTTGGAACATTGAACGAAATCTGGCCTTTTACTGATTCACCCGGCGCAAGCTCTTTGGCTGATAACGGTGTGACTACATACATCGACGCATGCAGTTGTGCGTAGTCGCCTTCATCACTGCGTACGTACAACTGCGTGGAAGGTATGAGGTGTTGCATTTGATTTGTCGTGTTTTTAATCTCGATATCCATAATAAGCATCGTTTCTGATGGATCAATCGTAAAAGCATTGTCTTTTTTATCATTCTCGGTCACATTACTAATTTTGGCACTCAGCACACCATTCGTACCTTCGTAATGTGACGTTATGTATTGATTTGTCTTTATTTGCGTTTTCGTCGGTTCGTAATGTGTAGTTAATGCATTCACGACAAAAAGAACATTGACGACGAGTAACGAACAAAGAACGACGATAAATGCAGCGAAAAGCAGGCGATTTTCATCGTTAAATTTTAAGAAGTTACGCCACTCACGTTTTACTTCTTGTATTTCACCTTCTACAGTCGGGTGTTTAGGTGTACGTCGTTTTAGTAAGTTCTTCATATACTGGCTCCTTGATTATGGTTTCGTTGCGTCGTAATATCCAACTCGGTACGATAACAGCTGGCTGCTGCCACTATTAGTTTTTGTTGCACTGGCATGACCATGGGTCGTCGCACCGTTACTATCTTTATATCCTGGTATTGCGGCAGATCCTGCAAGGACGCCTGCAAGGTCATGATTACAGACTGCGCTTGCATTCTCGATCGTCGAAGTCGACCCACTTTTGATACCACCAGGATGACTTGGTCGGAAAGTCGTAATATTAATCACCCAATCACTGTTCCATGCCCAACAATTACCTGGACTGGCATGTCCTGCGAGGTCATTGGGCCCGTAACACGGTGTTCTCCCGGAACAATATACTGCAACAGGTGGACTAACCGTTAACGATGCGCTCGAACTAGCAGTCCCACCGCTATTCGTACAGCTAAGGCTATACGTAAAGCTTCCTGCACTGTTCATCGCGCCAGTACTCTGGCTGCCTGATGCCGCCTTTGACCCGCTCCATGAACCACCTGCAGTACATGACGTTGGGCTGTTCGTTGCACTCCACGAAATCGTGGCGGCACTGCCAGTTGTAATTGATGCTGGTGACAGTGATACTGACACGACAGGAACGGCGATGACCGTCAATACAGCCGATGCAGCCGTGCTACCCGCTGCGTTTACACAAGTCAAACTGTACGTAAAGCTTCCTGCACTGTTCATCGCGCCAGTACTCTGGCTACCTGATGATCCCTTAGCGCCACTCCATGAACCAGTCGCGGTACACGATGTTGGACTATTGGTTGCAGTCCACGAAATAGCAGATGTACTGCCCGTGCCAATTGACGTTGGGTTCATTGTGATATTCACGACCGGCTTTGTTGTCTGGACGCCTGACGAAACATCGACTGACGTACTTGCTGTATCCACCCCGCCTGCGTTCGAACATTGCAGTGTGTAATTGTAGATTCTTACTGTCGTCAACGTGCCCGTGCTTTGTGACCCGCTCGCCGATTTAGCTCCAGTCCAATCGCCGCTGGCGACGCATGACGTCGGGCTATTGGTAGCGCTCCATGAGATAGTTGAACTTCCCCCACTACTGATGGTGGTTGGGTTGGCATTAAGCGTTACGACCGGCACTGGTGGATTCGTAACCGTGACGGGAATATTTTTGGCAAATCCAGTCCCGCCAGCATTTGTACAGGTCAGTGTGTAATAGTATGTTTTGAGTGTCGTCAACGTGCCCGTGCTTTGTGACCCGCTCGCCGATTTAGCTCCAGTCCAATCGCCGCTGGCGACGCATGACGTCGGGCTATTGGTGGTTGTCCAGGAAAGTGTCGAACTGCCACCTGTATAAATAGAGGCCGGGCTACCTGTTAGCGAAACAGTCGGCGGCGGCGGTATTACGGCTATTGCCACGCTATCAAAGGTACCACCGGTACTATTGCTACAGGTGATTGTAAAATCATATGTTCTAATTGAGTTCAGGGGCCCTACCACTTGCGTGCCGCTTCCTGCTTTACTACCCGACCAATCACCGCTGGCGACGCATGACGTCGGGCTATTGGTGGTTGTCCAGGAAAGTGTGACGATCTGGCCAGGTGCCACTGGACTCACGGGGTTTGATGATATCGTGACGATTGGTGTATCTGGCGGTGGATCTCGCACTAACACAGTTGCCACATCCGTGCCTGTTCCGGCACTGTTTGTACAAGTAAGCACATAAGTGTACTCCTTACTCGACGTAAGAGCTCCAGTACTTTGCGGGCCCGTAGGTGGTTTCGTACCACTCCAATCGCCGCTGGCGACGCATGAAGTCGGGCTATTGGTAGCCGACCATGTCAATGTTGACTGGTCACCTTTATACATCGTGGTTGGATTTGCCGCAATTGTCACGCTTGGACGAGTTGCCACGTTACCTGTGCCCGTCGGTGCGCTCGCGCCGACACTCACGGTCGAAAATCCTGTGCCTGTCGCGTTTTTACAGGTAATCGTAAACAGATAAGTCTGGACTTTACTCATCACGATACTTTTTTCCGTCCCCGAGCTTTCTTTCGACCCAGTCCAGTCGTCGCTCGCAGTACATGAAGTAGGCTTGTTTGTCGCACTCCATTTTAGAGTGGCCGTTCCACCCACGATGACCTTGGCAGGATCAGCCGTAAGCGTAATAACTGGGCTATTTGTACCGGTAAAACCACCAACTCCAGTGGCAACGCCACCGCCAGGTGCAGCTTTGTCGCTCGTTGTCGTACCGGATGTTTGCGGAAGCGGCTTATCCTGTGGGTTGACGTTCAACCCGTGCGAAGCTCGGAAGCCATCATTACCAATAAGTGCAGAAATAGCGACAAACCCAACCAATGTCAAGCTAATCACAATAGCCGACGCAGCGATTAGTATCTTTGTGCCTCTAGGACCAAAATGTGGCAGTTTCGGCATATACTTGAACAGGCCGATACTCGGTTGTTTGACCTGTATAACAACCGGTTCGAGTTCCATGAAAGATTTTTCTTCTTGCTGACCCTGCATACTACCCCTCCGTACCTTGTATTAAAATTGGTACGACTATCCCGCTCCATTTTGCATCGACAAACAATTTGACCGTCCCCGATGTATCGACAAGATAGCTAAGATCTCCGTGAATTGCTTCACCTGGTGCAATCTCACCAGCGCGAAAAGCTTTTTCAAGCGGAAACGGTGACAAATAACTGACATCCCCCGTTACGTTTTTCATATATGTATCGTTACTCGGTAGCGCTTGAATCGGTGCGTCAGAAATATTTTTAATCCAGAAATCAATAATGGCATACTGTTTACCAGCAGGAGCGATAAATGGCTTTTTACCCTGTTCAAACTTGACACTTTGCACTGACATAATCACATTTCCAGAGTGAATTTGCTGATTGACGGCATACGAAGTACTTGGACGTGTGTGAATAAGTGCCGCATTACTTTTTTGTATATTCATCGTGATTCCTAGGAGCACGATAGCGATTACTAGCAGTACCGCTGCCCCATAAAGCATTAGTTTTGGCGAGAGTGTTCTGAGTGTCTTATTCATGATAATTCCTATTTTTTATTCCCGTCGTAATAGCCGACAAAATACGATATTTCGTTTCTATCTGAATTTGATTTAGTTGACTGATTATGATCTCTGGTTTGACCCCCAGCCGACACATCACCACGGAGTGAAGGGGCAAGGTCACGGCCACACACCTGACTTACTTCGATCGTACTAATACCTGTCTTTGCTTTGTGAAACCCTAGGTCAAAACCACTAATGTTGATAACCCGGTCGCCGTTCCAACCCCAACAGTTACCGGATCCGTTATGCGTCGCCACTTCACTCGCACTATAGCAAGGAATACGCCCGCCACAATAAGCTGCGGTTGTTGTAGAGGTACTACTGGTGCCTGTTTGCGGCGCCTGAGCCGACGGGACGACGTCAGCCGCAACCACCACTACAGACACCGAAGCAGATGCAGTACCCCCGGCATTCGTACAATCAATGACATACTTTAATGTCCCTATTTTCGTTACTCGCCCAGTACTTTCTGCGCCGTATGGAGTCTTTTTACCTAACCAGCTTCCCGTTGCAGTACAAAATTCAGGGTTTGCCGTTGATGACCATGTCAGTGCACTGTAACTACCTACAGCTACCGAACCCGGGTTTGCTGAAATAGTAACAGTCGGTGGCTTGACCTTCGGTTGAATGGCAACAGTCACGTCAAGACTAGCGGCCACTTGCTTGTCTGGAGAAAAAACACCAACAACAACAATCGCGATCATACCAAGGCATGTTACGATCATCACTACACCCACAAGTTTCTTAAGCCACATGTACTATATTCTCCACCTTTATCATTTAATTCTACTATGACATCGCAAATTCTTCACTATGTATCCTCGCACCGGGTACTGATTTCGCCTTGAGTTGCGATCGGAGTGATTGCATCATCGGTGGCGGACCACAGATAAAGAAATCTTTTCCGGCTAACCCTTCGCTGTGCTGCTCGATGTAGTCAATACCCAAAAATCCATTTTGCTCATCGCCGATAAACGCATATACCGTAAAATTACCGTGTCGCATAAACGACGTATTAGCAAGTTTTTGAAAATCAATAAGCTCACCGCGACTTTTGACTGAATAGTACAAATCAATATGATAGTCATCAGTTTCTGGCAAACTCAGTGCCATCGAGAGGAATGGAGTAATCCCAATACCTCCGGCTATCCAGATCTGATTTTTATTTTTAAAGTTTTTGTACGAAAATCGGCCGTAAGCGCCTTCGATTTCAGCAATCGAACCAGCTTCTAATTGATGAAGTGTTTTTGTATAATCTCCTAATCCCTTTACTGTCAGCTGCAGCTGATCAGAACCAGGATGTGACGATATTGAAAACGGGTGCCATTCACTGCGTACGGTATTTGACGTATCACTCGTAAATTTTATGTATACAAATTGACCTGGTTTGTAACTCATCAGTTTGGTGTTATCACGTGGTTCCATCGAAATCTGTACGACATCACCCTCGAATGTCGCAACATTTTTCACCAAGTACGAATAGCGGCGAATAAATATATTACCGAGTAATGTTTTATAGGTAAAGGCAATGATACCTAGTATCGTAAGTGATAAAATATAATATTTCATCACCATATCGGTTGATGTATCACTATTTATAAACAGGACGTGTAGCCCTGCGATAAAAAATGCTGGCCCGAGAAATTTATGTGTTATAAGCCAAATTCTGTAAGGTAACTTGACGAAAAACGTCACTAGAAGTAATCCAACCATTCCCCAAAAAGCAATGATACCAAAAAATATTGCCCACTGTTCAAGTACGAGCCCATGATAAACATGTTGCGTATTAAACAGGGCATCGATAGGCAGGAGCCCATTTGGCAGCAACATCAGTGCCGCTTGTTTAATCGAAGTATTCACGTAGCGAAGCGCCAAAAAAAGCGGGTGTAATGACAAAAAAATCAATGCAAGGCCACCTAATAGATGATGCGCAATATAGACACGGTTCAACCCACCAAAAAAATATTCCAAAAACCGTAGGCGAGTTGAATAAATCAGGTTAAGCGCGTACATCACCATCCCAACAAGTCCCGTAACGCGACCGATTGCAAGCAGCTCTGCCCCATGAATAGTATCAAGGGGGTGAATCTTGAGCCATAAAATAACAGGTATCAGACACAGTACAAACGTAATAGTCCACCCTAACAAATGTTCGAGTCTAAAACTTATGACAACCGGCCTATTTCCCTTAGGCTGCATGTGTACGTACTTTCATCTGTTACCATACTACCATAACCGGTATACACAGAGGGTATGTTTCTGTAACTGAATATAGTAATTTTAACTACATTTTGGTTTTTTGAACTTAGTTAGCGTATCCCCAAGTTTTTTGCCATTGTCGCATTTGAAAAATCTCTTTACTTTGCGCAGTCATAATTGCTTTAGTGAGGTCTTTTACTTCTTGGTGATAGGCGTTAGCGGTCCCAAGCGAAGCCATATTTATTGCGGACTGGTGGTGCAGTATCATCTGGGTAAGGAATGCTCGGTCAAATTCATCACCAGTTTTACCACCTAACGCATTCATCATACCTACGTTAGTATCCATCATACCCATCGACGAATGATCCATCATCATTTCACCACTGCTGGCGGAATAGTTCCAAGATTTCTGCCAAGACGACATATCATTCATCTCTTTTGTCTGAGCAGACACGATTGCGGTTGCTAAATCTTTCACCTCTTGGTGCTTGGCGTTAGTCAGTGCAAGATTTGCCATGTCTACCGCACCCTGATGATGGGCGATCATGTTTGCTAGGAACAGACGGTCATAGTCCTCGCCCGTAACATCACTAAACATCTTGTAGTCGCTTGAATCTTTATTTGCAGAAACCATACTTTGGTACTCTTTGTTACCACCATCCATCATCCCACTATTGTTGTTACGGCCAATTACATACACACTAAAACCAGCAATTGCGACAATAGCGACAATAGCGACGATTACTATACTTGATTTATTTTTCATAATTTCTCCTTTATTAATGATTGTCCAAGCTTCAACTTGCGCAGGAACTGGGCGTTGACCGCGACAACAATCGTCGATAATGACATGAGCACCGCACCAATGGCGGGAGACAACACAAAGCCAAATCCGTAGGTAACACCAGCAGCGAGTGGAATAGCCAGGGCGTTGTAGCCAGTTGCCCATGCGAGGTTTTGAATCATTTTGCTATACGTTGCTTTCGAAAGCGTCACAATACTTTCCACGCCACGAGGATCACTACTCGCCAGTACGATTCCCGCAGATTCAATAGCTACATCGGTTCCTGCACCAATCGCAATGCCGACATTGGCCTGTGTGAGTGCTGGCGCATCATTGACTCCATCGCCAACCATAGCCACCTTACTGCCATCAGCTTGTAGTTTCTTTACAACCAAAGCTTTGTTTTCGGGCAAAACATCTGCAAAATATTCTTTTATGCCCAGCTCGCTAGCCACCCATGCAGCGACGCCTTCGGCATCACCGGTGAGCATTGCAACTCGCATACCTCTTGCTTGTAGTGATCTAACGGCTTCTTTGGATTCTGGACGAATAACATCAGCCAACATTATCGCGCCAAGCACTGTCTTGTTTTGAATGACATACACGGTTGTTTTGCCTTCATTCTGGGCAGAATGAGCGGCATTTTTAGTCGCAGCAGGTAGTTCTACGTCTAGTTCCTCAAGTAATTTCGGGCCTCCAATATGTATAGTTTTGCCGTTTACAAGTGCTGTTGCGCCTCGACCCGACAGAGCCGAAAACTTTTTAGCTTCAGCGATTTTCAGCTTTTTATCTTTCACATATCGCACGATTGCTTTGGCGATAGGATGTTCCGATTCGTTTTCAACAGAAGCAGCCAAAGACAACAATATATTTTTGTTTCCCGTGGCGACAATATCCACGACACCCTGTTCACCTTTTGTCAGTGTTCCTGTTTTGTCGAACAATACGACATCAATGTTGCGGGCGGCTTCAAGCGCCATGCGCTCACGTACCAATAAACCATTTTTAGCAGCCAGGGAAGTTGATATGGCAGTCACCAGTGGAATAGCCAGACCAAGCGCGTGAGGGCATGCTATAACAAGTACCGTCACCACTCTTTCGATAATAAACGAGGTTGATTGATCACTAAATAATGTCCATGTCACCAAAGTGACAATTGCAGCCCCGAGCGCGACAAATGTTAAATAATAAGCCGCCCTATCCGCAAGTACCTGTGTTTTCGATTTACTGTTTTGGGCATCGGCGACTAACTTCATGATTCCAGCTAGCGCAGTATCGTCACCGATTCTAGTGACTTTCATGGTGAGCGCACCACTACCATTCATCGTTCCTCCGATCAGAAGTGACTTCACCACCTTACTTACCGATCTAGATTCCCCAGTAAGCATTGATTCGTTGACACTTGATTCACCCTTTATGACTTCGCCATCAACGGGAATATTTGCGCCAGGTCGAACGAGTACTTTGTCGCCAACTTTTAGCTCGGCTACGGAAACGGTTTTTGTGCCACTCGAAGTTATAAGTTCGGCTTCATCTGGAAGTAGTTTGGCAAGTTCTTTCAGAGCACCCTGCGCGTTCATAATCGATGCCATCTCTAGCCAGTGACCGAGCAGCATGATGGTAATAAGAGTAGCCAGTTCCCACCAAAAACTCATGCCTTCGAGTCCAAATGTGACGGCAATACTATAGAACAAAGCAACTGTAATCGCCATTGATATAAGGGTCATCATGCCGGGCTGTTTTGCAACAAGTTCTGATTTTGCACCTCGAAGGAATACTAGGCCACCATATATAAAAATAATAGTTCCAAACACTGGGGGAATAAGGCTACTGCCTGTAAAGGTTGGCGCCATGAAGTGCAGTAATTCCTGAATAGTCGGCGAATATAGCAGCACAGGAATAGTCAGCAAAAGGCTTAGCCAGAACTTTTTCTTGAACATATCAGGATTATGTCCAGCGGGTTTGTCGTGCCCAGTATGATCGTGGCTACTATGGTCCATTATTTGCTCCTGACTTTGGCAAGTTCATAGACTAAAAGCAGTTCTTCGACGGCTTTATCTACTTCTCCAGCAACAAACATATCTTTCACATGAGTTCGAAAATGGTTCTCTAAAACAAGTTTATTGAGTGAACCAAGCGATTTTTGTACTGCCAGGCTCTGTGTGATGATATCCATGCAATACTCTTCGTTTTCTATCATCTTTTGGATGCCACGCATTTGTCCTTCGATGATCTTGGCACGATGTAATGAACGTTTTTTGATATCAGCAATCATGTTGTTAGTATATACCCCCCTGGGGTATTAATACAAATGCCCACATATGGTCTGCTATGATGGATAACGAATGGTTCACCATAACACGCATATTACTATCGTCGTAAAAAAGATCTTACTCGAAACACCTGGCTATAGGAGTATTATTTTTAATCGCCCAATAGGGTTTCATTATAGTTCGGGTGACTGGATAGATATTCAATGTAATAATCAAATTCTAAAAGGAGGAATAACGTATTCTTTGTCATCATCGCCTACCGAACCCGACCTAATGATTACATTCAAAGACGGCGTGAGTGAGATGAAAAAACAGCTCGCTACTATCAAACCCGGTGCAGAAGTAACGATCATTCAATATGGCAACGACTATAAATTTACGTTAAAACCCAATAAACCAAGCATGTTGATAGCGGGCGGTGTTGGCATTGCGCCATTTAGAAGTATGGTAAGAGAAATGGTATCGTTAGGAAGCAAGGATATCGTGACACTTATTTACCTACATCAAACTCCTGAGTTTATATTTAAAAATGAATTCGATTCGTGGCGACGTGATCTGCCAGGATTGAATATTACATATATTGTTACCAGTGAATTAAAAATGAAAGACCGCAAAAAGGCTATATTGTCAGCTATATCTTCCCCTCATCGGTCCTTTTATATTGCCGGTCCCGAGGGAATGGTTGAAACAACAGAACACCTCCTGATAGATTCTGGCGTCGACATAAATGATATAAAAATTGATAGCTTTAGTGGCTATTAAAACACATTATCAGACAAGTGTTGCGGCAAATATTTGCCATGCAAGAAGCGACTTAGCCACAAAGCTCAGTATAATATAGGCCTTCTCGCCCACAAGATAGTTTGCCCACATGCCCTTAGCCCTATACTGTTTATACTGGACAAAAGCAAACGAGTTAAAGAACAAAAATAGTGAAATAACGATCGCATAGACAAATCCAGGTGCTGTGGTGCCTTCTGGCCCACCTGGTGTGAGTAACTGAACAGCAAATATAACCCACGGAATAATACCGGCAATACACCCAAAGATAAATGGCAAGAATTTGCCATCACCAGGTTTTGTATATTTCTCTTGTAACCAGCCAAATAATATCATTGATACATTAACGCCGAATATCGCAAGCAGTGCAGCATAATCACTGATACCATTGAGCTGTGCAATCAAAAAAATCATAATAGATGAACTAAGTGAATATTCTACCCAACGAAATATATTGCGACTATTTTTTAGTCCCTCACGATATATCGGGAAAAACCTTCTCGTCGAAACAATGAAGTGAAATAGTGCAGACAGTCCCAAAAATAACGCTATCGTGTAACTAACATTGTTGCTAAACAGTAGTATTGGGTCAGTAAATCGCGATCCCGGTGGGCCCGTCATATATGTCGCGGTGACAGGAAGCGAAAACGTGTTCGATAATGCCAACACGGCAATCATCGATATCAGGTGAAAAAAACCTGCAACTATGTTCCATGTTCTTAAGGTTTGTATGCGTTTATCATTCATAATTCTCATATTTAAATATTATCATACTCATCGGTTCTCAGCATTATCCCCGGAACCGTGTTTCTTGTGCCGAATAGTACAAATGACAACAGAGTAATACTATCGATATTTTTTTGTAACATGGATGGCATTAATACCATTAACTAAATTGGTAAATCCCATTTGTTTCAAAATCTGAATCGACACGTTCGACCTGCTACCGGACAAACAGTACACAATCAACTCGGTGTCTTTGGCGACATCCTTTAGCTGCAAAGCACCCGACATAAGTTCTGACGGCGGCATATTAATCGCACCTTCAACATGTCCTGATTCGTATTCGGCTGGTTCACGGACATCTATAATAAGTTTCATTGAGGTCATTGTTTTATTATACCAAATAAGTAGTAGTCGTGCCTGGTGCCGTTTTTACATAACGATAGTCGATTGCGCGTTACGGTGCCAACTGAACCTGGAGATTCTTAACCGTCGATATATTACCTGTAGTATACGTCCCATAAAAAGCAAGTATTGATGCGGTCAGTGCGCTGTTACTCATAGTTGGCGTAAACGTTAGCACTTGGTGCGTGTAGGACGTCGTGACATTGACGTTGACTCCCAAGTTACCATACCGTGTGCCACTTCCGTTTTGAAAATAGACCTGCGTCGTTGATTTACTTGCAATGTTTGCTGATTTTATATCAAAACTTATCTGGTATTTTACCAGGCCATACCGATCAATAATCGGCGCTAGATCTACGTACTGTGTAAACTCATTGTAGCCAGTTTTTTCTGCTGACGACGTGAACAAAAACTGGCTACTCCCAAGGATTGTTAAATCATAAGACGAGATGAGGTTATTCATCGAACTTGTTCCGCCGACCAGATTTGATTTATAACTATATGATTCGTTACTCGCGGGTATAAGGCAGATGTTTGTTGCCGCCGGCGCAGGGCAGTCAGTAATTGACACTGGGTATGTATCATAATCTGCCTGGTATATTTCCAGCTTTGTCATGTTTGAATGTGTTTCACTCTGCAAACTTGCCAGCTGCGCTCTTTTTTGTAAACCATTGTACGCAACAATAACAATTGCCGCGAGGATTCCGACCACCACAATAACAATCAGAAGTTCGACAATCGTAAAACCGGTTTGTTTCTTGTTGGCCCACATACTATTCATCAGTATAGATCATTGTTTTACAAATCAGAAATCATATAACGAACAGTTCATTAACCTGCACTCGATCAGTATTTGCTCACAACCCTTGTCTTGGCATCGATATCGGTGACCAGCAGCACATATGAAATATCGGTTGGTTGAAAATCAGACTTGTTGCTATTTGCGGGTGTTACCGCCATCAATTGCATCATATCTCCGACGGAAACCGATAATCTATCCCGCGAATTCGCAGCGTACTGAGCCAGTGTACCTGCCGGCATGGTCAAATTGACTATTCTGTTAGATGACGTCTTTAGCGTCACTGTATCATTATGTATATTTGTGACACGTCCCTCGTATTGTGCTATTCGCACGCCATCAGGCAAGTCAGTTCGCATGTATACACCGGCGCTTGCAATGTACGAAAGACAAGTTTCACTGGTGTTATTAAGACATTCTATACGATACGCGATACTTCCGCCAACATACATATAGTCGTCGACCGGTAGTGATAGTTCTATGATTGCGGCGGCCCTACGATGTGTCGTGACAATGCGCGTCGAAACTGCATCATATTCAGAATAGTCATATGCCAATACAGTAATGGTCGACCCTGGTTTGATCGCTCTAGCATCAACCTCTATGCCATTTTTGATGTATTTCGTTTTTGAATCAATCATGTAGTCTCTGGTGGGGATGACACTACAAGCTGGGGTTTGGATTGTTGTCCCGATATGATCGGGCATCTTCATAATGCATGGTTGCATAGCGTAACCCTCTAAAGTTGGGTCACCCGATTGAGGTAAGCTACTCATATATACTTCGATAGCGTTGAGTTCACACTGCGCCTGCACGCGAGATTTGATCGCAACAGGATCTAAATTAACGTTGCGCTTTGTCTCTATGGTCATACGATCCTGTGGTATCAATGCACAATCAGTCAGTGCGACCACCGTCCGGGTGTGACCATCACTTCCCTTCGTTTGACTACCAACGTTGATATGCGCTGGTTTCCATAGGTAGGTGTAGGCTGCGTAGGCAGTACCTCCTAATAGGAGCACTGATCCCGCTATGACGAGTGCGAGAAGTGGCAACGGTAATGTTCGAAGCTTTAACATAAATGATCCTTTCTTTTGTTGTTGATCATTCACTATACGCAGCTGGCGCGAAAATATTTCAGGACTAAGTGGTAGCGACTGCATGACACGGTCGACATACACGTCGTCGTGCGATGACGGGTCGATACAGGCAATCAATAACTGTTCGATAGTTGGATGTTTCATAATAACTCCTTTCGTAGCTGTACTTTGGCACGATGCATCCATGTACCGACCGTTGCCTGTGGCACATGTAACTCATCAGCAATAACCGCATATGACTTACCTTGCCAGAAATAAGCCTCGACCACCTGACGATATTCTGGTGGTGTCAGTCGTAACACGGCTTGACGCAGTGCCCGTTTCTCATCATCCTCGATTTCACGAGGCATGGTCATTTCTGCAACTAATTCAATATCTTCGACTGCCAGCTGACGATGAGTACGACGCAACCTATCAAGTGCTTTATTGGTTGCGATCCGATAAAGCCAAGTTGAAAAACGTGCTTTATCTGGATCATAGTCAGCTAACTTGACAAACGCCTGACAAAAAGCTTCCTGAGCTATATCCTCAGCTTCTTGATAATCATGCAGCAATTGATCACAGTGAATCACCAACCCGCGATGATACCGCTCCACCAAGGGCCGAAAACTGTCTCGGTCGCCAGCCAAGACCTGTTCTATACATATATGTTCTTCCATCATGTTCATTATACGTACGTACGCAAAAAATATTTCAAACTAGCCGTTACGAAACGACGACGAGTTTTAAAACTACGAGCAATCGAATCGATGGGTAGTTGCTGTATGCTATGTGGTTACAATAAACACCCAGGCGTGCTGGATTTTCATCATGTCGATCCAACAACAAAATCATTCGCAATTAGTGGTGGTGGGTTTTCACATTCATGGGTAGCGATTGAAACTGAGATCAAAAAGTGTATCTTAGTGTGCGCCAATTGTCACCGAGAAATCGAATATGGCCTCCATACAAAAGAAGTTGTCGATACATTACATCAACAACTTCATTCTCGTACTACATCAACCTACAAACACTTGGCTCCCCACGATACGGGAAGTTATAACCTTGATAAAGCAGGATTTTGCAATTAGCTAGACCGCTACCTCGCCAAAATTAAAGGCTTCCGCGCTCAATAACTTCTTCGTAGAAAGTAGCACCTTGCCCTTGAGCAACAGTAACCATGTGTTCGGCCACTTTTGCAGGGTCGAGGAACTCATCAAACACCCCAGGACGATTACCATCCCAAAATGGTGTTTGCATCCCACCTGGCATAAATAGAGCTACTTTGACGTTTGATTGTAATCTTTCGGCTTCTAATCCCAGACTGCGTGTAAACCCTACTTGGGCGTGTTTCGTACCTGCGTAAACTGCTTCGTCGGTGCGTGCTTTATAGCCAGTAGTGGAGCTTACTACGACAAAGTGGCTAACTTCCTCTAGCGCAAGCATACTCATAAATGCTTGCTGTGCTGCTGGTATTACGTTTCCAAAGTTGACCGCCGCCATGTTCTCGGGAGACTCTTGTTCGGCGAAGTCACCATTATAACCGTAGCCAGATACCCAGTAGAAATTGATAGCAGTTGCTCCAAGCTCCTTAATGGCATCGGCAAGTTCTTTGGCTTCTTCTAATTTTGAGAGGTCTACTTTCAGCCCCTCACCATGCTCGGCTTCTTCATAGGAACGTCCTACGACAAAAGTATCCTCACCTGATGCTCGCAGCGTTTTTGCAATCTCATAACCTAAACCGTGTGTGCCACCAATAATGATATTTTTCATAAGCTAATTATCTCACAAGTAACATATTTAGTTTCAATTCCACCTGCCTATTAAAAGCCGACATCGAGAGTTATATATAAACGACTGCTCAGCTTACCTTGTTGAAGCGCCAAATATCTTCATACTCGTGTCTTTTCAATTGAATAGCTAAGCCACGTGCATCAGGCTCGCTTATAAAGCTGACATGAGCCATCTTTAGTGATGGCAAACCATAGACTACCATATAAGTATCGGTAAACTGCTTAGGGAACTTGCTTATCTCGTCATAGATTTCTTTAGGGTCAACGTTAACCTTGTCTCCAAAAACGTTAACAATCAGTATGCAGTTCTCGTGATAATTGTCTCGTTCATCACACTTCTTTTTCACCGCATCAATAACATCTTGGCTGGTAATCCATTTGTCAGGATAGTAGCCTTGAGCCATGACTTGCTGTGCTAATATCTTCTGATTGGCTTGGTCGTGGTACACAGCTCCATCTGAAAGCTGACTTTCGATTTGGTTTTTACCAACATCCTCAATGCCAACTACTGCTTGATATGTATTACCGCTCCCAGCTTCTTCGCTCATCCAGTTGTAATAAGTTGCAACACTGCCTATGCCAAGTAACTCGCCTGCATTAATATCGATTGTTTTACCACTTGCAAAATCTTTTGGTGTATCAACAGACTCCAAATTGCTAACTGGGCGATTATTTAAAAGTAACTTTACTTTTTCTTCAACAGTTTGCTTATTGTCGAACAGCTTTAGCGCTATCTTAAGTGCATTAGTCGGATGTAGTCCAATATTTTTATGAGGCTTCATTTTCTCAATACTCATACCGAAACTACTTGCTGGTTTTTTGCTATGTCAGCCTCTGTCTCTATGCCTGTAAACTTAAGTGCTGGCAGTAGATTGTCGTTTGAGTAGCTCCAGTCTGCAAGGTTTGCGGATGCCTGTTTCCATATATTCGTGCGGAATTCCTCAATCGTTTTTTCGCCTGTGACTTTCATCATTGCATTCACGAACGACACTTTCTTAAACCCGGCGAAGAATTCGGGAACGTATTTAGTCCATGAGCTGCCAAGCAATAATCCCACTGTCCACGGAAAGCTGTTCACAAGGAAATAACGCAGCATATTCCCGTCTAAATAAGTCTGGAGCGTATCCCTGTTATCACTAAAGCGTTCTTCTATTAAAGGGGTCATGGGTATCGTATAATTTACGCTCTTTAGCTCCTTGTAATAATTGAGCAGATTGCTAGGATATCCGTATAGCCTGTCCAGCGTTCTCGTTTCCTCGTACATGTCTGCACGATTTATCTTTGTAGAGGCGATATCTTGCATGAGTCCCCAAAGTTTTTCGTGAGCAATACTTCCAAGTAGCAGTGAGACTATCTCATTTACGACAAGTATGTAGTAGTCCTTTGACACTTCACTTAAACGTCCACCATCTTCTGGCATAACATCGTAGTACTGCGATACAATCTGAATGGATTTATAAGCCTGTAATAGTACGTCTTCTTTTTTATGTTCTGCTGCCGTCTCAAATACTTCGTGTAGTTCAAGTGCAAGATGTTTCGTTTTCTCGTATGCCCCGAAGACTTCTGAGGCATAATGTTGGAGGTTACCATCCTTGTACCTACCTGGAGACAAGCCTAGGAACTGGCTATACGCATCATCAAAATATTTCTTTGCAAGAGTCCTAGTTGGCTTACCGTTATCTATAGCAGTAAGTAGCTTCTCCTTTTCCGAAGTTACTAATGATTCTTTATTTTGCACGGCTAATGCTTGTAGATGAATATTAATAGCAGATTCTAGTGAAGCCTGAAGTTTTGTAGCTTTGGGGTCAGCGGATGGAGAAAACTGAATGACTCTATGATGAGAGATATCAAAAGGAAGATTTTTTATGTCTCCCAAGTCTGTGTTAGCCACCATAATGACCCTGCTCTCACTGTGCTTACCTATTGCATATCCAAGTTCAAACATGACATTTTGGTTCACAATAGCTCGCCCAGAAGCTGCACTATCAACAAGCGATACGTCGGCAAGAAAAATGCCGCATTCATCTATCTTCTTTTTGATGGTGTCGACAATATGGACAGCCCCTGCAACGTTTTGCGTATCTTTGTCGATGCGTGGAGCAGTCTCGATACTAGGGTTATCTGCAAGGCTTGCTACGGCTTTTTTTAGTGCATTCTCAACATAACTCCGAGTCTTTGAGTTATCAGATTGCCATGAATAAAATATTGTCGTTTCTTTCATATCTGTATTTATTATAGCGTTAGTACGCGTAACTTCTTAAACTAGAATGTTCGTGTAAGACGCTTGTATAATTTGCCAAGCCTGCGCGTTTAGTTTATTGATAGTAAAAAATAAACTATTTAATATTGTTCATAACGCAATAACAGAGAGAACTCGTTTTTAAAACTTATGACTTTTTATTTTAGAGGGGGGGTTGGTCTGGTCATAAGGTTACACCTTGGTCATAAGGTTACACCTTATCTTTTGCATATAGTTGGTCATAAGGTTACACCTTATCTTTTGCATATAGTTGTATAATATAACCATGCCGACTCGCCATATAGTAAAGATTTATGTAACTAACCACTATTACCACGTATTTAATCGCGGGGTAAATCTCTCAAAGATATTCCTAGACGAGCAGGATTACTGCTACTTTGAGAGTTTGTTAGGGCGGCACTTGGGTAACGAACCGTCGAACGATATGGGCGGCAAGACCTATCGAAATTATTCTGCCGATGTGCAGCTAAATGCATATTGCCTAATGGGAAACCACTTTCACCTGCTGCTGTACCAATCTACGGAATCTGGAGTCCGGGAATTAATGACGAGCGTACTGACGGCGTATACGATGTACTTTAATCGTAGGCATAGTCGTCGGGGTCCGCTGTTTGAGTCGACGTTTAAGGCGGTCATTATACTCGAAGACTCACAGTTAATGCACATCTCTCGATATATACACCTCAACCATAGCCAATATCGTACGTGGCCACACAGTAGCTACAGAGATTACATACAGCCCAGTCGAGACTGGATCAATCCCGCTCCTATCCTAGAAGTCTTTGATAGTCGAGATAAGTACATAGAGTTTGTGACTGATTACGAGGATACGCAGCGCGAGCGAGACGAAATAAAGCATGATCTGTTTGGAAAAAGTGCATAGAAAAAAGCCTGAATCCAAATGGACTGAGGCTTTTTTCATGGCTCAGCATGCAGGTCACGGAATTACGTTATACTATTTAACATGAATGAATACCTGGGACTTCCCTTAGTCGAGTTCGATACGAAGAATGCGCTGCGCAAGTGGCTGGGAACTAACCACTCAACATCATCTGGAATATGGGTACGTGTTTTTAAGGTCGGAAGCAATCATACTTCTGTGTCATTTGAAGATTTACTCGACCAAGGACTATGTTTTGGTTGGAGTGAAAGTCTAAGACATAAAGGTGATGATATTTCGTACTATCAAAAGTTTACTCAGCGCAGAACAAAAGGTACTACATCAAAGCGGAACCTAGACCATGCACAAATGCTTATCGAAACTGGCGAAATGACTGAACCAGGTTTGATTGCACTAGGTTTAAAGTAACAAAAAGTCCAGCGTAACTACTCACTAGACTTTTGCTCAAATATCTTGTCTTGGCTCCGGCAGCTGGGCTCGAACCAGCGACCTAATCGTTAACAGCGATCCGCTCTACCACTGAGCTATGCCGGAATATATTTGTTTATTACGCGCTCAACCTTCGCTGTACAGCGAAGAGCTATGCCGGAATATATTAAACTTAGGTGCGTCTACGCACTGCTAAGGCACGTAGATACATCAGGTATTTTACCGTATATTACCTAAGGTGTAAACACTACTGGGCGTGAAGTGCGTCAATCTGTTTGGCTAAATCAGCGATTGTAGCCCACGAGCTGCCCTCGGTCATGATGGCGAGCACATACGTGCCGCTGGGACTATACACAATCGCCGCATCGTGCAACAAGTTATCCATGAACCCGACTTTGTCCGCTACGGTGCCATTTACACCCGCAGGTATGCCCTTGCGGTACACGTTCGCCGTCATCGCACTGATGAGTCTCTGCCGATTCGTCGCGGAAAAGTTCTGTTGGGCTTGCAGCATGCCGACAAGTAGCGTCAGGTCGTTCGCCGTCGTGAATGGACCGCCCGTCTTCATAAACGTCGAGTTCTTAAGCCCAATCGCCTGAAT